>JBBQVF010000044.1:0-31008 GCA_038211805.1 Burkholderiales bacterium | reverse complement strand
CCTAGGAGGCTGTCGGGCTTGGGGACGGGCCTGCGCCAGGGCGAGTTTCGGTGCCAGCTTAGGCGCCGGCGAGGCGTGGGATTGGCCCCCACAACGAGCCGGCAACGACAGATGGCACCGAAAATCGCCCTGGCCCTTCGGGTTGAAGCTGGAAATGGCTGATCCGTCGTTGCCAATGCGCGCCATGCCGGCAGGCATGGCTGTGCTTGGCGCCTAGGCTGAGCCCATTTCCAGCTTCAACGCAGGCCCGTCCCCAAGCCCGACAGCCTCCTAGCGCAACGGTTTATGCATTTCCTCAGCGCCGACCAAGATCTCACGCGCCACTCGTACTACGCCGAATCGGCGGTACGGGAGGAGCGGCACCCGGCGCTTGAAGGGGATGCACATTGCGACGTGGCCATCATCGGGGGCGGCTTGGCGGGCCTGTCGGCCGCGATCGAACTGGCCGAACGCGGCTTCTCCGTCAGGCTGCTGGAAGCCCGCGAGATCGGCTTCGGTGCCAGCGGCCGCAACGGTGGCCAGGCGATCCACGGCCTGGCTTGCGACCAGGCCGAGATCGAATCCCAATTGGGGCTGGACGAAGCCCGGCGCGTCTTCGACATGTCGATCGAGGCGATCGCCCTGATCCGCGAACGCTGCCGCCGTTTCGACATCGATTGCGACTGGCGCGACGGTTACCTGGGCGTGGCCACCAGTGCCGGCAAGGCACGGGATCTGCTGGCCGGAGCCGACCACCTGGACCGTACCTACGCCTACCCGATGCAGCGCATCGCCCGCGCCGACCTGCCCCAGTGGATCGCCAGCCCGCGCTACCACGCCGCGGTGCACGACCCGCGCTCGGGCCACCTGCATCCGCTGAAGTACAGCCTGGGCTTGGCCCGTGCGGCGGCCGGGCTGGGGGTGACGATTCACGAAGGCACGGCGGTCACCGCGCTGGTGCCCGGCCAGCGGGCGGGCGACCAGGCAGTGCTGCACACCGCGAGCGGCCGCATCACCGCGCGCCAGGTGCTGCTGGCCGGCAATGTCTACCTGCAGGGGCTGGCGCCGCAACTGGCGTCGCGCATCATGCCGGTGGGCACCTACATCGTCGCCAGCGCGCCGGTGGGCGAAGCGCTGGCGCGCCAGTTGATCGGCTGCAACGCGGCGGTCTGTGACAACAATTTCGTGCTCGATTACTTCCGCTTCAGCGCCGATTGGCGGCTGTTGTATGGCGGGCGGGTCAGCTACAGCACCACCACGCCGGTGAACCTGGCCGACAGCATGCGCGCGCGCATGGTGGAGACCTTCCCGCCGCTGGCCGGCACGCCGGTCAGCCATGCCTGGGGCGGCTTCGTCGACATCACGCTGAACCGGGCACCCGATTTTGGCCGCCTGCCCGGCGCCCCGCAGGTCTACTACTTGCAAGGCTTCTCCGGCCACGGGCTGGCGCTCACCGGCCTGGCCGGCCGCGTGGTGGCAGAGGCCATGGCCGGCGACGCCACCCGTTTCGACACCTTCGCGCGCCTCAAGCACCGCCCCTTTCCGGGCGGCAGGCTGCTGCGCACCCCCGCGCTGGTCCTGGGCATGGCCTGGTACCGGCTGAAAGACGCCCTCGCATGACGACCGACCCGACCCCGAACCCCTCGCCACTGGAGGCCAGACCCCTGGTGCTGGTGCCGGCCTGCAACCGCTTGCTGGGCGACCACGCCTTCCACATCGTCGGCAAGAAGTACGTTGACGCGGTGCGCCTGGCCGGTGCCACGCCGCTGATCGTGCCGACCGCGCTGACCGATGAGTTCGACGCCTTGCTCGCCATCGCCGACGGTCTGCTGCTGACCGGCTCGCCGTCGAACGTGCATCCCAGCCATTTCGACGAGG
The DNA here is from genome assembly GCA_038211805.1 of Burkholderiales bacterium. GTDB lineage: Bacteria > Pseudomonadota > Gammaproteobacteria > Burkholderiales > Burkholderiaceae_C > Pseudaquabacterium. Next base: position 29,151 of record JBBQVF010000044.1, on the reverse strand, counting down.
AGGTGCGCGACCGCACCCTGCCGCTCGACCCGGCGCGCGACGCCTGGACGCTGCCGCTGATCCGCCGCGCGCTCGAGGTCGGCCTGCCGCTGTTCGCGATCTGCCGCGGCACGCAGGAGACCAACGTGGCGCTGGGCGGATCGCTGCACCAGGCGGTGCACGAGGTCCGCCCGCACACCGACCACCGCGCACCCCACGGCAAGTCGGCCGACACCCAGTACGCCGCCGCCCATGAGGTGGAAGTGGTGCCCGGCGGCGTGCTGGCGCAGATCGTCGACCAGCCCAGCTTCAAGGTGAACTCGCTGCACGGCCAGGCCGTCAACCGCCTGGCCCCGGGCCTGCGGGTCGAAGCCCTGGCACCCGACGGCGTGGTCGAGGCTTTCTCGGTGGCCGGCGCCCTGGGCTTCAACCTCTGCGTGCAATGGCATCCGGAATGGCAGGCAGCCAAGAACCCGGTCTCGATGCAGATGCTGCAGGCTTTCGGCGACGCGGTGCGGGCGCACCGCGACAACCGCACCACGCCGGCGCGCCACCCGATTCCCTAGCGTCCACCCTGCTCAAGCTCGCTCGGCAAACAAGGCCCGAAGAAGGCCTTCAGCCTGCACCAGAGCTGCACGCCGGATGCAAGACCGGCGAACCACCGCAAAACGACCGCATAACAATCGCATGACAACCGCAAGACCCCAACAAGGTGTTCCATGGTGAATCGAGAAAACTTCAGCTTCAGCGATCTTGAAAACTGGCTCAACGAAGAGCGCGTGACCGAGATCGAATGCCTGGTGCCCGACCTGACCGGCGTGGCCCGCGGCAAGATCCTGCCCCGCCTCAAGTTCACCGAGGACCGCGGCATGCGATTGCCGCAAGCCGTGGTGGCCATGGGCGTGACCGGCGAGTTCCCGGAAGAAGGGCCGTACTACGACGTCATCAGCCCGACCGACATGGACATGCACCTGCGGCCCGACCCGACCACGGCGCGCATCGTGCCCTGGGCGGTCGACCCCACCGCCCAGGTCATTCATGACTGCTACGACAAGGACGGCAAGCTGGTGCCGTTTGCGCCCCGATCGGTGCTGCGCAGCGTCTGCGAGCTGTACGCCGCCAAGGGCTGGAAACCGGTGGTGGCGCCCGAGCTCGAGTTCTACCTCGTGGCGCGCAACACCGACCCCGACATGCCGCTCAAACCGCCGATCGGCCGCAGCGGCCGTGCCGAGACCTCACGCCAGGCCTACTCGATCGACGCGGTGAATGAATTCGACCCGCTGTTCGAGGATGTCTACGCTTACTGCGAAAAGATGGGCCTCAACGTCGACACGCTGATCCACGAGGTGGGCGCGGGGCAGATGGAAATCAACTTCTTCCACGACGAGCCGCTGGGCCTGGCCGACGAGGTGTTCATGTTCAAGCGCACCGTGCGCGAGGCCGCGCTGCGCCACGACATGTACGCCACCTTCATGGCCAAGCCGATCGCCGGCGAGCCGGGCAGCGCGATGCACATCCACCAGAGCCTGATCGACCGGGCCACCGGGCAGAACATCTTCAGCAACCCCGACGGCACGGCCAGCAAAGAGTTCTACTGGTTCATCGGCGGGCTGCAACGCTACATCCCGGCGGCGATGGCGCTGTTTGCGCCTTACGTCAACAGCTACCGCCGGCTGGTGCGGGGCGTGGCCGCGCCGATCAACATCCAGTGGGGCACCGACAACCGCACCGTGGGCATTCGCAGCCCGCTGGCCAGCCCACAGGCCCGCCGCGTCGAGAACCGGGTGATCGGCGCCGACGCCAACCCCTACGTGGCGCTGGCCGCCACCATGGCATGCGGTTACCTGGGCATCACCAAGCAGATCGAGCCCACCGCCGAATGCAAGGGCGACGCCTACCTGGGCGACTTCTCGCTGCCGCGCAGCCTGGGCGAAGCGCTGGAACTGCTGCGCGCCGAGAAAGACCTGCACGAGGTGCTGGGCAGCGAGTTCATCACCGTCTACACCGAGGTCAAGGAGATCGAGTACGCCGAGTTCATGAAGGTGATCTCGCCGTGGGAACGCGAGCACCTGCTCTTGCACGTCTAGACATTGACCCAGCCCCGAAGCGCCTTCGGCGTCCTTGCAGGCCGCGCTGGGCCAGAGGCCCAGCCCTTCGGCAGGCACAAACGGCGTGCCGTTTGTGTCCGGCCTCAGCCCCCACAAGGGGGCGCCGCCAGCGGCCCGGCAAAGCCGGCTCCGCGGCGGCCACTTGAAAGGAACCCAACATGACCCGCACCACCGCCAGCTGGCAGGCCGCTGATTCGGCCCACTTCCTGCACCCGTTCACCGATTTCCAGTCGCTGGCCAAGAAGGGCGCGCGCATCATCACCCGGGCCGACGGCATCTACCTGTGGGATTCGGATGGCCACAAGCTGCTCGACGCGATGTCGGGCCTGTGGTGCGTCAACGTCGGCTACGGTCAGCAGGCGCTGGTGGATGCCGCCGCCAAGCAGATGAAGGAGCTGCCGTTCTACAACGCCTTCTTCCAGACCGCCACGCCGCCGGCGATCGAGCTGGCCGAGTTGCTGGTGGCAGTGACGCCGCCACAGTTCAACCACGTGTTCTTTTCGGGTTCCGGCTCCGAGGGCAACGACACCGTGGTGCGCATGGTGCGCCGCTACTGGGACATCCTGGGCCAGCCCGAGCGCCAGGTCATCATCAGCCGCCACAACGCCTACCACGGCAGCACGGTGGCCGGTGCCTCGCTGGGCGGCATGAGCGGCATGCACGCCCAGGGTGGGCTGCCGATCCCCAACATCGTGCACATCGACCAGCCGTATTGGGTGGAGCATGGTCAGGGCCGCCCGGCGCCGAGCCGCCTCAAGGCGGGCGACCCCCCTGGGGGGGCGGGCGCCGAAGGCGACCCGGAGCCACCCATGACGCAGGAAGCGTTTGGCCTGAAGGCCGCCAGCTGGCTGGAAGACCGCATCCTGGCCATCGGTGCAGACAAGGTGGCGGCCTTCATCGGCGAGCCGGTGCAGGGCGCCGGCGGCGTGATCATTCCGCCCGCCAGTTACTGGCCCGAGATCCAGCGCATCTGCGACCAGTACGGCATCTTGCTGGTGTCGGACGAAGTGATCTGCGGCTTCGGCCGCACCGGGCACTGGTTCGGCTGCGAAACCTTCGGCTTCAAGCCCGACCTGATGACCTTCGCCAAGGGCGTCACCAGCGGCTACGTGCCGCTGGGTGGCGTGATGGTCGGTGACCGCATCGCCCGCGTGCTGATCGAGCAAGGCGGCGAGTTCGAACACGGCTACACCTACTCGGGCCATCCGGTGGCCTGTGCGGTGGCGCTGGCCAACATCAAGTTGATTCAGGCACAGGGGCTGGTCGACCATGTGCACGACGATGTCGGTCCGTATCTTGCTAAAGCTTTCGAAGCCCTGAGCGAACACCCGCTGGTGGGGACCGCTGAAACCTGTGGCCTGATGGGAGCGCTGCTGCTCGTGAAAGACAAGGCGAAGCTGACGCCGTTCGCGGCCGAAGCCGGCATCGGCATGGTCTGCCGGGGCCACTGCTTCGCCAACGGCCTGGTGATGCGGGCGGTGGGGCCGCGCATGATCATCGCGCCACCGCTGATCATCACCCGCGCGCAGATCGACGAGATGGTGGCGCTGATCCGCCGCTGCCTCGACCTGACCCTGGCCGACGCCCGGCGCGAGGGCTGGCTTTGAACGCATTTCTGCTGGCACCAAGCCCAGGCATCCCCTGATGAGCAAGCCTTCGCGGCCTGCTTAGACTCCACTCACCTTGTTTGCAAGCCTGTCATCCTTTTCCCTCCGGAGGTTGTTCATGAATCGGTTGTGCCGTCGGTCGTTCACCACGCTGAGCCTGGCCCTGCTGGCCGCCCTGGGAGCAGGGGCCTTCAGTCAAGCGCAGGCCCAGGAGGAGGACAAGGTCCTCAACATCTACAACTGGTCCGACTACATCGCCGAGGACACGCTCAAGAGTTTCGAGAAGGAAACCGGCATCAAGGTCCGGTACGACAACTTCGACAACAACGAGATCGTGCACGCCAAGCTGGTGGCGGGCAAGAGCGGCTACGACATCGTCGTGCCCTCGTCGAACTGGGCCAAGCTGCAGATCGACGGCGGCCTGTTGGCCAAGATCGACAAGAGCAAGATCCCCAACTACAAGAACCTCGACCCGGCGGTGCAGGCCCAATTGGCGCGCATGGACCCGGGCAACGAGTACATGGTGAACTGGCTGTGGGGCTACACCACGGTGGGCATCAACGTCGACAAGGTCAAGGCCGCACTGGGCAGCACGCCGATGCCTGAGAACGCCTGGGATCTGGTCTTCAAGCCCGAGTACATCAGCAAGATGAAGGGCTGCGGCGTGGCCTTCCTCGACTCGGCGTCCGAGGTGGTGCCTGCCGCGCTGCACTTCCTGGGCAAGCCCAGCTTCAGCAAGGTGCCCACCGACTACACCGCGGCGGCGCAGTTGCTCAAGAGCGTGCGCCCGCATGTCACCTTGTTCAGCTCGTCGGGCTACATCAACGACATGGCCAACGGCAGCATCTGCCTGGCGCTGGGCTGGTCGGGCGACATCAACATCGCACGCCAGCGCGCCATCGACGGCAAGACCGGCCAGAACATCCAGGCCCTGTTGCCGTCCACCGGCGGCCTGCTGTTCTTCGACGTGATGGTCATCCCCGCCGACGCCGCCCACCCCGGCAACGCGCACAAGTTCATCAATTTCATGCTGCGTGGCGACGTGCACGCAGCGCTGACGAACAAGGTGTTCTACGCCAACCCCAACCTCGAGTCGAAGAAGTTCATCAAGCCCGAAGTGGCGAACAACCCGTCGGTTTTTTTGTCGCCCGAGAACCTGGCCAAGATGAAGGCACCCGACGCGCTGAACAACGACCTGCGCCGCTTGATGACGCGCACCTACACCGCCTTCAAGACCGGTCTTTGAGTTCGGCTCGGCCATGAGCAGTACCGCACTCGCCAAACCTGCCAGCCCTGACGCCGCCTACCTGAGCATCCAGGACGTGGTGAAGGATTTCAGCGGCTACAAGGCCGTCGACCATGTCAGCCTGGACATCGCCAAGGGCGAGATCTTCGCGCTGCTGGGCTCGTCGGGATGCGGCAAGACCACGTTGCTGCGCATGCTGGCGGGCTTTGATCAACCGACCTCGGGGCGCATCGTGCTCAACGGGCAGGACCTGGCCGGCCTGCCGCCCTACGAGCGGCCGATCAACATGATGTTCCAGAGCTACGCGCTGTTCCCGCACCTGACGGTGTGGCAGAACATCGCGTTTGGCTTGCAGCGAGAGAAATTGCCCAAGGACCAGGTCGCGCAGCGGGTCGAGGCGATGTTGAAGCTGGTGCAACTGGGCAAGTTCGCCCAGCGCAAGCCGCACCAGCTGTCGGGCGGCCAGCAGCAGCGGGTGGCGCTGGCGCGCAGCCTGGCCAAGCAGCCGCAAATGCTGCTGCTCGATGAACCGCTGGGCGCGCTGGACAAGAAACTGCGCGAGCAAACCCAGATCGAACTGGTCAACATCATCGAGCAGGTCGGCGTCACCTGCGTCATGGTGACGCACGATCAGGAAGAGGCGATGACGATGGCGTCGCGCATCGCGATCATGAGCGAGGGCAGCTTCTTGCAGGTGGGTGCGCCGGCCGACATCTACGAAACCCCGGCCACCAAGTTCGTCGCCGACTTCATCGGCAATGTCAACCTGCTGCCCGGCACGGTCGAGGCCGACGAGGCCGACCACGTCGTCATCGCCTCAGCCGACTGCCGGCACTACGTGGGCCACGGCATCACCGGCACGCTGGGCATGCCGGTGACGGTGGCGCTGCGGCCCGAGAAGATCCATGTCTCGCGCAACAAGCCGCCGGACGACTACAACACCGCGCACGGCACGATCAAGGAGATGTCCTACTTCGGCAGCTTCACGGTCTACCACATCGAACTCGGCAGCGGCCAGAGGCTGAAGATCAGCCAGGCCAACACCGCCCGCCACAAGGACGACGAGCTGACCTGGGGCGATGCGGTCTGGGCGCACTGGTCGCGCTCGGCCCATGTGGTGCTGACCCAGTAGCCATCAGCAGCGAACAGACATGGCCGCCACTGCCCCGTCCCTGTTCAAGCGCCTGACCGCCGGCCGCGTGGCGGTGATCGGCATTCCGTACGCCTGGCTGCTGGTTTTCTTTTTGTTGCCGTTCCTGATTCTGGCCAAGATCAGCGTCTCCGAGATGGAGAACGTCAACTTCAAGGACTTGATCACCTACCAGGACGGCCTGCTGCAGTTGCAGCTCAAGCTGGGCAACTACGTCTTCATCACCCAGGACGCGCTGTACTACAAGACCTACCTCGCCAGCGTGCAGTACGCGGCGGCCACCACGGTGCTGTGCCTGCTCATCGGCTACCCGTTCGCCTACTTCATGGCGCGCGCCAAGGCCACCGTGCAGCCGGTGCTGCTGCTGCTGGTGATGCTGCCGTTCTGGACCAGTTTCCTGCTGCGCGTCTACGCCTGGAAAGGCCTGCTCAGCGACAACGGCTGGGTGGCAGACGCCATCATCGGCCTGGGGCTCGACCAGGTGCTGCTGGCGCTCGGCCTGATCTCGGCACCGGGCAAGCTGATGCACACGCCGTTCTCGCTGGTGCTGGGCATGACCTACAGCTACCTGCCCTTCATGATCCTGCCGCTGTTCGGCAACCTGGCCAAGATGGACCTCAAGCTGCTGGAGGCGGCCGCCGACCTCGGCGCCACGCCCTGGACAGCGTTCTGGAAGATCACCGTGCCGTTGTCGAAGGCCGGCATCATCGCCGGCAGCATGCTGGTGTTCATCCCCTGCGTCGGCGAGTTCGTCATCCCCGAGCTGCTGGGCGGCCCCGAGACCCTGATGATCGGCCGCGTGCTGTGGGACGAGTTCTTCAGCAACAACGACTGGCCGATGGCCAGCGCCGTGGCGGTGGTGATGATCCTGTTGATCATCGTGCCGCTGGCGCTGTTCAACAAGTATCAAGCTGAAGCCCAGGAGGCAGGCAGATGACCCCCCCCCGAAGCGACTTCGTCGCTCCCCCCCAGGGGGGCGGGCCCCAGCGGCCCGGCAAAGCCGGTTCCGCGGCGCTTGCTTGGCGTGAATTGCGGCGCGAGGAGCGTCGCGCATGAACACGGCCAAGTTCAACCAGTGGTTCGCCCGTGGCTGGTTGAGCCTGGGCTATGCCTTCCTCTACCTGCCCATCATCGCGCTGATCGTCTACTCGTTCAATGACTCGCCGCTGCCCAATGTGTGGCGCGGCTTCACGCTCAAGTGGTACGCCAGCCTGCCCGACGACCGCGAGATGTTGCAGGGCCTGTGGCTGAGCCTGCGCATCGCGTTTTTCACCGCCTGCGGGTCGGTGGTGATGGGCACGCTGGCGGCGTTTGCGCTGGTCAAGTACAAGCGCTTCACCGGCCGCACGGCGTTCTCGGGCATGGTCAACGCGCCGCTGGTGATGCCCGAGGTGGTGGTCGGCCTGTCGCTGCTGCTGATGTTGGTGTCGATCCAGCGGGCGATCGGCTTCCCGGAGCGCGGCATGATGACGATCTGGCTGGGCCACCTGCTGCTGGGCATGGCCTACGCCACGGTGGTGGTGCAGGCCCGCCTGCTCGACCTGAACCCGCAGCTCGAAGAAGCCGCGATGGACCTGGGCGCCCGCCCCTGGCAGGTGTTCACGCTGATCACGCTGCCAATGATCGGCCAGTCGCTGGCGTCGGCCTGGTTGCTCACCTTCACCATCTCGCTCGACGACGTGGTGCTGTCGGCCTTCCTGTCAGGCCCGGGCGCCACCACCATGCCGCTGGTCATCTTCTCGCGCGCCCGGCTGGGGCTGAACCCCAGCGTCAACGCGGTCGCCACCATCATCGTGGTGATCGTCGCCATCGGCGTGGTGGCGGCCAGCTACTGGATCGCCCGCAATGAACGCAAGCGAGCGCAGGAAGCCGCCGCTGCCGGCCACGCTTGACCGACCCGCATCCCGATCTTCCCGCACGCCTTTCTCGCACGACCCCATCGAACACCCGCTAGAGGAGCATCACCGATGAAGCTGTTTCACTGCACTGCACTCGCCCTGGCCATGGCCGCGGGCTTTCCGGCCCTGGCCCAGAGCAACGCCGACGTCATGAAGGAGCTGCAGGCGCTCAAGGACAAGGTGGCCGAGCTGGAAGGCAAGCTGAAGGCGCAGGAGGCCAAGGCGCCAGCAGCCGCTGGTGGTGCGGCGGCTGCGGCGGGCACTGCCGGCACTGCCGGTACCGCCCAGTGGGGCATGACCCCCGACCAGAGCCGCGAGCTGAACCGCGCCACGATGAAGGCCGAGGCCACCGAGGACGCAATGGAGTCGCAGGGTCTGAAGATGCTGAAGATCAGTGGCTACATGGACCCGACCTACCTCTACAACCAGCGCCAGGACCGCGCCGGCTTCCAGTTCCTGAACCCGGTGGCGCTGGACGGCTACAACTACGACAACTCCTACTTCGGCGGCGTCGGTCTCGATTTCCAGAAGGAAATGGAAGGCGGCACCAAGTGGCGGCTGACCCTGGTGCCCAACCGCGGCACCGGCAGCGTGATCGGCGAAGGCTCGATCGTGCACGAGGCCTCAGTCTCGATCCCGCTGGGTGACCTGCAGACCCGCATCATCGCCGGCCAGTTGCCCGACTGGTCGGGCTACGAGTACCTGCAGCCCACGCTGAACAAGCTGATCACCCACAACCTGCTGTTCGACTTCACGCTGCCCACCGCCTACACCGGCGCCGGCATGGAAGTCACCCGCGGCAAGTGGATCATGAAGTGGGCACTGAACAACATGAACACCAGCAAGCGCCAATCGGGCGAAACCGCCCCAGCGTTTGCCTACCGGGTCGACTATTCCAAGGGTGAGTTCAACGGCTTCGGCTTTGCTGGCGTGCATGGCAAGGCGGCGAACTTCCGCCCTTACGATGCCGACGGCAATGTGCTGACCAACCTCAACGGCGACGCCTTGAGCACCGCCGACACCCGGCTCGACCTGTTCGAGGTCGATGGCTACTTCATCCGCGGTGACTGGACCGTGCAGGGCCAGTTGAGCTACGGCCAGCAGCGCCGGACAGCGATCTCGCTCGACGGCAACGGCAACCTGCAGGACGCCCGCTGGTACGGCGCCTCGGCGCTGGCTGCTTACAAGTTCATGCCGCGCTGGGAAGTCATCGGCCGGGTCGACTACCTCAACAACAGCAAGAACGGTGGCGGCCTGCTGGGCTACACCGTGGCCGACGACCGCAACGGCATCGGCCCGGCCTACGGCGGTGACAGCTCGATCGACCCCGGCCTCGATCCGAACAAGGGCGCCAACCGCACCGCACTGTCGATGGGCCTGAGCTGGCTGTACAACGTCAACACCACCTTCAAGGCCGAAGCCCGCTTCGACCAGGCCAGCCTGCCGGTGTTCCTGGACGTCAAGACCGGCGAATACCGCAAGAGCAACAGCGTGTTCGGCACTTCGGTGGTCGTCAGCTTCTGATCGGGCACCGCCTACCGCGGGGCCGGGTGGCGCAGGCCCCCGGCCCCGGTTGGTTTCAAGACGACGACCTGGATCAAAATCCATTGCTCAACAGCGCCGACCCCGGCGCTTGGGGAAGCCCATGAAAGACCTCAAGGAACGCCTGGCCGCCCAGGGCGTGCACACGCTGATTGCGCAGTTCACCGACCTGCACGGCGTGGCGCGCGGCAAGTACGTGCCGCTGGCCCACCTGGACGACTTGCTGACCGAGGGCGCCGGCTTCTCGGGCCCGTCGATCGCCGGCACCGGCCTGCCACGCTGCGGCCCGCGCAGCGAATACTGGGCCCGGGGCGCCACCAGCACCGCCACCGCCCTGCCCTGGCTGCCGGGCTATGCCCGGGTGGTCTGCGACGGCTTTGTCGCCGGGCAGCCGTTCGACGCCTGCCCGCGCCAGGTGCTGCGCCGCCAGACCGATCGGCTGGCCGCCCGCGGCTGGCACTTGCGCAGCGGCATCGAGCCCGAGTTCTTCCTGCTCAAGCAGGTGGCGGGGCGCTGGCTGCCGGCCGACGACCTGGACCGCCTGGACAAGCCCAGCTACGACCTGAAAAGCCTGCCGCGCCAGCGCGTCTATCTGCAGTCGCTGCAGCAGGCGCTGGAGGCCTGCGGGCTCGACGTGCTGCAGCTCGACCACGAGGACGCGCACGGCCAGTACGAGGTGAACTTCGGCTTCAGCGAGGCCCTGGCCAGCGCTGATCACCTGATGCTGTTCAAGCAGGCCGCCCACGCGCTGGCTGAAGCCCAAGGCATGGTCTTCTCGATGATGCCCAAGCCGTTTGCCGACCAGCCAGGCAGCGGCATGCACTTCCACGTCTCTCTGTGGTCGGGACCGGCCCATGACCCGCGCGGCAATGGCCGCAACCTGTTCGTGCCGCACCGCGCCGATGGATCAGTCGACACCGCCGCCGAGCTGTCGCCGCTGGGCCGACAGTTTGCCGCCGGCGTGCTGGCGCATTCGGCAGCGCTGTGTGCGCTGGCCGCGCCCACGGTCAACAGTTACAAGCGGCTGACCGTGGGCACCTCGATCTCCGGCACCACCTGGGCGCCGGCCTACATCGCCCACGGCTCGAACAACCGCACCACCCTGCTGCGCACGCTGCATGGCCGCATCGAATGGCGGCTGCCCGACGCCAGCACCAATCCCTACCTGGCCAGTGCCGGGCTGATCGCCGCCGGGCTGGACGGCATCGAGCGTGCGCTGGACCTGCCGGCCGGCGTCGACGACGACCTGTTCGCGCTGAGCCTGGCGCAGGTCCGCGAACGCGGCATCGCCCTGCTGCCCCAGCACCTGAACGAGGCGCTGGACGCGCTGGCGGCCGACCCGGTGGTGGGCGGGGCCTTGGGCGAAACCCTGCTGACCCAGTTCATCGCGCTCAAGCGCGACGAACACACTGCCCATGCGCGCCATGTCAGCGACTGGGAACTGGCGCGTTATGTGTCGATGTTCTGAGCCGCCGCGGGCTGCCGCAGCGCCTGGCGCGCCGGCAACCCGGGCCGCGCCGGCGGCCGCTTGCCTGGGCGACGCGGCGGCTGTGGCCGAGCTGGCGGCTGTGGCTGTGGCTGTGGCCGTGGCCGTGGCTTGCCGAGCAGCCGCCGACCGGGCGCGATGACGACGGCACGCACGCCCTGGGTCGCCTACGCCTGCCTGGCCGCCAGCATGATGCTGGTGGGCAGCTACGTCGGCTTGTCGCGTCTGCTGGTGGCCACGCTGCCGGTCTTTTTGCTGGCCTGGCTGCGCTTCGGCATCGCCGCGGTGGCCATGCTGCACTGGGTCAGGCGCGGACCGGGCGAGCCCGCGCTGTCGGCGCAAGACCGCCGGCTGCTGTTCTGGGAGAGTTTTCTCGGCAATTTCCTGTTCTCGGTCTGCATGCTCTACGGCGTGCTGCTCACGTCTGCCGTGTCGGCGGGTGTGGTGATGGCAGCCATCCCGGCCGCCGTGGCCCTGCTGAGCCGATGGTGGCTGGGCGAGCGCATCAGCCGGCGCACGATGACCGCCATTGCCTGCGCCGCGCTGGGCATCGTGCTGCTGGCGTTGGCGCGAACGCCGGCTGACAGCGCAAGCGCGGTTGCCGTCACTGCCGTCACTGCCGGTGCCACTGCCACCGCCACTGCCGGCGCCACTGCCGGCGCTGCGGCCGGCGCTGCCGTGAACCACCCTCCGGCGCAGGCGCTGGCCGGCCATGCGCTGCTGCTGGTGGCGGTGTTCTGCGAGGCGGCCTATGTGGTGATCGGCAAGCGATTGACCGGCAGGGTATCGCCGCGCCGTATCAGCGCGCTGATCAACCTGTGGGGCCTGGCGCTGGTCACGCCGCTGGGGCTGTGGCAGGCGCTGCAGTTCGACTTTTCCAGCATGCAGGCCGACACCTGGGCGTTGCTGCTGTTCTATGCCCTGGCCGCCAGCGTGGCCACGGTGTGGCTGTGGATGAAGGGGCTGGCCCAGGTGCCGGCGCCGCAGGCGGGCGTGTTCACCGTGTTGCTGCCGATCACTGCCGCCGCGGTGGGCGTGGGCTTGCTGGGCGAGCCCTTCGGCAGCGGCCACCTTGCGGCACTGTTGCTGGCGCTGCTGGGCCTGCTGCTGGCGACCTGGCCGGGCCGCCGCTCAAAAGCCTGAAGCGCGGGCTCAAGCGTCTGCCGGCCAGCATGCCGGCAGATCCAACGCCTGAGCACTCGCCAGCCCGCAGGGGCTCGTTCGGTCCGGGCTGAGCGCTCAGCGCCCAACGCCCAACGCCCAACGCCCAACGCTGAGCGCTCAGCGCTCAGCGCTCGACGCCCCAGGACGTAAAACGCACTGCCGCGATCATCGCCAGGCCGTAGGCGCCCATGCCCACTGCGACCAGCGCGAAGATCGTCCAGGGCGGCGTCTGCGCCAGTGCCAGCGCCCAACCGCCCAGCCCCACCAGCACCAGCCGCAGCGTGCCGGCCAGCACCGGACCGGCCACCTTGCCGGCGCCCAGCGACGAGAAGTACAGGCACAGTCCCAACCCGAACAGGCCGTAGGTGGGCCCGGCCCAGTGGAAGTACAGCGCGGCCGACGCCATCACCGCCGGGTCGCTGGTGAAGCGGGCGGTCCACATATCGGGCACCAGGGCCAGCACCAGTCCCAGCCCGCCCAGCAGGCCGCCGGCCAGCGCCGCGGCCAGCCAGGCCGCGCGGCGGGCGCGGGCCACCTTGCCGGCACCGATCGCCATGCCGACCAGCGGCACCGACGCGACGCCGATGGCGAAGGCGATCGGCACCAGCAGAAATTCAAGCCGGGTGCCGATGCCGTAGCCGGCCAGCGCGGTGGTGCCGAAATGCGCCACCAGGCGGGTCAGGATCAGGATGGTCGCCACCGTCTGCAGCGGCGAGATGCAGGCAAAGGCACCGACCTTCAGGATGTCGCGCATCAGCGGCCACTGCAGCGGCGTGGCGCGCACCCGCAGGTGCACCCGCGCCCGGCCCGAGCGCAGGTAGGCCAGCAGAAACAACGCGCCCGCGCCGTAGGCCACCACCTGCCCGGCCGCCACGCCGGCCATGCCCAGCCGCGGCAGCGGGCCCCAGCCCAGGCCCAGCGCACCGCCGATCAGCACTTGCGCGACCGACAGCGTCAGCAAGGTGGCCGAGGGCACGGCCATGTTGCCCGAACCGCGGATCACCGACGAGAAGGTGTTGACCAGCCAGACGAAGATCGATCCCAGGAAGGCGACGTTGGCAAACGCCACCGCCTGCGACAAGGCCTCGCCACTGCCGCCCAGCGCGGCGAACAGCGCCGGCCCGAAGGCCAGCATCAGCGCCATGTAGACGCTGCCGGCGATGACGCCGATCCACATCGCGTGCACCGCCAGCGCGTTGGCGCGTTCGGCGTCGCCGGCGCCGAAGGCCCGGCTGACCGCCGACGACACGCCGCCGCCCATCGCGCCGGCCGACAACATGCCCTGGAACATGACCATCGGAAACACCAGCGCCATGGCCGCCAGTGAGGCGACGCCGAAGCTGCCGACGTAGCTGGTCTCGGCGATCGCCGCCAGCGCGGTGGCCAGCATGGCCACCATGTTGGGCAGCGCAAAGCGCAGCAGCGTGGGCAGCAGCGGCGCACTGAGCAGGGGGTCGGCCGGACGGGCGGTGCCGGGCGTTTCGATGCCGGACGGCAGCGCGCCGGGCGGCGCTGCGGTGGGGGCTGAAGCCGGTACGGTGGCACTGCGCACGGTGTATCCTCTGAATCAATCGTCTGCAATTGCAATCATTGCATATACAAGTCTGACATGAAACCCGCCGCCCCGCTGTCACCACTGCACCAGCCTGCCGCCGTGGCACTGCCGCCGCAGGGCTGCACCTACTTCAAGTTGCGGCAGTTGCTGCGCAGCGTGTCCAAGCTGTACGACGCTGAAATCGGCCAGGCGGGGCTCAAGGGCTCGCAGTTCTCGTTGTTGTCGCATGTGCTGACGCTGGGACCGATCTCGCCATCCGACCTGGCCGCACGGATGGGCATGGACGCCTCCACCCTCACCCGCAACCTGCGCCCGCTGGCCACCAAGGGCTGGGTGCTGCAGGGCCCGGGCGCCGACCACCGTGGCCGCCTGATCGCCATCACGCCCGCTGGCCAGGCCAAACACGCCGAGGCGCGGGTGTACTGGAAGCGTGCGCAACTGCTGCTGAACCAGCGCTTGGGCGAGCCCGAGGTGACCGCCCTGCACCAGTGGATGGCGCACGCCCAGGCGGCGTTGACCGACCTGCCCGCCGCCACGCCCACCGAGCCGCAGGCTGATTCAGTCGAGGCTTGACACCCGCTGCAGGGCCGCGGCGGTGGCCGCCAGCACGCCGCGCTCGGTGATCAGGCCGGTCACCAGCCGGGCCGGTGTCACGTCGAAGGCCGGGTTCAGCGCCGGGCTGCCGTCGGGCAGCAATTGCACCTCGGACAGGCCGCCAGCGGCGTCGCGGCCGGTGACATGGCTCAGCTCGCGCGGCGAGCGGTGCTCGATGGCGATCTCGGCCAGCCCGTCGTGCAGCGTGCGGTCCAGCGTCGAGAACGGCATCGCCACGTAAAACGGCACGCCGTTGTCATGCGCGGCCAGCGCCTTCAGGTAGGTGCCGATCTTGTTGCAGACATCGCCGCGCGCGGTCACCCGGTCGGCGCCGACGATCACCATGTCGACCTGGCCGTGCTGCATCAGGTGGCCGCCGGTGTTGTCGGCGATCACCGTGTGCGGCACGCCCTGCTGGCCCAGCTCCCAGGCCGTCAGGCTGGCGCCCTGGTTGCGCGGGCGGGTCTCGTCGACCCAGACATGCACCGCCAGCCCGGCGGCCTGCGCCTGGTAGATCGGCGCCAGCGCGGTGCCCCAATCGACCGTGGCCAGCCAGCCGGCGTTGCAGTGGGTCAGCACGTTCAACGGCCGGCCGGGCGTACCGGCGGGCGTACCGGCGGCCGTGCCGGCTGCGCCCTTTTGCTCAGCCAGCGCCTGCAGCAGCGCCAGGCCATGGCGGCCGATGGCAGCGTTGGTCGCCACGTCGGCTTCGGCGATGGCCTCGGCTTCGCGCCAGGCGGCAGCTTGGCGTTGATCGGCGCGCAGCGGCAGCAGCGCGGCCAGCATGCGGGCGGTGGCCCAGGCCAGGTTGACGGCGGTGGGCCGCGCACTGTCCAGCACCACCTGGGCCTGGCGCAGCGCGGTGTCGTCCGCCGCCTCGGCGCATTGCAGCGCCATGCCGTAGGCGGCGGTGGCGCCGATCAGCGGCGCGCCGCGCACCACCATCTCGGCGATCGCCGCGCGCACCTCGGCCACGCTGGCCAGCCGGGCGATCAGCAGCCGGTGCGGCAGGTGGCGCTGGTCGATGACCATCACTGCCTCGCGCCCCGGTGCCGCCCACAGGCTGCGGCGGTGTTCGCCGGCCACCTTCACAGCACGCGCCCGGCGATGGTTCTCAGGCGCTGCACCATCGCCTCGTCCCGATGGCTGGGCGCGGTGATCACCGCATGGTCCAGCGCATGGCGGCAGCTGCAGGCCGGGCCGCCGCCGTCGTGGTGGATGGCGCCGGCGACGCCGGCCACCAGCGTGCGGGCGAGTTCGGCGTTGTGCATCAACACGCCGACGATGGCTTCGACCGTCACGTCGTCGTGCTGCGGGTGCCAGCAGTCGAAGTCGGTGACCATCGCCACGGTGGCGTAGCACAGCTCGGCCTCGCGGGCCAGTTTGGCCTCGGGCAGGTTGGTCATGCCGATGACGTCGCAATTCCAGCTGCGGTACAGCCGCGACTCGGCCAGCGTCGAGAACTGCGGCCCCTCCATCGCCAGGTAGGTGCCGCCACGCACATGGGGCACCGCCAGGGCGCCCAGCGCGGCCTGCAGGTGGTCGCCCAGCCGCGGGCAGACCGGCCGCGCCATCGACACATGGGCCACGCAACCGGCGCCGAAGAAGCTTTTCTCACGCGCAAAGGTGCGGTCGATGAACTGGTCGACGACCACAAAGGTGCCCGGCGGCAGGTCGGCGCGCAGGCCGCCCACGGCGCTGAGCGACAGCACGTCGGTGGCGCCCAGCTGCTTCAGCGCGGCGATGTTGGCGCGGTAGTTCAGGTCCGACGGCGGCAGCCGGTGGCCGCGGCCGTGCCGGGGCAGGAAGGCCATCTTCGCCGGCCCCGCGGCGGTGGCCAGGGTGCCGGTGAAGATCTGGTCAGACGGCGCGCCCCAGGGCGTGTCCACCGTGAACCAGGCGGTGTCGCTCAGGCCCGGCAGGTCGTACAGGCCGCTGCCGCCGATGATGGCCAGCAGGCCGTTGGCCGGGAAGCCGTTGGCCGGGAAGCCGTTGACCGGCATCGCTGCGCCGGCCTCGCTGTGGGCGCCCATGCGCACTCCGTCAGTTCAGGGGTGCCCATTGTGAGCGGGCCGCATGCGCGCGCTGGGCGACCTCGCGCACCGGCAGGGTCTTGAGGTGGTGGTCGCTCCACACCTGGCGCCAGCGGCGCGCGCCGGGCTGGCCGTTCCACAAGCCCAGCAGGTGCCGGGTGACATGGGTCCAGGGTGTGCCGTGGTCGCGCTGCTGGCGTTCGATGTAGTCGAGCATCCGGGCCTCGAGCCTCAGGCGCCAGTCGTCGTCGACCACCGGCGCGGCACCTTCACCCCAGAAGCGCGCATCCCAGTCGGCCATCAGCGACGGCTGGTGGTAGGCCTCGCGGCCGACCATCACGCCATCGACAGCGTCGGGGCCGTCCAGCTGAGCAGCGATCTGGTCGTTGCTGGTGAAGCCGCCGTTGATCGCGATCGTCAGGTGCGGCAGTTCCCGCTTCAACCGTGCCACCAACTCGTAGCGCAGCGGCGGCAGCTCGCGGTTGTCCTTGGGGCTCAGGCCCTGCAGCCAGGCATTGCGGGCGTGCACGATGAACACGGTGCAGCCGGCCTCGGCCACAGTGCCGACGAAGTCGCGCAAGAAATCGTAGCGCTCGATGCGGTCGATGCCGATGCGGTGCTTCACCGTCACCGCCAGGTCGTTGCCCAGCACGTCGCGCATGGCGGCCACGCCGTCGCGCACCAGCGCGGGCTCGGCCATCAGGCAGGCGCCGAAGGCGCCGCGCTGCACCCGTTCGCTGGGGCAGCCGCAGTTCAGGTTGATCTCGTCATAACCCCATTGCCGCGCCAGCCGGGCCGCCTGGGCCAGGTCGGCCGGCTCGCTGCCGCCCACCTGCAGGGCCAGCGGGTGCTCCTCGGGGTTGAAGTCGAGGTGACGCGGCAAGTCACCGTGCAGCAGCGCGCCGGTGGTCACCATCTCGGTGTACAGCCGGGTGCGGCGGGTGATCAGGCGGTGGAAGTAGCGGCAATGCCGGTCGGTCCAATCCATCATCGGAGCGACGCTCAGGCGCCAGGGGTCGGGGGTGTGAAGGGCGGGCACTGAGGTCTTCGTAGTCGGTCACCCTCCCGAGGCAACGGACGGGGTGGAGCTGCTTCTGACAGCCAACCCACCCGGGGATTTTAGTCAATGGGCGCCGCGTGTTGAGCCCATGAACCCCGGGGCCGTTGCGGGGCGCTTGTCTTCGGTCGTTCTGGCTGGCTCGGCTGAGGATGACGGCCAGGGCCGGGCCCCGGGCCGTCACCTCGTGCTGGCGCGCCAGGCTGACGAGGCCGCGCGCAGGCGTTGCGCCAGGTGCAGGCCGATGTTGCGGTGGATCTGCGCGTAGAGCAGAGGTTCGTCGCCGCGCAGCTGCAACAGCACGCGACTGTCCAGCGAATGAACGTCGGTGTCGCCGAAGGCCACCGCGTCACCGGTTCGACCGCCGCCATCGAGCATGGCCGTTTCACCCAGCATCATGCCCGGCGACAGACTCACGAAGCGCTGCGGCAGCGTGTCGCTGGCGGGCGGTTCGCCGCTGAAGACGTTGATCGTGCCGGCGGTGATGACGAACAGCCGATCGCCGGGGTCGCCGAGGCGGAACAGCACCTCGCCCGACGCCAGCCGGGTGGCCTGCAAACAGGCCGCCAGGCGCTGGCGCTGGGCCGCGCTCAAGCCGTCCATCAGGCTGACCTGCTCGATCGGCACGGTCTCGCGCAGCGGCTCGACACCGGCCTGCGCCAGCAGGCGCAGCTCGGCGGCCTCCACCGCCTGGTCGACATCGGCGGCGCCGTGGTCGATCGCAAAGCGGTCGCCGGCAAAAGGCGCCAGCACGCGACCATGGCGGTTTTGCCCGCTGACGCCGGCCATCAGCAGCCGCGTGCCGCGCGCCTGCAGACGCCGTGCCATCTGCGTCAACACCACCGCACCCGACCCGTCGATCAGGCCGACCCGGCGAAAGTCGAGCACCAGCGTGTGGCAACCGGGCTCCAGCCCATCGGCCAGTTCGGCCACGCGGTCGGCGCTGCCGAAGAACAGCGCGCCTTCCAGCTCCAGCACGGTGATGCGTGCGCGCAACGGCTGCAGCCGGGCCTCGTCGTCGGCCGCGTAGATGCGCCGCGACGGCAGGGCCTCGGCGGTCGACCGGCTGCGAACCAGCGAGCGGTTCATGCTGCGGATGAACAGCAGCACCGACAGCAACGCGCCGGTGGCCACCGCGGCCGGAAAGCCCAGCACCACCGTGGTGGCGCAGACGACCCCCGCCACCGCCAGCGCAAACTGCAGCTCGGGTGTGCGCGTGCCACGCCACCATTGCACCAGCAGTTGCAGCGACCAGCGGTCGGCCTGCATCAGGTAGATGTTGACCATCAGCCCGCCCAGCACCACCTGCGGCAGCAGCGACAACAGCGGCGCCGCCAGCCCGCCCAGCAAGGCAAAAACGGCGCAGCAGATGAACAGGCTGGCGCGCGAGCGGCCACCCGCCTGCAGCATGTGCAACGCGCGCGGGCGCAGCAGCAACAGCGGCAGCCCGCCGGCCAGGCCGGACGCGATGTTGGCCGCTCCCAACGCCAGCACCTCGCGCCGCGGGTCGGTGCGGGTGTGGCAGGCCTGGTCCATCGCCAGGCTGTTGAGCACCAATTCCAGCGTGCCGATCAGCGCCATCACCAGGCCGGCGCTGATCGCGGCGACGACGTGCCTGTGCAGCAACGGCGCAGCGGCGCCGGTGAAGAACGGCGCCAGGGTGTCGACATGTGGCCAGGCGGCCGCCAGCGCCCCGGTCAGCGGCCCGGCCAGCGGCCCCAGCGCGCCCTGTGGCAGCACGGCCTGCAGCAAGGCATAAGCCCCGGTGCCCGCCAGCAGCGCGATCAACGTGACCGGAAGACGCCATCGCAGGCGCTGCAGGCGCTGCAAGCGCGGCAGGCCGACGACGACGGCCACCGTGAGCACACCCACCGCCAGCGTGGCGGGCTGGATCTTCGCCAGGGCGGGTCCGCCGCCAGACCACAGCGTGCCGATCGGCCAGCCGAACACCAGCGGCAGCAAGGCCAGCAAGGCCAGCAGCGTCACGCCGTTGATGAAGCCGCCCAGCACCGGCTGCGGCACGAACTTGGCGAAGCGCACCAGCCCGGACAAGCCGAGCACGATCTGGCAGGCGCCCATGCTGACCACCGCAACGGCCACCAGGGCCAGCAGCAGCGTCACGGCGGCCGGGTCAGCGGCGGCGAAGGCCGGGTCGGCCACCACCTGCGTCACCAGCGTGCCCACCACCAGCACCGGTGCCGCCGACGGTCCCCCGGCCGCCATCGGCCCACGCGACAGCAGCGCAAACACCGCACCGCCGACCGTGCTGGCCACCAGTGCCGCCGGGATGCCCAAGGCTGCCGCCTGCGGGCCCAGCGCGGCAAAGGCCAACAAGCCCATCGTCAGCGTAGGGGCCAGGCTGATCACCGTGCCAGCCAGGCCGGCTTGCACCTCGTGCCACGGGCTTGCCGTGTACGACGAAGATCCTTCGGGGAGATGGGTCGACATGGAGCGGTACTCGCGGGCGGTGCGCAAAGCTGGCGATGGTAGTGGTTGGCCCACCACAGCCGCCACGCGGATGTACGCCTTGACGGCGCGCCCGGTGTGGCCGCCGGAATGGCCGGCCGGGTCGCGCCGGTGGCCACAGCGGCCGCTGGGCGCCGCCCGACCCGGACGCGACACGGACTGCAGCGAACGGCCGCAGTGAACGGCCGCAGTGAACGGCTTCGGTGACGGCCCCGGTGACGGCCCCGGTAACGGCCCTCAGCGACCGGCTGCGGACCCAGCGCACCGCCGGTGTGCCGCCACGATGTCGCGGAACAACGGCAGCGCCTGGATCAGGCGGTCACGGTCGGCGGCATCGGACAGCTGGGCGGCGCGTGCCTGGACGTCGCTGTGCAACTGCACCAGCAGCGGCGCTGCGCGCGCATCGTCCAACGCGTCAAGCACCTGGTGGCAGGTCCAGCGCAGCTCGATCGTCTCGTGGGCGGCATGCCCGGACAGGTCGCTGTCCAGGCGCTCCAGCAGCAGTTCGACCATCGACCGCGCCAGCGCCATGTCACCAAGCCGGGTCTGGCACAAGGCCATGCAGGCAGCGGCCAGACCTTCTCCAATGGCGTCCTCCAGGCTGGCGTACGAGGCCTGCGCCTGGCTGTGCCACGACAAGGCAGTTGATGAATCACCTCGTTCTCGATGCAGCACGCCCAGGCGTTGCAACGAGGCCACCTCGTGCGTGCGATCGCCGTTGGCCCGGGTGATTGCCAAGCTGAGCCGATACCGGTGCATCGCCGTCTCGGCATCCGCCAAAGCCTCCGCAGCCAGCGCCAGGTGCAAATCGGCATGGGCCACCCGGGGCACGGCGCTGATGGAGTCTGCCAGCGCGCGCATGCGTGCGGCCCAGTCGGCGGACTCATGCCACCTGCCCAAGGTAGCGGCCAGGATGGCCAGGTTGTCCAGCGCGCCGAGCTGCAAGCGCTGCGCTCCTAGCGCCTCACCACGGGTCAGCACCGCCATCGAGGTCGACCGCGCCTGGTCGAAGTGGCAGCGCTCCCGCGACACCATCGCCGACACCGCCAACAGCTTGGCTTCGGTCTCGGCCCGGACCGCCTCGGCCTCGATCTTGCCAGCCCACTGCATCGCGACCACGAGATGTTCGCCAGCGGCCGGATAGTCCTGGCGTGCGAAGTGCAGGTACGCGAGATTGCCCCGCGCCATCGCTGCCCACTGCGCAGCGCCGCAACGCTCGGCCAGCTCGGCGGCCTGCTGCGACAAGCGCGCTGACGCTGCGGTGTCGGCCCGTCGGTCTGCCAGCAGTGCCATCGAGAACCAAAGCTCGGCCTGGCAGGCGTCGTCAGGATGACGCTCGAGCACGGCGGCCGCCTCCTGCAGTGCAGCGTCCTGCGCGGACCGATCGCCCAAGCTGTCTGCAACATCGCAGATTCGTTTCAGCAGCGAATAGCGGCGAAACGGCTCCGACTCGCCCAGCAAGGCCAATGTGCGCCGCAGCCAGGCCGTGGCGGCCACGCTTGCGAAGCGCTGCTGGGCTGCGTGAGCCGCCCGGTCGAAGCAGTCGATGGCCAGCGCGGTCTCGCCGGCGCGTTCGGCATGGTCGCCGGTCATGGCCAGAAATTCGGCGCCGCGGCCCTGCGTGCGCTCGGCCAGCCAGCGCGCCGCTGCGCCGTGGCCCCGCTTGCGTTCGGCTTTCAGCAGCGTGTCGTAGGTCACCTGGTGCAGCAGGTGGTGGTCGAACTGGCGCTCGGCCGTGCCTTCGAAGTCGCTGCTGCTGCGCACTTGCACAAAGGCCGCGCGTTGCAGCGCCGGCAGGGCTTGCGGTGCGGCGGCGTCCAGTGCCTGCAGCGCGTCGTCCCAGAAGACGTGGCCGACGATGCTGGCCTGGCGGGCAGCCTGTCGCTCAGCGGCTGGCAGCGCATCGAGCCGGGCCTGCAGCAGGCCGACCAGGGTGCCCGGCAGGCGCACGGTTTGCAGCCGTTCAACTTGCACCGTCCAGTGCGGCTGGCTGGTGACGATGACACCGTCGTCGATCAGCCGGCGCACCAGTTCCTCCAGGTAGTAGGGGTTGCCTTCGGCCTGGCCGACGACCAGCGCGATCAGCTGCGGCGGCGCGCCGTCGATGCGCGCAAGCAGCGCCTGCGCCAGCGCGTCGCTGTGCGCGGCGGCCAGCGGGCTCAGCGCAAGCCGGGTGTCGTCGGCACACCAGTCGGGCCGGCGTGCCAGCAGCGCGGGCCGGGCGGTCATCAGCAGCGCCAGCGGCAACTCGGCCGCATGCGCCCGCAGGTGCTGCAGCCAATCCAGCGAGCCGTCGTCGGCCCAGTGCAGGTCTTCGACGATCAGCACCGGTGGCTGGCCACCCTGGGCGGCCAGCGCCTGCAGGTAGGCAAGCAGCGCCGCGAAGGCCTGGTCGCGCAGGCTGCGCGCGTCGAGGCCGTGCAGGCGGTCAGAAAAATCCAGGCCCGAGAGCTGGCCGATCAACTGGGCCTGGCGCTCGCCGCGCTCGGTGAACCACGGGCTCAGGCCGTCGACGACCTTGCGGCGCGCGACCTCGGCGCTGTCGGTGTCGGCCACGCCGCACTGGGTGGCCAGCAAGCTGCGCAACAGGCCGAACAGCCGCAGCAGGCCGTCGGGCTGCGAGCGCAGCGTCAGCACCAGGCCCGCAGACGGGTCGGCGCGCAGCCTGGCGGTCAATTCACGCAGCAGCCGGCTCTTGCCCAGGCCGGCGTCGCCCAGCAAGGTCAGCGCCTGGAGCTGCTGGGTCTGGCGTGCCCGCACCACGGTGGCCAGCAGACGCTGCAGCTCGGCGTCGCGCCCGACCATCGGTGTGGCCAGGCCTTGCAGCCCGCGCTCGACGCTGGCCAGGCTGCGTTCCAGCGCGGCGTGCACCAGGTAGGTCAGCATCGGCGCTTCAACGCCCTTGACCAGCAACGGCGGCTGCGCCTCGAGATCGAACAAGCCGCGCACCAGGCTCCAGGTGTCGTGGCTGATGCGCAGCGCGCCGGGCGGCGCACTTTGCTCCATGCGCGCGGCGATGTGGACCGCCGCGCCGATGGCGGTGTTGTCGGCCTCGACCCCCGCGCCCAGCGCCACATCGCCGGTGTGCAGACCCACCCGCACGGCGAAGCCTTCGATGCCGTGCAAGTGCCGCACCGCTGCGGCCTGTTCGCGCCCGGCCGCGAGGATCGCCAGACCGGCGCGCACCGCGCGCTCGGCGTCGTCTTCACGTGCCACGTCCATGCCGAAAGCGGCCTTCAGGCCGTCGCCGGTGAATTGCAGCACGCGGCCGTGGTGGCCGTCGACCAGGGCCGCCATGCGCTGCAAGGCCGTGCTGAGCACTTGCAGCGTGTCTTCGGCGTCCAGGCCCTGGGCCATCGCGGTCGAGCCGACGACGTCGGCAAACAGCACCGTCACCTGCCGGTGTTGCAGACCGTTGGGCCGCAGCAGGCTGGCCAGCCGCGCGCGCAATGGGGCGGTGGCCAGCGCCAGCACCGCGTCACCCAGCGTGGCGCGCTGGCCGTCGAGCGCGGCGATGGCAGCGCGCAGGGATTCGATGTCGTCGTCGTGCATGACCTGCTGCTGCGCGCAGCTTCCCGTGGCTGCCCATCACGGGAGCAGTCGATTTATTGTCGTCGCACGACGCCGTGTCGGGGCCGCTCAGCGCGCCCGGGCCGCCACTTGAACCGCCGCCGGCGGATAGGCGCGCGCCGTCATCACCGACACGGGCTGGCCGGCCAGCTTCGCCCAGGCGGTCAGCTGCTCTTGCGTGCTGTCCCAGTCACTGCCGAACAACACCGGGCCGTTGCGGTACATCCACAGCGCCTGTTCGGCCGCCGGTGCATGGCCCGCATCGGCCAGGCTGATGAACCGCCCGTAAGCCTCGGGGAACCGCGCCTGGCGAAACGAGGCCACGGCGTTGGCATGCAGACGCTCGGCCGCGCCGGGCGCCGGCTGCGCCAGCGTGACGGGGGCGTGACAGGCAAGCACCAGCGCCGCGAGCGGCAGGCATTTGAGGGGGTTGCTTGACATGGCAGGTTCTCCTGAACGGTCGGTTGGATGCGGGGTGGGGTGAGGGGGGGTTGCGGTCAGCAGGGCTGTCTGCAGCGGTCAACCCATCGTCGGTCAAGCGGTCGCCCGCGTGACCCGCGAGTTCAATAGTGAATCGTCATCGCACGCCCGATACAGTGGCCAGCGATGCGCAGCCCGCGCAGCCATCAGCAGAAAGCGCAAGCGTGAAACAAGCCGACGAGATCCTGGCCGAACTGGCCAAGCTGGGCGAAACCCGCACCTGGGAGCCTGGTACCGCCGTCGTCACCGAGGGCGACACGACCGATGGCCTGTACATCGTGCACAGCGGCGAGCTGCGTGCCGTGGTCGCCGGCGACGGCGGTCGCAAAGTGGAACTGAACACGCTGTCGGCAGGTGACTTCTTCGGCGAATTGATGCTCAGCGGCGATCGGCGCGCAGCGACGGTGGAGGTGACCGTGCGCGCACAACTGACCTGTGTCACCCGGGCTGAAGTCGAGCGCGTGCTGGTGTCTCGACCCGATCTGGCCTTTCACCTGATCCAGCGGCTGGTGCAGCGCGTGCGCACGCTGACCCAGACCGTCAGCCGCATGGCGTCGGTCGACGTCTACGGGCGGCTGGTCGGTCTGCTCGACGCGTTGGCCGTGGTGCAGGGCAGCCAGCGCGTGGTGCCCGGGCCGCTGAGCCAGGCGCGCATCGCCGAACGCGTGGGCGCGTCGCGGGCGATGGTCAACCGGCTGATGCAGGATTTGACGCAGGGCGGCCACATCGAGGTTTCGCGCGAGCGCATCGTGTTGCTCACCGAACTGCCGCGCCGTTGATGACGCCGCGCTGGGCGGGCTTACTTCTTCGGCTTGCCGAGCCCGCCAGCTTCGCGGCACATCGCGCGCTGGTTTTCGTCGGCGATGGCAGCGCACTGCCCTGCCGAATCATTGACCGGACGGTCGGAGCTGCGGCTCGCCGCACGGGCCGAGTCGGGCGGGGTCTTGTTCAGCGGAATGGTGATCTGCGGCGTGATCGTGCGCTCGGGCCGCAACTCGCCCGGTGGTGCCACCGATTCGAGCTTCTCGGCCGACGTCAAGGGCCGCGTCTGGCGCTTGACCTCCACCGGGGCTGATGCAGCCGGCTTGACGACGATGGTCGGGGGCGGGCTGGCTGCAGCCGCCGGAGTCGGGACCGCTTTGATCCCGTTGGTGGCGGCCTTGGCGGTGCCGGAAGCCGGCTTGGCGGGCGTGGCGGTCGTCTGGGCATGGCCGCAGGTGGCGGCGGCGGCCAGGCACAGGGCGGCCATCAGGGGGTGGAGTCGCATCGTCATGCCGGTCATTCTGGCCCGGATCGGCGCCCGGCGGCAGCTGCCGGGCCGCGGCGATCGATCAGTGGCTGATCGCCGACAATCGCGCATGACTGATCACGCATCCAAGCCCAGACCCAAACCCGAGCTCAAATCCGAGCTCAAACCCGAGTTCGAGGCAAATCCCGGGCTCGGGCTTGATCCGGCCCCGGCCAGCCTCGCCAGCGCCGATGGCGCACCCGACCTGCCCGCCCTGTCCTTCAGCCGGCTGGCCCTGAGCCCCGCCACGCTGGCCAACCTGCAGGCGCTGGGCTACACGGCAATGACGCCGATCCAGGCCGCCGCCCTGCCCCTGGCATTGGCCGGCCACGACCTGATTGCCCAGGCCGCCACCGGCAGCGGCAAGACCGCCGCCTTCGCGCTGGCGCTGCTGGCCCGGCTGGAGGCCAAGCGGCCCGAAGGACCGCCGCAAACGCAGGCCCTGGTGCTGTGCCCCACCCGCGAGCTGGCCGAACAGGTGACGCAGGAAATCCGCCGTCTGGCCCGTGCCGAAGACAACGTCAAGGCGCTGACGCTGTGCGGCGGCAGCCCCATCAAGCCGCAGCTCGACAGCCTGGCGCATGGCGCGCACATCGTCGTGGGCACGCCCGGGCGCATCGTCGACCACCTGGCCCGCGACAGCCTGCCGCTGGCCGCACTGAACACCCTGGTGCTGGACGAAGCCGACCGCATGCTCGACATGGGTTTCATGGACGACATCGCCGCCATCGTCGCCAAATGTCCGAAAAAGCGCCAGACGCTGCTGTTCTCGGCCACCTGGCCCGAGGGCGTGTCGCAGATCGGCCAGAAGTTCCTGCGCGACGCCCGCGAGGTCAAGCTGACGGCCCAGCCCGGCGCGTCCAAGATCCGCCAACGCTGGTTCGAGGTGACCGAAGACCAGCGCCTGCACACCGTGGGCCTGCTGCTCAACCACTACCGGCCCGAGCGCACGCTGGCCTTCTGCAACACCAAGCAGCAATGCCGTGACCTGGTGGCCGTGCTGAAGGCCCAGGGCATCGCGGCGCTGGCGCTGCACGGTGACCTGGAGCAGCGTGACCGCGACCAGGTGCTGATCCAGTTTGCCAACCGCAGCTGCCCGGTGCTGGTGGCCACCGACGTCGCCGCCCGCGGGCTCGATATCACCGGGCTGGAGGCGGTGGTCAACGTCGACGTGTCGCCCGAGTCCGAGATGCACCTGCACCGGGTGGGCCGCACCGGCCGGGCGGACGCCGAAGGCTGGGCCTTCAGCCTGGCCAGCCTGGACGAGATGGGCCGGGTGGGCCGCATCGAGCAGTTGCAAGGCCGCGCCAGCGACTTCCAGCCGCTGGACGAACTCAAGCCCACCGGCAGCGGCCCCCTGCGCGCGCCGATGGTGACGCTGCAAATCCTGGGCGGGCGCAAGGAAAAGATCCGCGCCGGCGACCTGCTGGGCGCGCTGACCGGCGAAGGCGGCCTGGCCTCGGCACAGATCGGCAAGATCAACGTTAACGAGTTCTCGACCTACGTCGCGGTGGCCCGCGACATTGCCGACCAGGCGCTGCGCGCACTGAACGAAGGCAAGGTCAAGGGCAAGCGCGTGAAGGCCCGCCACCTGGAGGAGTGAGGCCTGGTGCCGGCGCCGGCGCGTTCGTGCGGGCCTGCAGCCGGCGGCAGCCCGGCTCGCGCGCCTGCGACGAGATCACCGAGGCCACCCGGCCGCTGCTGATGCCGGAGCGGCGGATGCTGACGCGTGACGTCAGCCCCGGCATCGACCTGGCTCAGGTCGGCAGTCCTCCACTGCCGCCCGCCGGCGGCCAACCAAGCGCTGCCAGCCGCCACACCCTGTCAACGGCCTTCACCAAGCGCTATCTGCGCAGTGTTGTTGCGTGTCCTCAATGCCTGCTGGCGGCCAGGGCCTAGATTGCGGCTGTCGCGGCGTTGGCCGAGCGGCCGTCTGCAAGCAAGCCGTACAGGCATTTGGCCGATCGGGTGCAACCGGTCAGTCGGCAGACAGGCGTGGCGCTTGAC
Organism: Burkholderiales bacterium; assembly: GCA_038211805.1. GTDB lineage: Bacteria > Pseudomonadota > Gammaproteobacteria > Burkholderiales > Burkholderiaceae_C > Pseudaquabacterium. The sequence goes on along the minus strand of JBBQVF010000044.1, from coordinate 1,921 downwards.
AGGGACCGGGCAGGTCATGTCGTCAGCCCGGGGCACCAAACAGGAAGCTCGACCTGCCAGCCTCGCAGGGGCCTGCTGCGCGACGACTGACTTGCCCGACGCTTGTCCACGCCGGGCTTGGCACGCACCCAACCGGGGGCTCGAACAAGCTCGCGGCCGACCGATGGACCCCGCCCCGACTCGGGCGCCAGCCTCACCAGGAGCCACTGACATGACAGCCGCCATTTCCAACCGCTTGAAGAAACCCGCCAGCCAGGGGCGTGCATCCAAGCCTGGCCTCGACCAAGCTGCGTCGGCCGACCTGCCGGCGCCGGCCGCCCCATCCGACCGTGAACTGCTGGAAGGCCCCAACCGGGACGACCTGATCCGGCGTCGGGCGTTCGACCTCTACGAGCGCAATGGCGCAGTCGATGGCCGTGCGCTCGACGATTGGCTGGCTGCGGAAGCCGAGTTGGGTCAAGCGGTGCTCGAAGGCACCACACCAGTTGAACCAGGCGCCGATGGCTGACGGCGGCCTGTCGGCTTCGGCGAGCGCACGAATCGACGGCCGGGTACGCGGCGGCGCCAGCCTGACCCACCCGGTCGATGTGCCGGCCCCGGTGATGGCCGAGGCCAGCGGCCTGCCGCCCGAGCGGAGGCTGGGCAGCCGGTTCAGCCCGAGGACTTCTGGGTGGACGGCGCCGCGCCAGACGGCGTCGAGGTTTCGGCACCGGTCGTCCCCGGCCGGTACCGGTCTTCCGTGGCCGCGGTGTCGAGCTTCGACTCGGTCTTGGCCAGCAGCCCCGGGATGAGGCGCTCGGAAAAGCCGGCAATGAAGCACCAGACCACCAGCAGCGCAAAGACTTCCAGCGGCGGCTGCTTGGCTGCCGGCGGCGCGCCGGCCCCGGCCTGCGCGGCAGCCACGACCGCGGCACTGGGCAGTTGCAGGTCTGGCGCCTGGCGCTGCCGGTTGGCGGCGTACTGCTGGGCCTCGGACTTCAGGTCGGGAAATGCCGGGCCGGTGACCATGCCGGAGACAAAGAAGAAGTACAGGATGCTGGCACCGCCCGCGCCGATCAACACGCGCGAGGCGAGCACCCAGCGCGCGCGCATCACCTTCAACGCGTCCAGGTCGCTCGCATCCAGCCGGTCCTTCAGGCTGCTCAGCATGCTGAACGACGCGCCCCAGCAACCCGCCAGCACGGCCGGCACCAGCAAGCGCACATCGAACTGCAGCAGGTCGGGATACGCCAGCGTCAATAGCACCGAGAAGGCGAACACCAACATCGCGAGCACGAACATCTGGCCGGTCCGCAAGGTGATCTGCTTGGTGTAGCCGCGCTTGACCTCGTCGACCGTGTAGCGCCACTGCAGGTCGTTGACCAGCCGGCTCAGCAACGCGCGGCGCTCGGCGGGCGACACGCTTGCCTTGTCCGCCTCGGCCGCGTAGTAGTCGGCCTGCGCCGGTTTCAGCGCGCCCTTGGCCTCGCGCAACCGCACCTGCAGTTCATTGGCCAGCGTCTCATCGTCGAACAGGTGGACCAGCAATTGCTCGACGGCGTAGGCGTGCGTCCAGTTGCGCGGTTCCTTCTCCAGCAATTGGCTGACGCGCTCGAAGGCCTGGGGGTTGCGCGGCGGCTGCTGGGCCTTCACCTTGGCGAAGTAGGCCTCGAGCGTGACGTAGAACTGGGCCGTCAGTTCGCGGATCTCGTTGTCCGGCAATTCGGCGTTCAGCGCCTGCCAAGCATTCATCAAGGACTTCATCGGGGGATTGTGGAAGCGCACCGCGCCCTTCGACATCCCTAGCCCAAGTTTGTCACCCTCCCCAACCAACCCCAATGAAATCAACAACTTAGAGCGTCATTTCGGCGCGTATGGCACTACGTCTTTGCAGCTGCCTGCCGGTTGTCGAGCCCGCATGCACGGCTGCCTCAGACCAGCA
>JBBQVF010000043.1:0-31292 GCA_038211805.1 Burkholderiales bacterium | reverse complement strand
CGAGAACTCGCCACCCGTGCTGTTCGACGCCGTGGTGCTGCCCGATGGCGAGGCCGGCGTGAAGGTCTTGCTCCGCCATGCCCAGGCGATCGACTTCGCCGCTCAGCAGTACCGCCACGGCAAGACCCTGCTCGCGCTGGGCGCTGCCAAGGCACTGATCGACCGTGCAGGCATCGAGCCCATGTTGGCCTCCGGTGATGCCGACCCCGGCGTGCTGCTGTCCGAGGCCGGCGATGGCGAATCGGAACACGCGGCCTTCATAGCCGCCATCGGGATGCACCGACATCCGGCACGCGAGAGCGACCCGCCGCAGGTCTGAGCTTTGCCCCGCGCCGTCCGCTGGCCGGCGCGCCTTTCCCTACAACATCACAGGTGCCTTCGATGCTCGATCTCGTCGTTTTCTCTCATCTGCGTTGGGACTTTGTCTACCAGCGCCCGCAGCACCTGCTGTCCCGACTGGCGAGCGACCGGCGGGTCTTCTTTGTCGAGGAGCCGGAGTTCACGACGGGAGCCTCGCGCATCGTCGTCAGCTCGCCCTGTGCCGGCGTCACCGTGCTGCGGGCGCAGCTGCCCATCGATGAGCCCGGATACACCGACGCGAAAATGGCCCAGCTCGACCCGTTGCTGCGCCAGTGTCTGGCCGATCTGTCGGTGCGCCAGGCCGTGGCCTGGTTCTACACGCCGATGGCGCTGCCTTTGCTGGACACAGTGCCGGCGCGCACGGTGGTCTACGACTGCATGGACGAGTTGTCGGCTTTCGACTTCGCGCCGCCACAACTGCTGCAACGCGAGGCCGCGTTGCTGCAACGCGCCGACTTGGTGCTGACCGGTGGCCCCAGCCTGTACGAGGCGAAGAAATCGCGCCACCCCAGCGTGCACTGCTTCCCGAGTTCGGTGGACGTCGACCACTTCGCCCCGGCAGTCGGCCGGGTCGACGACAGCGACATCAGCCACCCGCGGTTGGGCTTTTTCGGCGTGATCGACGAGCGGCTGGACCTGGGCTTGATTGCCGCACTGGCCGCGGCCGATGCCGATTGGCAGATCGTGATGGTCGGCCCGGTGGTCAAGATCGATCCGGCCAGCCTGCCGCGCGCGGCCAACATCCATTGGCTGGGCCAGCAGCCCTATGCAGCGCTGCCCGGCTCGGTACAGGGCTGGCAGGTCTGTCTGCTGCCGTTCGCCCTGAACGCCGCCACCCGGTTCATCAGCCCGACCAAGACGCTGGAGTACATGGCCGCTGAGAAGCCCGTTGTCAGCACCGCGGTGCGCGACGTGGTCAACCTGTACGGCGAACAAATCCGCGTGGCGAACGACCACGAGACTTTCATCGAGATGTGCCGGGCCGCGCTGGCCGAAGACTCGGCCCAGCGCTGGATCCGCGTGGCCACGATGCGCGCCGCGGTGACACGCACCTCCTGGGACCGAACCGCCGATGCCATGCGCAGCCTGCTGGACGCCGCGGCGGTGGGTGAGGACGCCACGCTGCGAACGGGGCAGTCCGCCCGGTCGGTGAACCGTTGAGGTCGCGATGGACAAGCCCAGCGACAGTTTCATCCAGGCCGCCTCGGTGGCCGACCCTGCGCCACGGGGATTTGACTACCTGATCGTCGGCGCAGGCTTCGCCGGCAGCGTGCTGGCCGAGCGGCTGGCCAGCCAACTCGATTGCAAGGTGTTGTTGGTCGACAAGCGGCCGCACATCGGCGGCAACGCCCACGACTGCTACGACGACAGCGGGGTGCTGGTGCACCCCTACGGCCCGCACATCTTCCACACCAACAGCGCGGACATCTTCGACTACCTGTCCCGATTCACGGCGTGGCGGCCGTACCAGCACCGCGTGCTGGCCAGCGTGGACGGGCAACAGGTGCCGTTACCGATCAACCTGGACACGGTCAACCAGTTGTACGGTCTGAACCTGACCTCGTTCGAGATGGAAACCTGGCTCGACTCGGTGGCCGAGAAGAAGGCCGACATCACCAACTCCGAGGACGTGATCGTCAACAAGGTCGGCCGCGAGCTCTACAACAAATTCTTCCGGGGTTACACCCGCAAGCAGTGGGGCCTGGACCCGTCCGAACTCGATGCCAGCGTGACGGCCCGGGTGCCGACACGGACCAACCGGGACGACCGCTACTTCACCGACACCTTCCAGGCCATGCCGCTGCACGGCTACACCCGGATGTTCGAGAAGATGCTGGCGCATCCGAACATCAAGGTCATGCTGAACACCGATTACCGGGAAGTGGTCGACCTGGTGCCCTGGCGCCACATGGTGTACAGCGGGCCGATCGATGCTTTCTTCAACTTCAAGCATGGCAAGCTGCCCTACCGCAGCATCCGCTTCGAACACCGCACCGTGGCCCAGCCGGAATTCCAGCCGGTGGGCACGGTCAACTACCCCAACGACTACGGCTACACCCGCATCAGCGAGTTCAAGCACATCACCGGGCAGTCCCACGCGCAGACATCGATCGTCTACGAGTACCCCTGCGCCGAAGGCGATCCCTACTATCCCGTGCCGCGGGCGCAGAACACCGCGCTGTACAAGCAGTACGAGGCCGAAGCGGAAGCGCAGCACAACGTGACCTTCGTCGGGCGGTTGGCCACCTACAAGTACTACAACATGGACCAGGTGGTGGGCCAGTCACTGGCCGCCTTCAAGCGCATTTGTCAATCGCGCAGTGAGTCGCCTGAGCCAACGGCCTCTTCAAGGGTCGACGTGTCGCCACTGTCCGTCGTTCCCTGAGGATGGCGGCACTTGAACTGTGGGCGGGTCCGGAGTGCACCGTCAACCGGGTCGGCGATGGCTGGCGCGACCAGATGGCAGAAACCGGCTTCGCACAGCGCCTGGACGACATCGACCGCATCGCCAGTTTGGGGGTGCGACGGATGCGCATGCCCCTGCTCTGGGAGCGCTGCGCGACCGACACGCCCCAGGTGTTCGACTGGCGCTGGTCGGATGCACGCATCGAGCGCGCCCGCGCTTGCGGGCTGGAGTGCATTGCCGGGCTGGTTCACCATGGCAGCGGTCCGCCCACCACCAACCTGCTGGCGCCCAACTTTGCACCGGATCTGGCCCGCTATGCCGGCGCGGTCGCCCGGCGCTATCCCGGCCTGACCGCCTACACGCCGGTCAACGAACCCACCACGACCGCCCGTTTCAGCGGCCTGTATGGCGCCTGGTATCCGCACGGGCGCGACGACGCCAGCTTCGTGCGTGCGCTGCTGAACCAGCAACGCGCCACGGTGTTGGCGATGCGTGCGATCCGGCAAGTCAACGCTGCGGCGCAACTGGTGCAGACCGACGATCTCGGGTTCACGCACGCCACACCAGCCTTGCAGTACCAGGCCGACTTCGAGAACGAACGCCGATGGCTGGGCTTCGACTTGCTGTGCGGCCGTGTCGATCCGGCGCACCCGCTCTGGCGCTACCTGCGCCGCAACGGTGCCACCGAGCGGGAGTTGTTCGACTTCGTCGACGCGCCCTGCGCCCCGGACCTCATCGGCATCAACTGCTACGTCACCAGCCAGCGCTTTCTGGATGATCGCCTCGCGCACCACCCCAGCAGCGCGCATGGCGGCAATGGCCGGCACCGCTACGTCGACGTCGAGACCGTCCGGGTCAATGGCGACCCGTTGGACAGCGTGGCGGTGCGTCTGGAAGAAGCTTGGCATCGCTACCAGCGGCCCGTGGCATTGACCGAGGCGCACATCGGCTGCACGCGGGAAGAACAGCTGCGATGGCTGGCGCAGGCCTGGGACGCCTCGCAAGCGCTGCGCAGCACGGGCGTCGATGTGCGCGCGGTCACCGCCTGGGCGGCCTTCGGCACGGTCGACTGGGACAGTCTGGTCACCCAGGCCTCGGGGCGCTATGAGCCGGGGCTCTGGGACGTGCGCAGCCCCGTTCCGCGGCCCACCGCGCTGGCACATCTGGCGCGCAAACTGGCCCAGGGATCGGCAGCGCGTCACCCGGTGGCCGCCGGCCCCGGTTGGTGGCAGCGACCGATCCGCCACGCATACCCGCCCCATGGCGCGGCGCAGCACCTGCCCATGGCCGGCCCGCCGCTGCTGATCGTCGGCGCCAACGGCACCTTGGGCCGGGCCTTCGCCCACCTGTGTCACCTGCGCGGCCTGCCCTGCCAGTTGCTGACCCGCTCCGATGTCGACGTCGCCGAAACCGATGCGGTCGAGGCCATCCTGGCGCGCTGGAAGCCGTGGGCCGTCGTCAATGCCGCCGGGTTCGTGCGCATCGACGAAGCCCAGACGCAGCCACGGCAGTGGCGGGACAACGTGCTCGGACCTGCGGCGCTGGCACGTTCATGCGCTCGGCACGGCGTGAAGCTGCTGACTTTCTCGAGCGACCAGGTGTTCGATGGCGAAATGGACCGCGCGTACGTGGAAAGCGATGCCGCCAACCCCTTGAACGCCTACGGTGAAGCCAAGGTGCAAGCCGAGAAGCGGGTGCTGCATCACGACCCGACCGCGCTGGTGATCCGCACCGCCGCCTTGTTCGGCCCCTGGGACCAGCACAACTTCCTGACCGTCGGACTGCGGGCCTTGCGCCGGGGTCATCGCTGGCGGGCGGCTTGCGACCAGGTGGTGTCACCGACCTATGTCCGCGACGTCGTCATGTGTTCGCTCGACCTGCTGATCGACGATGAAAGCGGTGTCTGGCATCTGGCCAACCAGGGCTTCGCGAGCTGGTCCGACCTGGCCCTCATGGCGGCCCGGCGCTGCGATCTGGACCCGGCTTTGATCGACGCCGTACCTGGTCAGGCATTGGGCCAGGTGGCACAGCGGCCACGGCGCGTGGTGCTGGGCAGTGAGCGCGGCACCGTCATGCCGACGCTGCATGATGCGCTGAGCCGCTACCTGCTGGAGTGCGCGGCCGATGTGCTGCCGGACGTGGAATCAGCCAGCGAAGTGGCCGATGAGCGGCGCGTCGCCTGAGAAGCTGTCACCGAACCCGACCTGGCCGCTCATCCTGCCCAGGGCACCAGCAGTCGACTGGGCGGCTGGTGGTGTCGGTCCGCTGCCAGGATGTGCGCCGCCACGGCATGCGCCGTGCCAGACCTGCACAAGGCCACGCAGGCGCCTCCGAAACCACCACCGGTGATCCGCGCACCGTACACATCCGGATCCACCTGGAGCATGGCCACCAAGTGGTCGATGCGCGGATGGGACACCTCGTAGTCGTCACGCAGGCTGGCGTGGGAGGCGTTCATCAGCGCGCCGAAGGCCGCGGCGTCTGCCACGGTGGCCTGCAGCACGCGCGCGTTTTCAGTCAGCACGTGGCGCACCCGTCGGCGCAGGGGCTCGGGCAGCTGCTGCGCTGCAGCGGGGTCGGCGATGTCGCGCAGGCTGGCCAGCCCCAGCAGCTGGGCGGCGCGTTCGCATTCGGCGCGCCGGGCGTTGTAGCCGCTGGTGGCCAGCGCGCGCTCGATGCCGGAATGCAGCACCAGGATCTCGCTGCCGCCGGGCAAGGGCACCAGCCGCCGCTCGAGCGTGCGGGTGTCGAGCCACAGCGCCTGGGTCGACCCGGCCAGGCTGCTGGCCATCTGGTCCATGATGCCGCAGCGCACACCCGCGTACGCAATCTCTGCGCGCTGGGCCATCTGCGCGATGCGCACACCGTCCCAGGGTGCGGCGGTCAGGTCGCGCAGGGCGCGCAGCGTCGCCACTTCCAGCGCCGCGCTCGACGACAGTCCCACGCCCATCGGAACGTCGGAGCCGACGTACAGCTGCAGCGGCGGCACGCTCAATCCAGCATCGGCGGCCTCGCGAAGGCAGCCGAAGACATAGCGCGCGAACTGATCGGGTGGCGGCTCGTCCAGGCCGAAGGTGACCGTTCGGCCGAAGGTCTGAGCGTGCAGGGTGAAGCCGGGCCCGCCGCCGATGCGCAAGGCCACGGTGGTCTGCTGCGGGATGGCGATCGGCAGGACATGGCCGTCGTTGTAGTCGGTGTGCTCGCCCAGCAGGTTCACCCGCCCTGGCGCCACCGCCACCGCGTCGGGCGCGGCGCCGAACCGTGCTTCGAAGGCCGCTGCCGCGGCGCTGTGTTCATTCGCGCTCATTCGATCGACACCGGCACTTGTTGCAACTCACGTGCCTTCTCTTCGGGCAGCGCGTCCATCGCGAAAAAGCCGGCGGCGATTTCGGTGCCCGCCAGCACCTTCAGCCGGTCGGCCGTGCGATAGGGCGGATAAAACTCCGCGTGCAGGTGCGACTCGGGGTGGGGACTGCCGTCGGTCGGCGCCTGGAACCATGCCATCAGGTACGGCATCGGGCGCTGCCAGAGGCCGTCGTATTTCATCAGCACGGTTTTCAGCGCGCGCGCCAGGTCGGCCCGTTGCGGCGCGCTCAACTGGCTGAAAGTCGCCACCGCCTCGCGGGGGGCCACCCACACCTCGTAGGGGTAGCGCGCGCACACCGGCACGAACGCCACGGCATGTTCGCCCTCGTACAGCATCCGAACGCCCGCTTGCACTTCCTGCGCAATGTGTTGCTGCAACAGGCCGATGCCGGTGTTGTGAAAGTGTCTCTGCGCCTCTTCCAGCATCCGCGCCGGCACCGGGGGCACCACCGGATACGCGTAGATCTGACCATGCGGATGGTGCAGGGTGACGCCCACTTCCGCCCCCCGGTTCTCGAACGGCAGCACGTAGGCGATGTCGCCGCGGCGGGCCAGCCGGTCGGTTCGGTCAGCCCACACCTGCAGCAGCAGGTCCAGATGCGCCAGCGGCAACCCGGCCAGCGACGCCTTGGCGTCCTGGCTGAACACCACCACTTCGCAGTGCCCGGTGGCCGGCGCCGTCGGCACGATGAGGGGCGGCGGCGCCGCTGCGACGCCACCCAGCGCCGGGAACCGGTTGTCGAACACGGCCACGTCCCATGCGCCGGCCGGCACCTCGGTCGGATGCGCCGGATCGCTGGTCGGCGCCAGCGGGTTGTACTCGGGGGGCGGCAAGAAGGTTCTGTTCTGCCGGTAGGCCGCATAGGTCACCCACTCGCCCCGCAGCGGATGCCAGCGCAAGTGGGGGCTGGCGCCCAGCGGCTGGGCGAACGGGCTGGGCGCATCGATCACGCCGCCGAGCGGCGCCTGCGCATACAGCGTGAGCTGGCGGCCGTCGGGCTTGGTCGCATCCTGCCAGTGCATCTAGACGCCCCCCGGGATGTGGGTGCGCGAGGCGAGCGTGGCCTGGGCGATGTCCTCGATCGGCATCTTCGGCGTGCGATCGGCGTTCAGCAGGCCATTGGCCTCCTGGAAGGTGTCGGCGAACTGCGTGTAGCAAAACCCGGCAAACAGCGCGGTGTGGATCACCGTGTGCATCAGCGCGCCGTACATCTGCGCCAGCTGTGCCTCGCTGTCGGCCACGGTGTAGCCCCAGGTCCGCACCGTGCCCGGCTGGGGATGGGGGTCGAAGGCGATGCCGCCGAACTCGGTCAACATGATCGGCTGCCCGCGGTGCGGATAACCGTCCAGCGTGAGGATCCGCCCGCCCGGGCGGCGCCGGTCGAACAGCTGATCAGCCTTGATCTCCGGGCCGTAACGCTGGCGCAAATGCTCGACATTGGCGTCGTAGTCGTGGATGCCGATGATGTCGGTGGCACTGCTCTCCCAGCCGTCGTTGCCGATCACCAGCCGGGTCGAATCGAGGGTCTTGGTCAGGTGGTAGAGCGCCTCCACCGCATGGCGCTGCTTGCCGACGGCGGTGAGTTCGGGCACGCCCCAGCTTTCATTGAACGGCACCCAGACGATGACGCAGGGGTGGCTGTAGTCGCGTTCGATGACCTCGGTCCACTCGCGCACGGTGCGCTTGATGGCGGTGCGGGTAAAGCGGTAGGCCGAGGGCATTTCCTCCCACACCAGCAGCCCGAGCCGATCGGCCCAGTACAGGTAGCGCGGGTCTTCGATCTTCTGGTGCTTGCGCACCCCGTTGAAGCCCATCGCCTTGGCCAGTTCGACGTCCCGGCGCAGCGCGTCGTCGCTGGGCGCGGTCATCAGGGTCTCGGGCCAGTAGCCCTGGTCCAGCACCAGCCGGAGCAGGTAGGGACGGCCGTTGAGCATGAAGCGGTCGCGCAGGACGCTGACCGTCCGCAAGGCGGCGTACGACTCGAATTCGTCGATCAGCTCGTTGCCGCGCAGCAGGCGGACCGTGGCGTCGAGCAGCGTCGGCCGTTCCGGGCTCCACATCAACTCGTTGCGAAAATCGTCGATGCCGGGATCGGACAGCACGATGACCCGGTCGACCTCGCGCTCGACCACCTGGTAGCGGTCTCGGGCCAACACGCGCGGGCCGTGATGCAGCGCCACCTCGACCCACAGGTCGTCGCAGGCGTCGCCTGCGATACGCACCTCGAAGCCGATCGCGAGGCCTTCGCCCTGGGGTGTCCAGCGGATCTTCTGGAAGTAGGTGCGCGCCACCCGCTCGAACCAGACGGTTTGCCAGATGCCCGTGGTCCTGGGATACCAGATCGAATGCGGTTCTTGCTGCCAGTCCTGCTTGCCACGCGGCTTGGCCAGGTCATGCGGGTCGTCCTCGACGCGGACGGTCACCGTCTGCTTGCCTGACGGCGCCAGCATCGTCGTGATGTCGGCCGAGAAGGGCGTGTGCCCGCCCTCGTGCGTAACCGCCAACTGACCGTTCACCCACACTTGTGCCGCGTAGTCGACCGCCCCGAAGCGCAGGATCACGCGGTCTTCTGCCGGCAGGCAATCGAACTCGCGCTGGTACCAGCAAGCGCCGTGGAATCCGGTATCGCCGATGCCGCTGGCGGCTGATTCGGGCGCGAACGGCACGTTGATCTGCATCGGCCAGGCGTCGATGTCCTGCGGCGACGACCAGCGCTGCGTGTCGTCGTAGCAAAAGCGCCATGGCCCGTTCAAACATGTCCACTGGGCGCGTCGGAGCTGGGGGCGGGGGTAGGCGGCAGGCATCAAAGGTTCCTTGTCCCTCTTCGCGGCGAGCGCTTCGCTCGCCCGGGGTCGGCTTCAGGCGCGCTTGCGGGCCGCGGGCTTGGCAGCGGCCTTGGGCGGTGGTGCCGGCTTGGCAGGCGCGCGTTTTGCAGCGGAGGCAGCGGGTTTTGCCGCCACTTCAGGGCCGCGCTTGGCCAGGCTTCTGGCCAGCAGCTCCGTCAGATCCACCACGTTCGACAGGCCTGCCGGGGCGGTGTCCTGCTCGATTGGCGTGACCGTCGCGGTATCGCCGGCGGCCAGCTTCTTGTCGACCAGGGCCTGGATCGCGACGCCGAACTGGTCGGCATAGGCCTGCGCCTTCCAGGGCGCGGTCATGTCGGCGATCAGCTGGGCGGCCATCTTCAATTCCATCGGCTTCAGGCCCGCCGCAGCGCTGCCGGCAGCCGGCAGCTTCAACTCATCGAGTGGCCGGATCTCGGTGGCCCAGCGCAGGGTGTTCAACACCAGCGCGGCGCCGGAGGGAATCAGCGCCGCCAGGTGTTCCTTGGTGTGCATCACCACCCGCGCGATGCCGATCACGCCGGCGGCCTGCATCGCCTCGCGCAACAGGGCGTAGACCTTCTCGCCCTTGCCGGTGGGTTCGAGGTAGTAGGGCTTCTCCAGCAGGATGAAAGCGATCTCGCTGGCCTGGACGAAGGACTCGATCTCGATCGTTTGGGTGGATTGCGGGTAGGCGGCCTTGATCTGCTCGTCGTCGAGCACCACGTAGTCGCCATCGTCCTGCTTGATGCCCTTGACGACGTTGTCGCTGTCGATCGGCTCGCCGGTGCGCTTGTTCACGCGCTTGTAGCCCACCGGGTCCATCGTGCGCTTGTCGAGCCAGTCGAAGTCGACGCCGCTCTCCTGCGCGGCCGGATACAAGGCCACGGGCACATGCACCAGGCCGAAGCTGATGGCGCCCTTCCAGATCACGCGGGGCATGCAGTTCTCCTGTGTGGCACCAGGCCGGGAGTCAATGGAGGGGATTCGGGCGGGGCGTCGCAGCCAATCCCCCAAAAAAAATGGGGATGCCCGACCAGGTTTTCAGAGCGCCGAGCGGGGCCCCGCCCCCTGCACCGCAGGCCCTGCTGCGCGTCAGGATTTGACCGCGCGGCCCTTCATGTCTGCCTTGACGTCGCCGACGCGCTTCTGCGCCTTGCCGGTCACTTCTTTGGCAGCGCCCTTGGTCTGCTGCTCGGGACTGTCCACCAGTTCGCCGGCTTTGCGTTGCACTTTGCCAGCCACTTCCTTGGCGGTGCCTTTGATCTGGTCCTTGTTCATGCGCTTGGCTCCTGAGTAGGCGGGGATTCGCCCAATCCTGCGCGGCAAGCTGCATGCCTGCCGTGCTGGCGCCTGGGTCGTGCGGATGGCCCCATGTCGAACGGGCCGCCGACGAGTCGGTGGTGCCGATTCGCAAGCGCGTCATCGCTGATGGCCCGGCAGCGGTGCGCTTGTCAGGGTCGCGCTTGTCAGGTTTGCCGCAAAGCATTCGGCAACCCGGGCACGACCGGCACCCACGGCCACCAGCAAGTGACCGGGGCCGAGCCGGTCCACCGCCGCAGCCAGCAGATCCAGGTTCCCGCCCCGGGCAATCGGGGCGCACATCCACCCGGACGATGGCGTCCAAGCGCCGGCCGGCGTGGTCCTACCGCAGGCCGTCGACCTCGGCTTGGTGCCCGCTGCCTGCCGGCGTCGGCGCGATGCCCCGACCTTCGGCCGGGCTTTGCCGGGCATCCTCGGTGAGGGGGAGACGGGCGGACAGCATGGCACTGCGGGCGCCATGCTGGGCCACGCGCAACGCAGCGGCCAAGGTTTCGGGGGTCATCATGGGCAGTCGCTTTCGCTGAAGGGCAGTCGGGTTCGAAGTCAGCGGTCTGAGCAAACGGGGTGCCCGGGCCGGCATCCGCCCGCCAGCGGGTGGTCGGGGCGTCGCCCGCCGTGCGGCGGAACAGCGCGGCATCGGCCCGGCTCTTCAGGGCTTCGGGTGGGGGGGTGCGCGCCTATGCTTTTGAACGTTGCACTCCTCTGGGCCCCCCGTGAAATTCATCGGCATCTCCCTGCGCAAACCAGCGTTTGCAGAATTGACGGCCGCCACCGTGATGGCCGTCGGCCTCTGGGCTGCCGCCGTCGGGTTGCTGCTGGCCACCCGCATCCACTTCGACCGGGCCGATGCCGGCGCCCTGCTGCTGACCCTGGCCTGGGCCTGTCTCAGCACCCGCCTGGGCATCCGGGTGGGCCAGGACCGGCGCCATCTGGTGGCCAATCTGCTGGGCGGCACCCTGCTGCTGGGCGCCTACCAACTGGTGCTGCTGATGTCGGGGGCCTGACCGCCACCCGCAGCACGGGTCCCACGACCCGCTGCGCGGGTGAACCGGCCGTAGACGCCGCCTGCCGTGCAGCGTCAGCCGCCTGCTGCGGCGCAGGGGCAGCAGTCGCCCGGGGAGGGGGCCAGCCGGTCGATGTTTCCGTTCTGTCCGGTGTTCCAGCCGCGACCCGATTGCATCACCGTGCAGCCCAGGCGCTGGCAATGGGCGCGCAACGGGGCCACCGCATGGCCATCGCTGGCCAAGCCCGGGTGGCGACGTATTCGGCCGCGGCACGCAAGGTCGCCGTGCCCAGCCGCACCCGCAACAGCTGGCAGATCTCGTCATGCCCCGGCCCGCAGCAGCGCCACCAGGTCAGCCGCGTCGTCCAGTTCATGGGTGCGGCGAATTCGAGCGAATCAGGTGCCAAGCGCCGGGCGGCTGCCGCGACCGCGGGCATGCGGGTTGCCGGGTAGAGGGACCGGCACCTGCCGGCCCCGTCAACCCCTTTACAAGGAACACACCGATGTCACTGTTGAAATGGACCCTGGCCCTGGCTGGCACCACCATGGGCATGCGCTACCTGTCCGGCCGCCACCGCCGGCGCATCGCCAACGACAGCCCCCGCGCTGCCCAGACCGACCGCGATGACGGCGAGGACACCGGGCGCCGATCGGACGCCGCCTGGTCCGCCCCTCAGGGCGGCGTCAGCGGCTTGGGCAGCAGCCCCCGCGCCACCGGTGTCGGCCTCGGCGCTGGCGCGGCCAGCGTCGGTCACGATGCGTTGTCGACGCCCGACACCGACCTGACGCCGGGCGACCCGTCCAACCGCTTCTGATGCGGCTCGAACGCCGGCCTGACCGGCGTTCGGTGCACAGGCTCATGGCCGCGCTGCGGGCTGTTTGACGCGGCCCGCACGGTGCGTCTGCGGGCGCTGGCCTGGACAGTGCAGGCCCAGGCGCGGGGTGTCAGCCCGGGCCGGCGCTGCTGCCCTGGTGCAGCAGATGTTCGGTCACCGCCTGAGGGTCGCTGCCCGCCGCGTTGACGGCTTCGCGCAACTGCTGTGCGGTGACGCCGAAATAGTCGAGCCAGACTTGGAGGCTGCCTTCGTCGTCTGGATCAACCGGACCAGCCGGGGGTGGTGTTTGCATGGTGGGGGGGATGTGAGGAAATGGGAAATGGGAAGAAAGACCTTGGTCCTGCACGTCGGCAATTGCCGTTCCCGCGGCCACGACCTCTCCTGACCGCCGCGGCAGCCCGCACCGCCGCGCATCGTTTGGCTGCAGTGGCAGTGACTGCGGTGCTCGTGCTGTTCACCGGGGGGGTGGCATCGCCCGCTCGGTCAGCGGGTGCCGCCGGGCAGCCCCAAGCCGACTTCGGCAGCGCGACCGGCGTGTCGGCCGATGCCCGGCGTCTGGCTGATTGGGTGGCTGCCACGCAGGACAACGGCCCCCGCGACTTCGTCCTCGTCGACAAGCGCGCGGCGCGGGTCTATGTGTTCGATCAGCAGGCCCGCCTGCAGGCCGATACGCCAGCGCTGTTGGGGTCGGCACACGGCGACCTGACGGTGCCCGGCATCGGCGAGCGCCCGATTGCGCAGGTGCGGCCCGAGGAGCGCACCACGCCGGCGGGCCGCTTCGTCGCCGAACCGGGGGTCAACACCCAGGGCGAGGATGTGGTCTGGGTCGACTACGACGCCGCCGTCTCGATGCACCGGGTGCGCACCGGCAAGCCCGCAGAGCGTCGACTGGAGCGGCTGGCGACGCCGGGCATTGCCGACAACCGCATCTCCTACGGCTGCATCAACCTGCCGGTGCAGTTCTACGAGACCCAGCTGCGCCCGCGCGTGCACGGCGGACGCGGCGCCGTGGTGTACGTGCTGCCCGAGGTGCTGCCGCTGCAGCAGGTGTTCGGGCTGCCGCCAGGCTGAGAGGCTGAGAGTTTTTTTGATCATGCCCGCTCTCACCCCGCGCCGCAGCCGGATCGAGGCTGCGGAAAAGCCCTGGTTTGCCTGTGTTCCTGTCGGTTTCACCCGACCGTGCGCTGCATAAGCTGACCGCTGCAACTGGCCTGTGGCCAGCGGCCACAGGCGGGCGGCAGGGTGCCGCGCGCCGGACGGGCCGACGCCGGGGCATGGCATGGGTTGGCTGGCAAAGTGGTCTGCGGTGGCGGTGTGCGTCTGGATGGGCCAAGCGGCGGTGCAGGCGACCGCCAGCGACGCGCGCGCAGGCCCTGTGCCGCCCGCCCCACCGGCCACAGGGGCCGACGACCCGCTGCGACTGGCGCAGGCCTTGGTGGCCCGGGCCGAACATGCCGGCAGGCCGTTCGCGGTGGTGGACAAGGGGCGGGCGCAACTGCTGGTGTTCGACGCTTCGGGCCGGCTGGTCGGCCGCTCGGCTGCACTGCTGGGCCAGGCGCTGGGCGATGCCTCGGTGCCTGGCGTGGGTTTGCGCACCCAGCAAGGCCGGCTGCGCGCCAACGACCGCACCACGCCCGCGGGCCGCTTCGTCAGCGAGCCGGGGCGCAACCGCAACGGCGAGGCGGTGGTCTGGATCGACTACGACGCGGCGTTGGCCATCCACCGCCTGCGCGGCGGCCCCGACCAAGCCAGCCGCCACCGCCGCCTGGCCGGCAGCGACCCGCTGGCGCGCCGGGTGTCTGCTGGTTGCGTGGTGGTGCCCGGGGCCTTCTACGACAGCGTGGTGCAGCCGTTGCTGGGCCGCCAGCGCGGCCTTGTGCTGGTGATGCCCGAGTGGGCCGAGCCGCCTGACGGCGATGCATGACGCCGGGTGCTCGGCGGGGATGCATGACGCCGGGTGCCCGGCGGGGGTGGCGGCCGTCAAACGCCGTCGGTCTTGCGGGCGCCCCGGATGTTCAGCGCGGCCAGGCAGAACTGCAGCACCACCAGCGCGGTGGCGCCAGTGTGCCAACCCCAGACCACCCACAGCAGGTTGCTGAACAGGAAGACCCAGAAGCCGGCATGACGGCGGCTGTCGCGGCTGGAGGCCACCAGCCAGGCGGCCAGCACCGTGGCCAGCATCGCCGGCCATTGCAGCAGCACCAGACCCTCGGCCATGGTCCACATCGCTAGTCGGCCGCCGCTGCCGGCTTGAAGCCCAGCGCCTGCATCGGCCCCCGCAGGGATTGGCCGCTCTGCGCCATCGCGGCCCAGGCCTCGGTGTGGGGCCCGTCCAGCCGGCCGGCCGCGTTGGCCACGGTCCAGTGGGCGGCGCCACTCACGCCCTCCAGCTCGTCCCACACCAACGGCATCGACACCCCCAGTCCGGGCCGCGCCCGGGGCGACCAGGCGGCCACGGTGGTCGCGCCTTCGCCGTTGCGCAGGTAGTCGACGAACAGGCGGCCGCGCCGGTTGGACGGTCCGCTCTTGGCCACGAAACGCTGCGGGATGGTGCTGGCCAGGTGCCGCACCACGGCCCGGGAGAAGGCCTTGACGGTCGCGAACGGCCAGCGCGCGGCCAGCGGCACGACCAGGTGCAGGCCCTTGCCGCCACTGGTCTTCAGCCAGCTCTGCAGGCCCAGCTGGTCGAGCAGTGCACGCACCAGCAGCGCGCCTTCCTGCACCTGGGGCCAGGCCAGGCCTTCGCCGGGATCGAGGTCGAAGATCATGCGGTCGGGCTTGGCGATCAGCCGGCTGCGTGCGTTCCAGGGATGAAACTCCAGCACGTTCATCTGCGCGGCGCCCTGCAGCGCGCTGCGGCTGCCCAATTGCATCAGCGACGCATGGCCGGGCCACAGCGCGGCCGGCAAGTCTTCTGCACCGGGAATGCCGGCGTCGCCGCGGTGCTTCTGGAAGAACACCGGCGCGGCCACGCCCCCGGGTGCGCGCAGCACCGCCACCGGGCGACCGCGCAACTGCGCCAGCAGGCGCTCGGCCACCGTGTCCAGGTAGCGGGCCAGCTGCCGCTTGGTGATGCCCGATGCCGCGTCGACGATGCGCTCGGGATGGCTGAGCCGGGCTGCGTGCCCGCCGGGCGGCGCCGGTGGCGCCGCAGGGGCCGCAGGGGCCGAGGCGGGCGGCGGCGCCGGCGCGGCCCGCGGCGCGTCACCAGCGAGCGCGTCACCTGACGGCAGGTCATCTGACGGCGCGTCATCTGCAAGCGCGTCGCCCGGCAACGGCTGTTCGCGCAGCACGGCGCTAGCGGGCTTGTCGTCGCGCAGCGCGACGAACACCGCGTGGCGCACCTGCCCGGCCGGTGTCCACTCTGCAAAACCCACCTCGGCCACCTGCCGCGGCTGCAGCCAGTGGTCGGGCTGCGTCGCGCGCCCGGCCCGCGAGCCGCGTCGGTGACTGCTGGCCGGGCCCGCGGCGTCGCTGGCGGTGTCGAACGGCGACATGGCCGCTTGCAAGGGCAGTAAACGTTGCAGCAACGAACGCGCGCTGGCCCGGCTCCAGCCGGTGCCCACGCTTCCGGCACGCTGCAATCGGCCCTGGCCATCGTGCACCGCCAGCAACAGGCTGCCGACGGCGCGCGGATCGTCGCTGCGCAGGGTGTAGCCGGCCAGCACGAACTCCTGCCGCAGCTGGCACTTCAGTTTCAGCCAGGTCGCGCTGCGGGCGGCGCGGTAAGGGCTGTCCTCGCGCTTGGCCATGACCCCCTCGCGCCGGGCTGCGCAAGCCTGGTGCAGCAGCTGTTGCGCCATCGCCTGTCCGCCGTGGCCCAGTGCGGCCGAAAACTCAAGCGGCGGCTGGCCACGCGCTTGCAGCAGCTGGCACAGCAGGTCGCGCCGCGCGGCCAGCGGCGCGTTGCGCAGGTCGTGGCCTTCGAAGTACGGCAGGTCGAACAGCACGTACGCCACCGCCTGGGTGCGCTGGTGGTCGAAGGCGTTCTGCAGGCGGTTGAAGTCGGGTCGGCCGTCGGGGCCGCGGACGACGATCTCGCCGTCCAGCCAGGCGTTGTCGACCCCCAGCCCGGCCAGCGCCTGCGACAGGCGGGGCAGGCGGGCAGTCCAGTCGTGGCCGTTGCGGGTCAGCAGGCGCGGCACGCCGGCGTCGATGCGGGCGAGCAACCGGTAACCGTCCAGCTTGTCCTCGAACACCCAGGCGCCTTGCGCGGGCAGGCTGCTGGCAGCCAGTGCGAGCTGGGGGCCCAGTTGCGCGGGCAGTGGGGCGGCGACGGCGCCGGCCGGGTCGGGGTTGACGCCGGGCGCGTCCGGCGCGGCTGGCGCGGCTGGCGCGGCCGGCGGGTCCCCGGCCTGCAGCACGCTGTCGGGTCGGGCCGCGAGCACGTCGTAGTCGGCCCGTGCCTGTGCATCGTTGTCACGCTGCTTGAACAGCAACCAGCTCTCCTGCCGTTCGCTCGGCTTCTTCAACCGCACCAGCTCCCAGCGCCCGCGCAGCTTGTGGCCTTGCAGCACGAAGCCCAGCTTGCCTTGCGCCAGGCCGGCGTGGGGGTCGCCCATCGGCAGCCAGTGGCCGCGGTCCCAGACGATCACATCGCCGGCACCGTACTGTTTTGCCGGGATGCGGCCCTCGAAACCGGCGTAAGCCAGCGGATGGTCTTCGGTGCGCACGGCCATGCGCTTGTCGGCCGGGTCCAGGCTGGGGCCCTTGGGCACGGCCCAGGACAACAGCACGCCGTCCAGCTCCAGCCGAAAGTCGTAGTGCAGCTGGCGGGCCTGGTGCTTCTGCACCACAAAGCCCAGCCCGCCGGGCGTGGCGGCGACGTGGCCGGCGGGCTCGGGCGTTTGGCTGAAGTCGCGTTTGGCGCGGTAGCGCTGCAGCGCCTGCGCCGGGCCGTCGGCAGGGAGGAACGAAGGGGTGGGCACGGGGGTGGACACGGGGCTGGACACCGGGGTGGCCGCCTTTCCGGAATATGCGGGGGTTGCCCTGCGCGGGCAATCGGCGATCCTGTCGCCCATCGCCGGGCTGAACGGTCCATGCACGCGCCTGCGGGCCCGGCATTCGGTTTGCCTGCTGCAAAGCGTGCAGCAGGGCATCCCCCAACCTGCCCACGCCCGCAACCGCCCCACCGAGGACACCATGAGCCCGACACGCCCCCACCCTTCGACGCCGCCCGTTGACCCACCGTCCACGCCGGCGCCTGCCCCTACGCCGGCCAGCGGCCCCGGCCGGCGCGAGCCGCTGACGATCAACATGCCCGCGGCCAAGGTAACAAAACAAGCCCTGCCCGACCCCGCCGAGCCTGATCTGCGCCTGCCGCATGAGCGCGACCAGTCGGGCGTGGATGTCACCGCAGCCACGCCGGACCCGGTGGTGGTGCAGGCTGCCAAGGACATTGCGGCCGGCTTGGTCGACACCGATCTGCGCAATCCCGGCGGCCTCGACGATGGGCTGCGGCGCAAGTTGCTCAAGCAGCAGCGGTGATGCCCGCCCCGTCGAGGGCCACAGCGTTGAGATCGCGGGCACGCCGCTTGCCGTGACCCGGCATCGCTTCGTCACGAAAGCACTGCTTTTCATGACTTCTCCAGGGTGGCGGGCTCACCGCCCGCCGGCTCGTCCCCCGCCCTCTCGGTGCTGCCCCGGTGCCTGTCCGACGAGCCACGCCCCGGACATCGGCAGCCCTCTGCAGCGCCAAGACTTCAATCTCACGACGAGGGCCGCGCTGCGATCGTCGGTGGCGGCACGGCACCATGGCCACTGACGGGCAGGGCGGGGGCGAAGGTGAGGGTAAGGGCGGGGCCGGGGGCGGGGGCGGGGGCGGGGACGTGCCGGCGGCCTGGCCCGCGGCTGGTGCATACTTTTCAGCCAGCCGCCTGCGCGCGGCGCCCGCCCCGAGGCCAAGCGCCGTCATGCCGACGACCATCCGTTCCCGCCTTCAGCTGATGATGATGACCGTCATGCTGCCGGGCGTGGCCGTGGCACTGTTCCTGGTGGCACGCACCTACCAGGGCGGGCTCGAAGCGGTGCAGCGCAACCTGCGCGGCAGCGCGCTGGCCATGGCGCAGGTGATCGACCGCGAGCTGACGCGCCGACTCGACATCGCCGGGGCGATGGCCACCTCGAACCTGATGCCGCGCGAGCCCGAGACCGACCCGGACTTGTTGCATCTGCATGCCTGGGCCAGCCGCATCGCCCAGGGCTTGGGCGGCTGGATCGAGCTGCACTCCGCCGCCCAGTTGCTGATGGACACCCGCACGGCCGCCGGCAGCCCGCCGCGCCCGCACGCAGCGATCGAGCGGTTCGCCTTGTCGCCGGTGGCCCTGGTGCTGCCGCAGGTCGCCGGCAGCGGCGGCGTGCTGCGCCCTGCGCAGGTGGTGCAGCCCGTGTGGCGCCCGAACGGACAGCTTTTGAACCTGGTGATCACGATACCGGCCGACGTGCTGCAGGGCGTGATCGACGAGCAACGGCTGCCCACCGGCTGGCTGGGCACCGTGATGGACAGCGGCCTGCGCGTGGTGGCGCGCCACCCCGGTGGCGCGGCTTTCACCGGCCTTCTGGCCACGCCCGACCTGCAGGCGCGGATGGGCGCTGCGTCGGAAGGCGAGTTCACATCGGTCTCGCTGGACGGCACTTCGGTGGTGGGCTACTTTCGCAAGACCCCGCAAGGCTGGTCCTACGTGACGGCCGCGCCGCGCGGCGGGCTGGTGGGTGATGTGCCGCTGCCGGTACTGCAGGTGGTGGTCGGGGCCCTGCTGCTGCTGGCCGCCGCCATGGGCGCTTCGGTGTGGGTGGGGCGCCGGATCGCCCAGGCCGCCGAATCGCTGAAGGCATCGGCGCTGGCGCTGCAGGACGGTGCAGCGGTGCTGCCGCAGCAGGCCACCGGCATCGTCGAGTTCGATGCGGTGGGCAGCACCCTGGCCGCCGCCGCGGGCGCGCTGGCCCATGCGCGCCACGACCTGGAACGCCAGGTGGCCGATGCGGTGGCCCGCACCCGGCTGGCCGAGCAGCGGGTGTCGCAAGGCCAGCGCATCGCGGCGCTGGGCCTGCTCACCGGTGGCGTGGCGCATGATTTCAACAACCTGCTGGGCGTCATCAGCAACAGCGCCCACCTGATCGATCGCCATGCCGCAGCACTGCCGGCCTTGCAGATGCCGGTGGCCGTCACCTTGCGGGCGGTGCAGATGGGCAGCCACCTGACGCAGCAGTTGCTGCGCTTCGGCGGGCGCCAGCCGGTGAGTCCGCGCCCGGTGAACCTGGCCGACTACCTGCCCGAGGTGGGCGAACTGCTGCAGATGGTGGTGCGCAAGCCCATCGCCGTCGACATCGAGGTGCAGCCGGGTACCCCGTCGGTGCAGGTCGACCCCAGTGAGCTGGAACTGGCACTGATCCACGTGGCGCTGAACGCCCGTGACGCGATGCCCGAGGGCGGTCGGCTGCGGGTGCATGCGCGCCGTGCCGGCGACGACGAGGCAGACGGCCTGCCCGCCGGCCACTACGTGCTGGTGGCATTGACCGACAACGGCGTGGGCATGGACGAACAACGGGCCGCGCAGGTGTTCGAGCCCTTCTTCACCACCAAGCCGATGGGTCAGGGCACGGGCCTGGGCCTGAGCCAGGTGCATGGCTTCTGCGTGCAGTCGGGTGGCAACGCGCGCATCGGCAGCACGCCGGGTTTCGGCACCACCGTCACGCTGGTACTGCCGGCGCACGAGCCGGCAGCGGCCACGCTGCGCGGGCCAGGCGACGACGCGAACTTTGCGGAGGCCACGGACGGGGACCTGGGCGACGCCGACCAGGCCCTGGCGGGCGTCCGTCTGCTGCTGGTGGAAGACAACGACGAACTGGCCGAGGTGACGGCACTGTTGCTGCAGACTTACGGCTGCCAGGTGCGGCGTGCCCGCAACGTCGACGACGCCCTGGCGAAGATCGCCGAAGACGATCCCCTGGACCTGGTGCTGACCGATGTGGTGATGCCCGGCGCCCGCAACGGGGTCGACCTGGCGCAGTGGTTGCGCCGCACCCGGCCGGCATTGCCCGTGGTGTTGATCAGCGGCTACAGCGCGGCGTTGGCCGGACTGACCGACTTCACCGTGCTGCGAAAGCCGGTGGCCGTTGAAGACTTGGTGCGCACCTTGGTGGCTGCGCTTGCCGGTGCTGCTGCCCGTGCAGATGCCGGTGCAGATGCGGGGACAGACGTGGGGACAGGTGCGGGAACAGACGCGGGGACAGATGCCGGTGCGGGACGCGCCGGCGGCGCCTGAAAGCGGCGCCCCCGGCGGCGGACCGAACCTAGGAGCGTGGACGGCAGAAGAAATCTGCTGCGCCAGGCGGCAGCGAGTCCCACTTTGCACCGGATTTTCGTTGCCTACCACCCGGTAGGCACCTCAAATCCGGCGACAAATTGGGCTCTCGCTCCACCCGGCTCGCGACGATTCCTTCTGCCGCCCACACGCCTAGGCCAGTACGCTCAGCGCGTGGTGCCGCGGCGGAACAGGTTCACGATTGCCAGCAAGATCACCGCGCCGACCAGCGACACCATCAAGGCGCCGGCGCTGAACGTGCCGTCGTTGATCGTGCCCGCGCCCACCAGCGGCGAGATGAACCAGCCGCCGAGCATGGCACCGACGATGCCGACCACCACGTTCAAAAAGAGGCCTTGCTGACCATCGGTCTTCATGATCATGCTGGCCACCCAACCGATCAGACCGCCGACGACCAACCAGATGATGAAATTCATAGAAATTCTCCAGAGAGAGTGAGGGAAGCCCCTGCTGGGCAATGGGCATGCCAGGGGGTCATGCGCAGCCTCACCATGGCGTCAGGGCGGCGGCGCGACATCGCCTGCGCCGTCGCCTTCGGCGGCGTATTCCTTCAACCGGTTGTACAGCGTCTTCAGGCTCACGCCCAGCGTGGCGGCTGTGCGCTCCTTGTGGTGGTGGAAGTGCAGCAGCGTGGCCAGGATCAGCTCGCGCTCGGCCTCGGCCATCGTGATGCCGATCGGCAGCACCACCGACGGCACGCCGGGGCCGGGGGCCGTCAGACCGGCCACCGGTGCCGCGGCCATCGGCGCCGCGGCCGGCGTCCTCGCCACCGCACGGGTGGCCGGGGGTGCGGCGTCCGGGAGCGCGGGCATCGGGGGCGCCGCGTCGCCGTCCGCCAGCGCGGGCAGCCAGCTGGTGTCGATCACCGGCTCGCTGGCCATCACGTAAGCGCGCTGGACCACGTTGCGCAGTTCCCGCACGTTGCCGGGCCAGCGGTAGCGGCTGAGGTGGGCCAGTGCCTCGGCGCTGAAGCGCTTGGCCTCACCCTCCTGCGCGCTCACCTGCCTCAGGAAGTGGTTGGCCAGCAGCGGCACGTCGGACAGCCGATCGCGCAGCGGCGGCAACTCGATCGGGAACACGTTCAGCCGGTACAGCAGGTCCTCGCGCAACCTGCCGCTGGCCACCGCCTGCAACGGCTCGCGGTTGGTGGCGGCGATCACCCGCACGTCGGTCTCCTGGCTGGTGGTGGAGCCCACCCGCATGAAGCGGCTGGTTTCCAGCACCCGCAGCAGCTTGACCTGCAGTTCCAGCGGCATCTCGGTGATTTCATCGAGAAACAGCGTGCCGCCGTTGGCGCGCTCGAAGAAGCCCTGGTGCATGCGCTCGGCGCCAGTGAAGCTGCCCTTCTCGTGGCCGAAGATCTCACTCTCGATCAGGTTGTGCGAAATGGCGCCGCAGTTCACCGCCAGGAACGGCTGCTTGCGCCGGCGCGACAGGTCGTGCACCGTCTGCGCCACCACCTCCTTGCCCGAACCGCTTTCGCCGGTGATGAACACCGTGACGGCGGTGACCGCGACCCGCGACACCTGCTCGTAGAGCCGTCGCATCGGCGCCGAGTTGCCCCACAGGTGGCCGAAATGGCCGTCCTCGGACACGGTGGCGGCCATGCTGGCCACCTCGGCCTGCAGTGCGGCCGGCTTCATGAAGCGCGACAGCACGCCTTGCAGCTGGCGCAGGTTGATGGGCTTGATCAGGTAGTCGGCCGCGCCCAGGCGCAGGGCCTTGATCGAGGTGTCCAGCGAGGCATGGCCGGTGATCAACACCACCTCGCAGCTGGCCGAGAACTGCGCGTCGGCAAACAGGTCCATCCCGTTGCCGTCGGGCAGTTGCAGATCGAGCAGCACGATGTCGGGCTTCTGCAGCACGATCTGGCGGCGCGCGTCGCGCAGGGTGTGGGCCACGGCCACGGTGAACTGCTCGGTGGCGATCATCGCGCGCAGGGTGAGCGCCGCGTCCGGGTCGTCTTCGACGATCAGGACATGGGTCATCAAGGTTCCGGCGGTGGTGGGCTTCATGGGCACTTGGCCTCCTGGGGTCCGGTGTGCTGAGAGAAACGGCGCGCTTCTTTCGGCAGATTCTGCGGCAAGCACGGCCCGAACCGGCGGCGCTGGCATCGGGCATGGTGCTTGCCACACCGGCACACCACTCCGGCCGCAGCCGAACTGGGTCGGCATCACCCTCGAAAGGATCACGTCATGAGCCCGCAGAACGAAGGCCGCCAAAGCGGTCAGGACGACGCCCGGCAACAGCCAATCGACCCACAGCGGCCGTGGCAATCGGGCCGGCAAGGCGGTGGCAGCAACTACGGCCACGCCAGCCGCGGGCCCGAGCCAGACAAGACGGAGCAGGCCGGACAGGACCAGCCCGGCTCGACCGACGGCCAGGGCAGCAACCACGGGTCGGGCAGCAACCTGGCCCGCAGCCTGGCGGGGTCGGGCAACGGCGCCATCCCGCCGGACAACGACCGTTCGGACAATGACCGTCCGGACCGCGGCCGTTCGAACAGCGACGGTTTACCGGGCAAGCTCGCTAGCAGCCCCGGCCAGTAGCCGGTTCATGGGGCGCGGGGTGGCCCCAGCCACCGCTGATGGGTGGCCCGGCGGCGATCCACTCAGGCGTGCCGGCGGCGCCGCTCCACCGAGTCGATCTGCAACATCTGGCGGTACTTGGTCACCGTGCGGCGCGCCACCATCAGGCCCTGCTGCGCCAGCTGGCGGGCAATCGCGGCATCTGACAGCGGCGATTCCAGTCGTTCGGTCTCGATGATGTCCTTGACCAGGCCGCGGATCGCCGTGCCGGAACAGGCGCTGCCGCTGGCACTGACCATCGCCCGAGAGAAAAAATACTTCAGCTCGAACACCCCGTTGGGCGTGGCCATGTACTTGTTGTTGGTCACACGCGACACGGTGGACTCGTGGATGCCGACCTCGTCGGCAATCTCCTTGAGCCCCAGCGGCTTCATCGCCATGGTGCCGAACTCGAAGAAGTGGCGCTGGCGCCGCATGATGGCCTCGGCCACATCCAGGATGGTGGCAAAGCGCTGGTCCACATTGCGCAGTGTCCAGCGCGCTTCCTGCAGCTGACCGGCCATCTCGGTGTTCTGGGCCGAGCGGTGGCGTTTGAACAATTCGGCATAGACCTGGTTGAGCCGCACCTTCGGCACCACCGCCGGGTTGAGATGCACTGTCCACTGGTTGTGTACCTTGCGCACGATCACATCGGGCACCACGTAGGCCACGCGGGTCGAACCGAAGCGCCAGCCCGGACGCGGGTCCAGCCTGCGGATGCGGTCGCACACCTGTTCGACCAGTGCCACCGGCTCGCCGAGCGCGTGCGCCAGGCCTTGCACGTCGCGCGCGGCCAGCTTGGGCAGGTAGCCCTCGACGATGCGCCGCGCCAGGCCGCGCGCGGCCGGGCAGAGGATGCCGGGCAGCTGCAGTTGCAGGCACTCGCCGACGTTGCGCGCGCCCACGCCGGCCGGATCCAGCGATTGCACCGCCGCCAGCCCGAGTTCCAGATCCTTCAGCGTGGCGGGAGGGCTCACCGGCACCAGTGGCACGAGCTCGTCGAGCGGGGTGCGCAGGTAGCCGTCATCGTCGAGCGATTCGATGACGGCCCGGGCCATGAACAGCCCGCGCTCGGGCAGGCCCAGAAGGTTCGCCTGGCCGTGCAGGTGGCTGGCCAGCGAGGTGTCGGCCGCCATCATTTCCAGTGCCGACAGTTCGCCCTCCTCAGCCCGGCCCAGTGACGAGGTGCCATCGGCCTGCCACATGTCCCGGTCGTCGCCATGCAGTTCGCCGCCGCCGTCGTCTGCCGAGGCGGGCGCTGCCCCGTCGTCGGCGGCGGCCGGCTCGGAGACCGGGGCGTCGCCGTCCGTGCGGTCATCGCCGTCCTCGCCTTCTTCGCCTTCCAGGAAGGGGTTGCGTCCCATCAGATCCCGCACGGTGGCCGAGAAGTCCATCGACGACAACTGCAACAGCCGCACTGCATGTTGCAGGCGGGGCGACAGCGTTTGCGAGTGGCGGTTTTCAGCGCGAAAGTCCATCGATAACACGGCATCTCCTTGATCGGTAATGGATACCGCACCACCCCTGCAGCAACGGCCTGTCCGTGGCTGTAAACGCAACAGCCATGCCGCCTGATCACGATTGCAAGGTTTTGAAACACTTCAGCCGTCGGCCCTGGGCGCGACGGCGGGCAGGCGCGGCCAAGGCCCGCGCCGAAGGCAGACTCCGGGCGATGCGCTGGCCATCATCCCAACATGTGAAATACGCAGGCGCGCTTTTTGCCGCAAACGATACCTGCCGAAGACGAGGCGAATTCAGAACCTCGTTTTTTGCGGCACCGAAGACCTGGCGGGCACAACGCTTGCCAGTCAATGTCCGGACCCTTTTGGGATCCGGGCATGGTGCCCGTCACTCCCGAACGGACTTTCGTTCCACCCCTGACTCTCCTGGAGATTTTGATGCGCCACTCATACACCCGTCTCACCGCACTGGCCGCCGCCAGCTGCCTGGCCCTCGCCGGCATCGCCGCGCAGGCCCAATCGTCGTCCACCGGCAACAGCAGCGGCGCCAACTCCGGCCCGACCACCAGCAACAGCTCGGGCACGTCCGGCACCGGCACCACCGACACCACCGGCGCGGCGGGCACCACCGGCAACACCGGCACCAACCGCTCGGGAATGACCGACAACACCGGGACGACTTCGGGCATGACGGGCACGACCGGCGCGAATGGTTCGACCGGCACCACTGGCGCGGCCCGCACGAGCAACGACAACTACCGGTCCGGCAGCAGCACCTCGGGCGCGCTCGACGCGAACGGCAACCGCAACGATGGCACGGGCAACGGCCGCATGCGCGCCGCTCGCACCGACCGCAACTGACCTTCGTCCCACTGGCAGCCTGCACCCGTCCCGTGATAGCCGCTGCCTTCAGACATCCCCCCTGCCCTGCACAACTGCATGGCAGGGTGGTGCCGATCACCGGTGCGTCGCGCGGCCCGGGCGCCGCCATCGCCTGCACGCTCGGGGCGGCCGGTATGCGGCTGGTTCTGGCCGACATCGCGGTTCAGCGGGTGCTGGACTTCGCGGCGGTGCTGGCCGAGCGTGACATCGACGCGATCGCATTGCCGCTGGACGTCAGCGACCCGGTCCAGTGCGTCGAAGCCATCGACCGGATGGCGCAGCGTTTTGGCCGACTCGACGCGCTGATCAACAACACCGCCATCGACGTCACCACGCCGGCGGACGGATTTTCGCCCGCGGACTGGCAGCGCATCGTTGCTTGCAATCTGCGTGCGCCCTTCATGCTCAGCAACCATGCGGTTGCTTTGATGGCGCAACAGCGCCAAGGGCATGTCGTCAGCATCACCTCCGCCACCAGGCGCGGATGGCATGGCGCCACCGCCCACCCTGCCGCCCCTGACGGGCCGCTCGGGCGGTCGCAGTGTCTGCACGCCCAATTGCGGCCGCTTGGCATCAGGGTCACCACCGTGGTGGCCAACGACCAGCGCCTGCCTGGCCACGCCGGGCGCTCCGTCATGCCTGCCAGCCACGCGCTACACAATCCGCTGCGCGTGGCTCAGCAGGTGCGTGTCGCGCTGCAGCAGATGCCTGACACCGGCATGGCCAAACCGGCGGTCCCCTCGATGCGGGAATTTCCGCGGGCAGAGCGTGTCATGGCCGAAGTGGCGCCACGGCACGGCCGATCGCGATAGACAACGCGTCCAGGTCCAGCGGCAGATCGGGGGCGGTGGCCAGCGCATCCAGCCGAACCACCCGCCCGCCCGGGCTGTGCCGCCGGGCGCACCGTGCCAGGTCGTCGGCGCTGACGGGACGCGCCGGCAGGCCCAGCACCACCAGGTCGGGCAGCTGCTGGTCGATCGCCTGCACCGCGTCGCTGGCATCGGCGGCCTGCACCTGGCTGTAGCCCATCAGCTGCATCGCCGACACCAGCAGCCCCCGGCGTGCCGCATCGTCTGCCACCACCAGCACACGGGTCGGCAAGGCGGGCTCGAAGTTCGTCCCCTGCCCGCTGGCATGGTGCGCATTCGGCGTAATCGGCGCAACCGGCGTCATCAACGTCACTGAAGCCGCCGCCGCCGGCAGCAACAAACGCACGCGGTGGCGGCCGTCAGCGCCGAGCCCCTGCAGGCGAAGCGCGCCACCCATTTGCTGGGCGAAGCCGTGGACCTGAGACAGCCCCAGCCCGCTGCCAGCGCCCAGCGCCTTGGTGGTGAAATAGGGTTCGACCGCACGTTCGAGGACGGCGCGCGACATGCCAGCGCCGGTGTCGCTGAGGTCGATGGTGACGTAGTCGCCGGTGGCCAACTCGATGTCTTGCTCGACATGGGTGCGGCCCAGCGCGATCACCAACTGCCCGCCCTGCGGCATGGCCTCGATCGCGTTTCGCGCCAGGTTCAGCAGTGCCAGCTCCAGCTGGCCGGCATCGCTGATCGCCAGCAGGCCTTCGACGGGCGCGTGCAGGTGCAGCGAGGCGCTCGGGCCCAGCAGGGTTTGCAAGCGCGTGCGCAGGCCTTGCAGCAAGTCGGTCACCTGCACCGTCTGCAGCGTCAACGCCTGGGTACCGGCAAACGATTGCAGCCGCGCGATGATCTGGGCGCCGCGGTCGACGACGCGCAGCGCGGATGCCGCCCAGCGGGCCACTTGACGGGGCTCGTGCGGGCGCTGGTGGACAAGTTCCAGCGAGTTGCGCAGCACTTGCAGCAAGTTGTTGAAGTCATGGGTCAGGCCGCTGGTGAGCCTGGCCACGCTGCGCTGCGACTGCTGGCGGGCCTGCAGCGCGATGATGGCATCCGACGGTGGTCCGGTTTCAGCGGCGGGTTGGCCCGTGGCACAGCCCTGACCGTCGCTCAGGGTCAGCGTCCACTGCAGGCGCCGGTAGCTCCCGTCGGCGTGGCGCCAACGGCCGGTGAAGCTGACGGCGGGCCCGACATCGGACAAGCCCTGAGCCAGCCACTGTTGTGCAGCGGCGCGGTCGTCGGCATGCACCCGCGCCAGCAGCGGCTGCTCGCGCAGCTGCAGCGTGCCCAGACCCAGCACCTGCTCCCAGGCGGGGTTGGTGGCCCGCAGACGGCCATCGAGGCCGAGCACTGCCAACAGCTGCGGCACCCCGCCCCACACCAGCTCAGCCATGGCAGCGCTGCGCGGCGTGCGCTCACGGGGCATGTCAGCCTGACGCCGGTCGCTGCCCGCGACCGGCGGCGGAAATTGCCGTTCGTGCATGGCCGGGGCCCGAGACGCGGCCGCTCAGGCCGGCTCGGGGTCGCCGACCGGGGGCTCACCGCCGGGCCGCGGTGGATCGCCGATGACCGGGGGCAGCGGATCGTCCAGCGGCTCGGACGTCGGGTGGGGCGGTGTCGGCAGCGGCACGGTGTCCGGCGCAATGGCAGGCCCTGGCGGGGTGGGATGGGTGGGGGGCATCATGGGGTTCTCCGGTCGGGGCTGCAGGTGCAGGGTGCGTGAGGACAAGGCAAGGCGCGCTCCTGCGCGAGGTGGCGCGCAGGATCAGCCTTGCATGCGGACCGACCGCGCCATGAACCAGCGCGATTCGTTCACCACCAACCGGAACGGCGGCGCGGTGGGGCTGCGGCCGCGACCCTGGCCTGGTCGGCGGAGGTTGTCCGCCGGCGTGCCAGCAGGCGCTCGACCATGGGCGCCGCGACGCCCAGCAAGGTGGCGGCCGTGGCCGGGCTGATGCGCCCGCGCCAGCGCACCGGCAGCAGCGGCCAGGCCATCGGCAGCAGGCCCAGCAGCCAGGGTGCAGCGCCTGCGGCCGGCAACGGCGCCGCCGGGTGACTGCGGCCCGGGCTGTGCCGGCCGCCTCGGCGCAGCCTCCAGGCCAGACCGGCGCCCGCCAGCACCACCCCACCTGCCTTGACCAGCAGGGCGCGCGTCGGCAGCAGCCGGCTGGCGCGCTGTCGCAGGTCCTGTGCCTGGCCCAGCAGGCGCTGTTCACGGGCAATCAGGCGCTGTTCGACCAGATCGATCTGCGCATCGAGGTCCAGCGCATCGCGCGGCGCGGCGGCGGGCCGCTGCGCCACCACGGGCGGGCTGGCCGGAGGCTGAGCGGCCATGGCGGTTCAGCGCGACAGGCGGGCGACCACCAGGCCCAGCGCCAGCGCGGCGCCCAAGGCGGCCAGCGGGTTCTCGCGCACGGTGCAACGCAGCGTCTCCATCCACTCGTCGGTCATCTCGCGCACCTGATCGGCCCGCTCGTCGAGCATGTCGGTGGCGCTGGCGACGTTCTCCTTCAGGCGCTGCACATGGGGCATCGCCTGATCGGCAAGGCGGTCGATGGTCTGGTGCGCACCTTCGGCGACGTTGGCCACCAGGTCAGGCGCGCCATCGATGCCGTCGTGGCCGTTGCCGGCACCCGAGGGGCCGCCCGGCAGGCCGGTGTTGCTGGGGAAGCTGGGAAAGTTGGGAGAGGCGACGGTGACCATGGAAAACTCCTGAGGGTGGGTTGAGGGCAAAGTGAGCTTCGACTGCGGCAATCGGCGTGCCCCGGTCAGAGCGAGCCCGCTGCCCCGCGGCTGATCGGCAGCGCCGCGCCACGCCGTGGCACCAGCCCGAGGCCGAGGCTGAACCGGCCCAGCCCGCGGACCAGAACGCGCGCCTGGTGCGGGAAAGGAAAAGGGCAAGGGGAGGGGGAGGGGGAGGGGGAAAGGCCCTGCGACATGGCCTGGTGCCTCGGGCATTCGCCGCCGCTGATGGTGAACGGCACCACCACCCGGACGCTCACCTTCAGCGCCTTGTTGGTCGAGCCCACCTCCAGCACCGCACCAATGAACCTGTGAACGCGACGCCTGGAAGGGGCCGGGGCGACCGCCCCACCCCGCTCTCAGGCGCCGCTCGTCAAGCTTCAGTCGTCAATCTGCAGACGTCAAAAACGGCGCACGAGGCCCAGGCTGACGCTGTCGACGTCTTGACGGCCGACACCGCCGGGCAAGCGGAACTCGTTGCGTGCCCACTCCAGCACCACGCCCATCTGCGGCGTGATGTCGTAGCCCGCCCCGGCAGCGTAGGTGCCACCCCAGCCGCGTTCGGTGCCGGTGGCCACGCCCGATGCCACGTCGGCCGAAACGCGTGTCTGGCCGTAAAGCCCACCGGCCTTGGCAAAGACATTGAAGGCGCCCAGCGGCACCCTGGCCACCAGGCTCAGGTTCACGCCCTGGCCGCGCACACTGCCGCCGTTGCGGTCGGCGCTGCCGGTGTTGACGTAGCCCAGCTCCAGGCCCAGCACGTCATTGATCAGGCCGCCGGTGTACAGGTAGGTCGACACGTTGCCGTCCTCGCAGTTGAAGCCGGGCGCGCATCCGGTGCGCCAGTCGGACTTGCCCAGGTTGAGGCCGAAGTAGCCGCTGCGGGTGTAGGGCAGCACCGAATAGCCGGCGCTGCCGAAGCCGCTCGACATGCCCGCGCCGGTTGCGCCCGTGGTGCTGGTGCCTTGCGCGTGGGCAGGCAGGCTGGCGGTCAGCGCCAGACAGAGGGCCGCAACGCGGGCGATCGGAAATGGATGGGTGTGTGTCATCGAAGTGTCTTGAAAAGGAGTGAACAGAGGGAAGGTCGGCGAGAGGCGTTGTCCGCCAGGGCGGGCGCGGCCTGTGCCGTCAGCGGGGCAATCGCGGTGCCCGACGGCCGCGGGCGCCGCACGCCGCCGCTGCTGCCTGGCCCGGTGCGGCTGCCGATCGGCAGCTGCGGGTCACTGCGGCGCTGTCGCCACCTTGCCGCCAGGCGCCGTTGCAAGCCCCGCCGGCACGGGCGATACGGGCGGTACGGGCGGTACGGGCGGTACGGGCGGTACGGCGGAACGGCCGGGCGTCAGATGGCGCCGTGTGGCGGGCAGGCGAAGCAGCGGCAGCAGCCGCCGCAGGCGGGCGATCGCCAGCCAGGCGACGCCGGCGTTCAAGGCCAGGACCAGCAGCAGCGACAGCGACCAGTGAAGCCCCAGTTCGACCAGGCCCACGGCGACGCCTGCCCACAGCACCAGCCAGGCGGTGACGCCGAGGACCACCGCCGCCACCAGCAACGCCACGATCTGCCCGAGTGCGCGGCCGGCACGCTGCAGTTCGAGCGACAGCAGGTCGACGCGGTCGCTGACCAAACCGGGCAATTCGCGCCCAATGGACTGCAGGCTCTCCCACCAGCCCCGCTGGGGCGGGTGGCCGGCATCGGCAGCGGCATTGGCATTGGCATTGGCATTGGCATTGGCATTGGCATTGGCATTGGCATTGGCACTGGCATTGGCAGCGGCACTGGTGGCGGCACTGGCGGCGGCACTGGCGGCGGCACTGGCGGCGGCACTGGCGGCGGCGGCCTCTGCAGACGCTGCCATCGAAGCAGCAGCCACCTCGACAGCGGTGGCCGAGCGGGGCATGGACGACGGGTGGGTCATGCGCAACCTCCTTTCAACGTGGCAAAGCGCATCGCCAAATCGGCAAGCTTCGGCAAGTGGTGGAAGGTCACGGCTCGACGCTCAGGGCGGCGTCCTGCCCGCGGAGCGGCCGCTGCCGAAGCGCACGGCAAGGGGTGAAGTTTCATCATGCATCTCCGGCGCGGATGGGGGCTGATCGAACCGGCCGGCGCTGCAGCGCGGTGTCGACCGGACAGCCTCCGGCAATTCGCATGCCCTCCCCCAGCCGCAAGTCATGAGCTGGCCCTAGGAGGCTGTCGGGCTTGGGGACGGGCCTGCGCCAGGGCGAGTTTCGGTGCCAGCTTAGGCGCCGGCGAGGCGTGGGATCGGCCCCCACAACGAGCCGGCAACGACAGATGGCACCGAAAATCGCCCTGGCCCTTCGGGTTGAAGCTGGAAATGGGCTGATCC
>JBBQVF010000042.1:0-31911 GCA_038211805.1 Burkholderiales bacterium | reverse complement strand
GCCGGCGTGCTCACCGCCCGCCCTCCGGCGCGGCCGCGGCGGCCAGCCGGCCCGATGCGAGGTAGCCCATGCCGAACTGGGTGGCAACGAGTTGCCAGTCGGTCAGCCGCGGTGCGATGCGGTCCCAGGGGCTGCGCAGTCCACCCGGCGCGCCGTTGTAGCCGTGGTTCTTCCAGTAGACCCAGGCGTTCAGCGGTGCCAGCCAGCGCGGGAAGTACTTGATGCCGGCGATCGCGATGCGCGCTCCCGGCCGTGCGCTGGCCAGGATGCTGGACAGCGCGGCGTCGGAGCGCAGGATGTCGTGGGTGTAGTGGAACAGCAGCGCGTCGATCGGCTGCGGCAGCCGCAGCGCCTGGGCCGGCGTCTCGAACAGCGTCACGTTGCGCCAGCCCGCCTGGGCCACCCGCGCGCGCGCCTGCACCAGCATCTCGGCGCTGTGGTCGAAGCCGTAGACCTGCCCCGCTTCACCCACCCGCTCGCGCAGCAGGGCCAGGCTGAGGCCGGTGCCGCAGGCCACGTCGAGCACACGCTGGCCGGGTTGCAGCGCCAGCGCGGCGATGGTGTGCTCGCGGATCGTCCAGGTCGGCCCGCAGGTGCGGTCGTAGCCGGCCGCTCGCTGGCGGTACTTGGCCCGCGAGCGGCGGCGCGTGGCCTCGTCGGGCGTGGCGGGCGCGTCGATCCGCGGCGCGGGGGTTCGCAGGTCGGCCCGGCTGTCTGCCCGGCTGTCGACCCGGCTGTCGGCCCGGGCTTCGGTCCAGCTGTCGGCCCGTCCGCCGGCCTCGGGTTCGCTCGAAAGTTGGAGGTTCTTCATCATCAGCGGGGGGTCGTGACCGGATCGGGACGTGCCGGATGCCAAGGGCGCGCCGGCCCGGTGAAGGTCGGGTCGGCGGGCGAGGCGTTGGCCGATGCGCGCCGCTGCAGCGCCGCCGCCCGGCGCAGCACGGCCGGCGGCTGCGACTCTTCGGGCACCCACAGCAACCCGGCGGCGTGCCAGCGCTGGCCGATGCTGCTGCGGCTGGTGAGGGTGGCGGTCGGGATCGCCAGCAGCAGCGGCAGGCCGACCGGGATCAGCCAGGGCAGCGCCGGCGAGTGAACCCACCACAGCGCTGCCGTGAGCGCCACCACGCCCAGGCTGGCCGGTGCGAAGCGTTGCGCGGCCTCGCGCCAGCCGACGTCGGCACCGCGGCGCGGTGGTGATGTCCACTGCAGCTTCCAGCCGCCCAGGGCGCCGACGACGAACAGCGTGTGCGCCACCATGCGCAGCGGCGCCTGCAGCAGCGACAGCCCGGCCTCCAGCAGCGCACTCAGCACCAGCCGCGGCGCGCCGCCGTAAGCGGCTTGTTCGCGCCGCAGCACGATCGCCAGCACGCCCAGCACGCGCGGCAGTGCCAGCATGCCGAGGGTGGCGATCCACAACCCCTCGATGTCTGCGGCCCAGGGGCCGCCTGGCGCGGCAGTGGCGCTGCCGTCCAGCCACCACAGGCCCGCGCCCAGCAGCAGGTAGACCAGCCACAGCGGCGCCGACACATAGGCCAGCGTGCCGGTGGCCAGCATCGCGCGGTGCACCGGGTGCAGGCCCGGCTCGGCCAGCAGCTGGGCGTTCTGCAGGTTGCCCTGGCACCAGCGGCGGTCGCGCTGCAGTTCGGCCAGCAGGTGCGGCGGCGCCTGCTCGTAGCTGCCCGCCAGATCGTGCACCATCCAGACCTGCCAACCGGCGCGGCGCATCATCGCGGCCTCGACGAAGTCGTGCGACAGCAGTTCGCCGCCGAGGGCGCCGTTGCCCGGCAGGCGCGCCAGCGCGCAATGCCGCATGAAGGGCTCGACGCGGATGATCGCGTTGTGGCCCCAGTAATGCGCCTCGCCCAGCTGCCAGTACTGCATGCCGGCGGTGAACAGGCGGCCGGCGACGCGCGCCGTGAACTGCTGCGCCCGCGCATGCAGCGTGGCATGGCCCCAGGCCCGCGGCGCGGTCTGCAGGATGCCGGCCTGCGGGTGCGCCTCCATCAGCCGCACCAGGGTGGTCAGGCAGTCGCCGCTCATCACGCTGTCGGCGTCCAGCACCACCATGTAGCGGTAGTGGCGGCCCCAGCGCCGGCAGAAGTCGGCCACGTTGCCGGCCTTGCGCTGGGTGCGGCGCCGGCGCCAGCGGTAGAACACGCGGCCGCCGCCGCTGCTTTCGCTGCTTTCGCTGCTGCTGCCGCTGCTTCCAATGACGGCGCGCAGCTCTGCCCAGGCCGCCACTTCGGCACTGCGCACGTCGGGGTCGCTGCTGTCGGACAGCAGGTAGACGTCGAAGCGGTCCAGCGCACCGGTGGCGGCCAGCGATTCGCAGGTGGCGCGCAGCCCGGCAAAGACGGTGGCCACGTCTTCGTGGCAGATCGGCATGACGAGGGCGGTGCGCACGTCGGTGCCGATCGGGCGGCTGCCCGCGCTGCGCGCCGACAGCCGGTGCGGGTCGTCGCGCAACAGCACGAAGAACCCCATCAACGCGGTGGTGCAGCCGGCCGCCACCCAGGCGAACAGCAGCGCGAACAAACCCGTCTGCAGCCCATGCAGCAGCGCCGGGCCGTCGCCCCAGGGCGCCTGCGTCAGCGCCGTGGTGGCCAACAGGGTCGCCAGCGCGATGGTCAGCATCAGCGCACGGCGCCGCCCGCGGGCGGCGTGCTGCCACGGCGCGGGGGGCAGGGCGGCGCCTGGCGGCGAGGACTGGGCAGTATGGGCAGCGTTGGCAGCGTGGGCCGTCTGCGACGTCTGCGAAGTCTGCAAGGTCTGCGGGGTCTGCTGAGACCGGCGGATCTGCGCCGACGGTCCGCCCAGCGCCGCGCGCAGGCCCGCCCACAGGCCGGCCCGCAGGCCGCACCAGGGCTGCGCCACCATCGAGCCGCGCCACAGCGGCGGCGCGCTCGGCGGGCCCGCGTGGCTGCGCTGCGGCGGGGTCGGCAGCGTGGCGGCGGCCGGCGCGGGCAGGCCCACCGGCAGGGGCCCGCTCACCGGGGCGGAATCACGTAGCTCCATGTCTCGCTCAGGGTGTCGGGGCCGAGTTGCAGGAAGGCCCGCAGTTCGACCGGTTCGATGGCTTGGTGCTGCTGCACGCGCAGGCTCATGCGCCAGCCGCCGGTGGCGTCGTTGCGGTAGGCGTTGCCTTCGACGATCCGGCCATTGGCATCGGCCGTGATGATCGCCCGGACCGGCGCCGACGCGGGCAGTGCGTCGAGCGCCGGGCCGGCGAAGTCTACGATGACCTGGTGCTCGTCCGGCGCCAGCGCCTCGAAGCCGCGGCCCGCGCGCGACTGCGTCACCCAGGCGCCGGGCGGGCGCTGCTGCACGGCGCCCTGCCATTGCAGCCGGTAGGCGATGTCCAGCGGCTGGCCCGGCGCCGGCAGGCGCTCGGGCACCCAGTAGGCCACCACGTTGTCGTGGGTCTCGTCGGGGGTCGGAAACTGCATCAGCTCGACCCGGCCCGGGCCCCAGTCGCCCTGCGGCGTGATCCAGGCGCTGGGTC
This sequence comes from Burkholderiales bacterium, assembly GCA_038211805.1. Lineage (GTDB taxonomy): Bacteria > Pseudomonadota > Gammaproteobacteria > Burkholderiales > Burkholderiaceae_C > Pseudaquabacterium. The sequence goes on along the minus strand of JBBQVF010000042.1, from coordinate 28,409 downwards.
GCAGCTCATAGCGGGCCTCGAGGTCCTGGTAGCTGGCGAAGTGGCGGTCGCGCTGCATCAGGCCGAAGCCGCGCAGCGAACGCATGGCGAACGACGTCGTCAGCTGCCGGCGCGGGTTCTGCAGCGGACGCCACAGCCATTCGCCGTCGCCAGTGGCGACCATCAGGCCGTCGGAATCGTGCACCTCGGGGCGGAAGTCGTCGCGCTGCGGCTGGTTCTCGCCGAACTGGAACATGCTGGTCAGCGGCGCGATGCCCAGCGTGGCGACCGGCCCGCGCAGGTACAGCCGGGCGCGCACGTCGACCGCGGTCTCGGCGCCGGGCGTGACCTGGAAGCGGTAGGCGCCGGTGGCGCGCGGCGACTCCATCAGTGCGTGGATGACCAGCGAGGCCGCGCCGGGCGCCGGGCGTTCGAGCCAGAACGCGGTGAAGCGCGGAAATTCCTCACCCTGGCCGCCAACGGTGTCGATCGCCAGCCCGCGTGCCGACAGCCCGTAGCGCTGCTGGGCGCCGAGTGCACGGAAGTAGCTGGCGCCGAGGAAGACGATGAGTTCGTCCAGCTGGTCGGGCCGGTTGAGGGCATGGTGCACGCGCAACCCGGCATGGCCGACGTCGCCCCAGCGCTGCGGCGTCATCGTGTTGCCGCCGTAGTCGAAGTCGCGGCGGTCGAAACCCAGCTGCCGCACGGCGCCCGCGGGCGTGATCTCGTGGATCTGCACCGGCTCGGTCTGGTACTTGCCCAGGTGAAAGAACATGACCTCGAACGGCAGCTTGTCCTGCAGCCCGTCCTGAGACGGACCGGCGCGCCACAGCGCACGCCCGGGGCGGAAGCGGATGTCGCGGTACTGGTCGTAGCTCAGCGCCTTCAGCTCGGCCGGCAGCACAAATGGGCTGGCGCGGTGCGGCTGCGCGGCCAGTTGGCGGGCCTGCGCGGCCACGTCGTCGAAGCCGAAAGCGGCCGCCGGGCCCGCCACCACCGCCAGCAGCAGCGCGGCGACCGCACCTGCCCGCAGGTACGGACGTGCGGTGAAAGTCGGCTGAACTGAATTGATCACCCCACATCTTGCTGGTAAACCCTGCGCCCGTGCTGGTGGGCGCGTCAAGACCGCCCGCGCCGCCCCGTTGCTGGCCGCACCGCCACCGACGGCGCTGTTTTGCTGTAGGGCATCGCCTGCCCGGCTGATCCTGTGCACCGAGCCGCCTCAGGGCGGCGGGCTGCGCGGCCACAGCGCCCACAGCCGCAGCGGCTGTTTCATGCGGCCGGCCTGCTGCTCGGCCTGCTCGCCGGCACCCCAGAAGTAGTCGATGCGCACCGCGCCGGTGATGGCCGTGCCGGTGTCCTGCGCCATCACCAGCCGGCGCAGCGGGGTGGCCGACAGCGGCTCTGTGGTGTCCAGCCACAGCGGCGTGCCGTAGGGCACGGCCTGCGGGTCCACCGCCACCGAGCGGCCGGCGGTCAGCGGCACGTTCTGCGCGCCGCGCGGTCCGCTGGCGCCGGGTTGGCCGTTCAATCCGGTCGGTCCGGTCGGTCCGGTCGGCCCGGACGCGGCCACCGCGTCGTCGGGCATCGCCTCCTCGCGGAAGAACACCAGCCGCGGGTTGGCCCACATCATCTGCTGCAGCCGCGCTGGCGTGGCACGCTGGCCCCAATCGCGGATGGCCGGCCAGCTGGCGCCGTCGGCCCGCAGCTCGCCCTGGTCGATCAGCCAGCGGCCGACCGATTGGTAGGGCTGGTCGTTGTGGCCGGCAAAGGCGGCGCGCACCGTGCGCTGGCGGCCGTCGGGCTCGGTGATGCGCAGCCGGCCCGAGCCCTGGATCTGCAGCACCAGCAGGTCGAGCGGGCTGGCCAGCCAGGCGATCTCCTGGCCGCGCAGCGCAGCGGCGGCGGCCGGCAGCGTGTCGACCTGCTGGCGGGTGTACCAGGGCCGGCTCTGTGCCAGATCGGCCGGCGGGCGGTGCAGCGCCACGGTGAAGCCGGGCTGGCGCTGGCGGCGCGCGGCCAGCAGCGGCTCGAAATAACCGGTGGCCAGGCCGGTGGTCGCGCCCTCGTGCGACTCGACCCGGTAGGGCTGCAGCTCGCGCTGCAAGAAGTCGCGGGCGAAGCCGTCGTCGGGCGGGTTGAAGGCCAGCGCGCGGACGCACACCGCCGCCCAGCCGGCGGCGGGCCTGACGCAACCGGCCTGCAGCGCCGGCCACAGTTCGGCGGCGCGGTCGTCGGTCCAGCCGGGCAGCTGGGTCCAGTCGGCCGGCACCCAGCGCGCACGCGGGCGCTGCAGCGTGGCGGTGGCGCCGCCGAGCGCCGGCAGCGCCGCGGACGGGCTGGCGTCGGGCGTGCTGGCGTTGGCCGCTGGTGAGGTTGGTGGGGATGACGCTGGCGGCGACGGCGACATCGCGCAGGCCCCCAGCAGCGCGAGCAGCCCGAGCAGCCCGGCGGCCAGCGCGGTCTGCAGGGCGCCGGGCCTTGCGTTGGCCGGCACGGCGGCGGCCGGCGCAAGGCAAACGGCAGAACGGGATAATCGGCGCATGGCACTGATTTTGCTGGAAGCGTTGGGGGCGGGCCTGATCTTCGTCGGCATCGTCTGGTGGACGATGTTCTCGGGGCGCAAGGGCGGTGAACGCCCCGACGACGACGAACCACCGCGCTGAGTGGTGCCCGGTGGTGCCCGGTGGTGCCCGGTGGCGCGGCGCGGGCCGAGCGACCAGCGGGCCGATGGGCCTTACAGGCGCAGCCCGTGCGCGCCCATCAGTTCGCGCGCCCGGTCGCTGGTGCCGCGCGGCACGCGGCCGCTGATGGCCAGCGCGGCGCCGCCCTGCAGCATCGTCGCCAGCGCGCCGCGCACGTCCTCGGCGCTCACCGCGTCGACGCGGCGCAGCCAGTCCTCGCGCGAGCGCAGGTGGCCCAGCAGCAGCAGGTCGAGCGCCGCCTCTTCGAGCCGGCGGCCGGTTTTCTCCAGCCCGCGCAGGCGGCGCACGCGCAGCTGGTTCTTGCCGCGCTCCAGGTCGATCGGCGTGATCGCCGCGGCCTGGGCCGCCAGCAGGCCGGCCAGCGCGGCCAGGCAGTCGTCCAGCTGGGCGGGTGAGGTGCTGGCCTCGATCACGAACTGGCCGCCGCGGTCGACCACATCGGCCGAGCAGGCGGCGTAGTAGACCAGGCCGCGCTGCTCGCGCAGCTGGTCCATCAGCGGCGAGCTCATGCCTTCGCCCAGCACCGCGGCGGCCACCGCGGCCAGCGGGTCGTCGGCCTGCAGCGGCGGGATGCCGAAGCCCAGCACCAGGTGGGTCTGGCTGCTGCCGGTCATCGGCCGGGTGCGCAGGCCGCCTTGCCAGGCGGGCGCGGCGAGCAGGTTGTCGCTGCCGGTGGCCAGGTCGCCGAAGGCGGCTTCGGCCTCGCGCACGATGGCCGCGGCGTCGATCGCGCCGGCAGCGGCGACCACGATGTTGGCGCCGCTGTAGTGGCGCTGGACATGGGCCACCAGGTCGTCGCGGCTGAAGCGCTCGATGTTGGCCCGCGTGCCGATCACCGGCTGGGCCAGCGGGTGCAGGCCCCAGCTGCAGCGGTCGAACAACTTGAAGGCGGTGGCCATCGGGTCGTCCTCGTCCTCGGTGAATTCATGCAGCAGCACCTCGCGCTCGCGCTCCAGCTCGTCGGCGGGAAAGGTGGCGTGGCGCACCAGGTCGCCCAGCTGGCGCACGAAGCCGGCTGCATGCGGGCCCAGCCCACGCATGTGGAAGGCGGTGTGGTCCTTGTCGGTGTGGGCGTTGACCTCGGCACCCAGCCGCTCGGCGTCGAGGTTGAGCGTGCGGGCGTCGCGCCCGGTCGTGCCCTTGAAGGCCATGTGCTCGACGACATGGCCGATGCCGTTGAAGCGCCGGGCCTCGTGCGCGCTGCCGCAGCGCACGAAGACGCTGACGCTGGCGGTCTGCAGGTGGGGCAGGGCGATGGTCACCACCCGCACGCCGTTGGGCAGGGTGGTGACGGCCGCCGCCGCGTCGTGTTGAGTGCTCATTCAGGTCTCCCGTCTCCCATTCGGGACGAAGGTCAAGTTGCCGTCGTGGAACCGGCTTTGCCGGGCGATTGGCAGCGCCTCCCTGGGGGGCAGGCGCCGCGGGCGCGTCGGGGGGGGGTCAATCCGGCAAGAGAAAGCTGCGCGGCGCGCTGCGCAGGCGGCGCCAGACCGCGGCGTACAGCCGCCGCCGGTCGTGCAGGGTGACCTGCCGCGAGCGCAGCGCCACCTTCAGCGCCAGCCAGAAGCTGACGCCCAGGTTCAGCAGGCCGGTGGCCACCAGCCCGGCCACGCACCACCAGAAGGCCGGCAGCGCCAGGGTGGCCCAGCCCAACGTGCTGGCGGCAGCGGCCAGCTGGCCGGTGCCCAGCGTGACGTGCCGCACCTCGATGTGCAGGCCGATGAAGGCCAGCAGCACCGGCACCACGCCCAGCATCAGCCCCAGCGTGACGTTGGACGCCACGCCGGAGATGTTGCCGCGCCACCAGACCGACCAGCGCCGCGCGCGGTGCGCACCCAGCCGGGCGACGATGGCCGGGTTGTGGGCCAGCGCGCTGTCGAGCCGGTGGTAGACGAACCAGTTCTCGACCCAGCCGGCCACCAGGCTGCTGGCGAACAGCAGCACGCCGGTGAAAGCGGCAAAAAACGCGGTGGGGCCGAGCAGCGTGAGCGATTCGATCACGTAGCGCGCATCGTGCTCGCTGACCAGCGGCCGCCCGGCCAGCCACCAGGCCGCCCCCTGCACCGCCACCACCACCGGGATCACCAGCGCGACGTTGCCGACGATGCCGGCGATCTGCGAGCGCACCAGGTGCGTCACCTCGTCGACGAAGGCATCGATCGCGACGATGTCGCGCGCCGCGGTGCGGGCGTCGTCGGGCGCGCCCACCTGCAGTGCGGCCAGTTTCTCGGCCATCGCCGGGGCGGTCATCGCCGGCTGCTTGGTGGCCACCGTCCAGTGCAGCAGGTGCACGATCAGGAAGCTGATGGCGTAGTTGAGCCCGGCGCCGCTGCCCAGCCAGAACGGCGCCAGGCCGATGTTCATCAGGCCGAACTTGGCGAAGGTGGTGCCGGCGATCACCGCGCCGCCGCCAGCAGCCTGGCGCAGCATGGTCATGTATTCGCCGCGGGTGCGGGTGATGTAGTGCTCGCCGGTCTCGGCGTGGCGCTCGGTCACCTTGCGCGCCAGCAGCGAGTACTGCCGGCCCAGCAGCGCACCCAGGCTGCGCCGCTGCCGCGCCACCCGGACCAGGGCCACCACCAGCCGCTGCAGCTCGCGTTGCGGGGCGTCGGACAGCGCCAGGTCGATCAAGGCCTCCAGCCGCTGCAGGCGCGCCTGCAGCTGCTGCACCTCGAACACGATGTTGACCGAGACGCCGAACTCTTCGAGGTGGTCATGCACGCTGTCGGCCGCCTCGCGGCAGCGCTGCAGCAGCGCACGCAGGTAGGTGGCGTGTGGTGCGGCGGCCGCGTGCTGGCCGCTTTGCAGCGCCTCGGCCAGCGCTTCGGATGCCCGCACCAATTGCTCGAACGGCCGGTCGGCGAGCAGGTCGGCGCTCATGCGCTGGCGCAGCGCGGGCGTGAAGGCGGCGGCGCGGATGGCGCTGACCAGCCAGGTCATGGCCTGCAGCAGCGGGGCGCGCCAGTCGTCGACGCTGCCGGGGTGGGGCTGGGCGGCCAATTCGGCGGTGCCGGGCTGGCCGGGGTGGCTGTTGCGCGCCGCAGCCACCAGCGCGGCCAGCCGCGCCAGCGTGGTCTCGTCGATCGCGGCCAGCCAGGTGGGGTCGTCGTCGCGGGTGAACAGCAGTTGGAACAGCGTGGCCAGGTCGTCGGTGTCGGGCGTGGCGGGCAGCAGGCGCAGCGCCAGGCGCTCGCCGATTTCGCCGCCCAGGTCGCGCCGGGCGGTGAAGCCGAAGTCGGCGAACAACGCGGCCAGGTCGGTCTCGCGCCAGAAGCGGCCGAGCAGCGCCACGATGCGCTCGCGCGGCTCGTCGTTGCGCTCCAGCACATTGAGCAAGTGGCGCACGCGCAGCACCGGCATCGGCGTGTCGCCGGCCTTGTTCTCGGCCGGGCCATGGCGCAGCCACTCGACCAGCCGCACCAGCCACAGGTGGCGTTCGGGACGCGACGCCTTGGGGTCGGCGGCATTGAGCAGCGCCGTCAGGTCCCAGACCGCGCCGGCGCGCGGACCGCTGGCCTTGCGCGCCGTCAATGCAGCGTGGCCGTGTCGGCCAGTGTGAACTCGGTCACCGGCGACTCGAACCAGTGCGCGTCATCGGTGATGGCCATCAGCGTGCCGTGCATCGAACCCTGCGGCGTGCCGATCTGCGCCCAGCTGGTGTATTCGAACTGCTCGCCGGGTTGCAGCAGCGGCTGGTGGCCCACCACGCCCAGGCCGCGCACCTGCTGCACCGTGCCGCGGTGGTCGGTGATCACCCAGTGGCGGGCGATCAGTTGCGCCGCCACATCACCGGTGTTGACGATCGTCACGGTGTAGGCAAAGCCGTAGCGCTGCCGTGCCGCGTCAGTTTGCTCGGGCAGCGGGCGCACTGCCACGGTGGAGGTGAATTGGGGTTGGGCCATGGCGCGCATTCTAGGAAGCCGGCAATGACCGGGCCATCCCAAGGCTGCCGCCGACCGCCGCCGCCCGACCCAGGTCACTGCGGCGCGGCGACGCGCACCAGGATCTTGCCGGTGACCGTGCGCGCGGCCATCGCCGCCAGGGCCTCGGGCGCCTGGGCCAGCGCGAAGCGGGCGCCGATGACCGGCTTGAACACGCCGGCCTCGGCCAACCGGCGCACCGCCGCCAGGTGCTCGAGATGGCGGTCCGGGAAGCGGCGGCCGTATTCGCCGGCGCGCACGCCGACCAGGCTGTAGCCCTTGATCAGGGCGCGGTTGACGTCCAGCGTGGGGATGCGGCCGCTGGCGAAGCCCAGCACCAGCAGGCGGCCGTCAAAGGCGATGCAGCGCAGCGACTCGTCGAACACGTCGCCGCCCACCGGGTCGGCCACCAGGTCGGCACCGTGGCCGCCGGTGGCGTCCAGCACGGCCTGGCGGAAGCCGCTGGCCGGCAGCGCCGCCACGCCCTGCGCCGCCAGGGCGGCCAGCCGCTCGGGCTGGCTGGCGGTGGCGATCACCCGCGCGCCCAGGTGCAGGCCGAGCTGCACGCAGGCCTGGCCGACGCCGCCGCGTGCACCGTGCACCAGCAGGGTCTCGCCACGCTGCAGCCGGCCCAGCCGGGCCAGCGCCACCCAGGCGGTCAGGCCGGTGACGGTGACCGCCGCGGCCTCGTCCAGCGCCAGCCCGGAAGGCAACGGTCGCAAGGTGTCGCCGGCCACCACCACCTGCTCGGCCAGCAAGCCATGTTTGGCGCCCAGGCCCACTTGCTGGCCGACCTGCCAGCCGCTGCGCTCGCCGGCGGCCAGCACCACGCCGCTGCCCTCCATGCCCGGCACATAGGGCAGGGGTGGCTTGAATTGGTAGAGGCCGCGGGTCATCAGCAGGTCGGGAAAGTTCAGCGCCACCGCGTGCACGGCCACCCGCACTTCGCGCTCGCCCAGCGGCGGCAGCGGCCAGCGGCGCAGCGCCAGGCCGGACAGGTCGTCGCTGAGGTGTTCGCAGACCAGCGCCAGCGTGTCGGTGGGTGGGGTAGTCATCGCGGCATGCTAGTTCAGCGTCGAACACGGCACCCATCAGCGCCCCAGCTTCGCCACGACATGCCGGCGACTGCGTAGGGGGCGCTGCAGGCGGCGCTGCAGGCAGCGGTTCACGGACGGGCCGCGGCGCGGGGTACAGTGCCGCGCACATGGCCGAACCCACCGCCCCCGCACCGCCGCCGCCCGAGGCCGCGCCCGCCGCCGCCGCGACCCCGCTCGCAGCGGCGCCCCCGTCCGCCGCTGCGGGCGGTCGACCCGCGGCCAAGCCGCCGCCGCTGCCGCAGGCCCGCTACCTCGATCGCGTGCCGCCCGACATCGCCCACGACGACTTGTTTCGCGTGCGCAACGCCGCCTACCAGCTGCCGCAGGTGGTGGCCGCTGGCGACATGCCGGCCGACGTGGTGCCCGAGCACGCCGCCGACGCCGACGAGCGCATGGACAAGCTGGGCCTGGTGCTGTTGCAAAAAGGCGTGCCCGGCCAGCGGCCCAGCCGCTGGATCGCACCCGGGCTGATCGCCGAGGCGCTGCGCCACCTCGGCGCGGTCGGCACCGCGCCCAAGCTGCGGGCGCTGATGACCGAGCGCAGCGGCACGCTGGAGGCGATGGGCATCAGCCGCGCCGGCCCCGCCACCTGGGAGCGCCAGGCGATCCACGTGGTCACGCTGGCGCAGGACGCCTGGCGGCTTGAGGTCACCTACCTGAGCCCGCTGGACAACGCGCCGGTCTGGCGCTTCTTCCGCGACGGCGACAAGGCCACGCTGCTGCTGGCGCTGCGCCAGGTGCCCGACTACCCGCATGCCGCCGAATTGCGCACCGCGCTCGACACGCTGGTCGAGCAGGCCGGCTACATCAATCCCGGCCGCATCGATTCACTGCTGCCCGGCCTGCAGAGCGAATGCGCCACGCCGCAGCCCATCGTCGCGTTGAAGGCCGCCTGCGGCCGCGCGCTCGACCGCTGGGCCAACCGCGTCAACGAGCTTGACACGCTCGACGACCTGACCGCCGAGCTGGCCTTCCAGGGCTACCCCGACAGCTTCAAGACCGCGCGCCGCGCCAACCGCAAGGTCACGCTGTTCGTCGGCCCGCCCAACAGCGGCAAGACCCACCAGGCCTTCGAGCGCCTGGCCACCTGCGAGCGCGGTGTCTACCTGGCGCCGCTGCGGCTGCTGGCATTGGAAGGCCGCGACCGGCTGATGGCCCGCGGCGTGCCGTGCAGCCTGCGCACCGGCGAGGAGAACGCGCCGGTCGAAGGCGCCCGCGTCGTCAGCAGCACGATCGAGATGATGGGCACCGGCGATTTGATCGACGTGGCGGTGATCGACGAAGCGCAGATGATCTTCGACCCCTCGCGCGGCTGGGCGTGGACCCAGGCGATCGTCGGCGCGCCGGCCAAGGAGCTGCTGATCATCTGCTCGGCCTATGCCGTCCCGGCGATCGAGAACCTGCTCGGCCTGTGCGGCGAGCGTTGCGAGGTGCGCCCATTCGAGCGCATGCAGCAGGTGCAGCTGTTGCCGGCGGCGGTGCCGATCGCCTCGCTGAAGCTGGGTGATGCGGTGGTCGCCTTCAGCCGCCGCGAGGTGCTGATGCTGCGCGACCAGGTGGCCCAGTCTGGAGGAAGCGGCAAGACGGTGAGCGTGATCTACGGCGCGCTGCCGCCCGAGGTGCGGCGCCGCGAGGCCGAGCGTTTCGCCAGCGGCCAGACCGAGGTGCTGGTGGCCACCGATGCGATCGGCATGGGCCTGAACCTGCCGATCCGCCGCGTCTTGTTCTCCACCCTCACGAAGTTCGACGGCGTCGCCGACCGCACGCTCGACGAGAGCGAAGTGCACCAGATCGCCGGCCGCGCCGGCCGCTACGGCATCCACGAAGAAGGTTTTGTCGGCGTGCTGGCCGAGGCCGAGCCCGGCGCCGGCCGGCTGCTGAAAGACCTGCTGGCGCTGCAGCCGCGGGCGCCGCGCCACTTCTTGGCGCCGGTGGCGCCCAACTGGTGGCACATCGAGACCATCTCCAGCAAGATGGGCAAGCGCAAGCTGCGCGAGGTGTTGGCGGTGTTCGTCGAGCAGCTGGCACTGGACAACGCCCACTTCGCGGTCGCCGAACTGGCGCAGATGATCGAGATCGCCGGCCAGCTGGACGAGCGCGCCGCGCCGCTGAGCCTGCGCGAGCGGTTCTTGTACGCCCAGGCGCCGGTGGACACCCGCACCGACCAGCTGATGCAGCAGTTTCTGGGCTGGACCGAGCGCCATGCCTGGGACGGCGCGGCCGGTGCGCCCGATTTCCTGCACGACGTCGACGAGCACAGCCGGCTCGACCGCATGGAACAAGCGCTGCGCGCCTGCACGCTGTGGTTGTGGCTCGATCAGCGCTTTCCCAACGTCTTCGGCCATGTCGACGAGGTGGTGGCGCTGCGCGAACGGCTCAACGACGGCATCGCCGGCCAGCTGCGGGCACGGCGGCCGCTGTGGCAGGCGCGCCAGGGCCGCTCGGGTGGCGGCCCGGGCGGTGGTCCGGGCGGTGGTCCGGGCGGCCGCGGCGGGCCGCGCGGCCGCCGCCGCTGAGCGGGTGTGACCGGCCGGTCGGCAACGGCGTAAGCTGATGGTTTGGTCGGCCTGCCGACCGTCTTGCCGCAGGAGCACGCCATGACGCTCGGGTGCAGACGCTTGATCTTCGCGGTGCTCGCGTCGGCGTGGCTGGCCGGATTGGCCGCGTTGTCCGGCTGTGCCTCGCGGCCGCCGCCGCCGCCGGCCGCTTTGCTGCAGGACGCGCTGTTCGGCGATCCGGCCGCTCCGGCCGAGGCCGCCACCGCGATGGCGGTCGACGACGCCATGCGGCAGTACGTGCGCGGCGTGCTGGCCAGCGCGGTGCGCGAAAAAGGCCGTCCGCGCGCGCTCGCCGACGCGCTGTTCGCCCGCGGTGAGCTGCAGCTGCGCTACGACGACAGCCACACCCGCAACGCCGCGCAGGCCTTTGCGGCGCGCGCCGGCAACTGTGTGTCGCTGGTGCTGATGACGGCCGCGCTGGCCCGGGAGATGGGCCTGGAGGTGGCCTACCAGAGCGCCCGGCTGGACGAGTCGATCAGCCGCAGCGGCGCGCTGCTGCTGTACGCCGGCCATGTCAACCTGGTGCTGGCGCCGCGGTTCACGCAGTGGCGCCGCTACGACGCCAGGTCGATTGGCGACCCCGACGCGCTGCAGATCGACTTTCTGCCGCCCGAGCAGGTGCGCGGCCTGCGCAGCGTGCCCATCAGCCAGCAGCGGGTGCTGGCGATGTACATGAACAACCGGGCGGTCGAATCGCTGCAGCGTGCCGACCCGCCAGAGTCCTATGCCTGGGCGCGCGAGGCGCTGCGGCTGGATCCGGGCTTCTGGCCGGCCTACAACACGCTGGGCGTGGTCTACCAGCGCGCCGGCCACCTGGCGAGCGCCGCGGCGGTGTACCGGCACACGCTGGCACAAGGCTCCGACAACCTGCCGGCGATGGCCAACCTGGTGCAGGTGCTGGTGGCGCTGGGCCGGCCCGGCGAGGCGGCGCCCTGGCAGGCCCGCCTCCAGGCGCGGGAGCCGCAGGCGCCGTTCCACTGGCTGGGCCTGGCCGAGGCGGCGCTGGCGCGGGGCGACCTGGCCGAGGCCGAGCGGCTGCTCGACCGTGAGCGTGCAGTCACCGGCGCCAGCCACGAGGGGGCGTTCTTGACCGCCCGGCTGCAGGCTGCGCGCGGAGACCGAACCCGCGCGCAGCAGGCGCTGAGCGAGGCGATGGACCGCAGCAGCACGCCGCGCCAGCGTCAGGTCTACGCCGACAAGCTGGCCCGCCTGCGCGCGCTGGCCAACCGCTGAGCGTCGGCAATGGACCGCTGGCGCGGCCTGCAGTCAAAATAGGCCTTTGCCCGCTTCTGGACCGTCCGCGGCCGGGGTGCCAGGGTGCCGGGCCTGTCGATGACGCGGGGCGGCGCGGGCGCTTGCAGCCGAGGCGGCGGCACGACCGGTCCGGTGGGCGGTTGTTGTCGCGGCGCTGGTTTTGTGCCCCCACCCTGCAGACAAGGCTCGACGTGGCTTCAACCCTGGCAGCCCACTACCCTTGGCTGGTGGCCGACATCGGCGGCACCAATGCGCGTTTCGGCTGGGTCGCCGGCCCGGGCGCGCCGGTGAGCCATGTGCGCAAGCTGCCGGTGGCGGCGCATGCCGGGCCGGTGCAGGCGGTGCAGGCTTACCTGGCCGAACTGGCGGACCCGGCGGACCCGGCCGGGCAAGCCGAAGCCGACCGCCGTGCGCCCCGCCACGCCGCGTTCGCGGTGGCCACCGCGGTGTCGGGCGACCGCATCGCCTTCACCAACAGCCACTGGGATTTTTCGTGCCGCGAGGTGCAGGCCGCGCTGGGCCTGGACAGCCTGCGCATGCTCAACGATTTCGAGTCGCTGGCGCTGTCGCTGCCGCGGCTGGGCGCCGCCCAGTTGCGCGGCCATGGCGCGCGTATGCCGGGCGCGGGCAACCTGCCGGGCGCGGGCAAGCTGCCGGGCACGGGCAGCCTGCTGGCCGTGGTGGGCCCGGGCACCGGCCTGGGCGTGGGGGCAGTGGTGCAGACCCGCCAAGGCTGGCAGGCGCTGCCGGGTGAAGGCGGACATGCCACGCTGGCCCCGGCCGACGACCTGGAAAGCGCGCTGCTGGCCCGGGTGCGTCAACGCCACGCCCATGTCTCGGCCGAGCGGCTGCTGTCGGGCATTGGCCTGCCGGTGCTGCACCAGGCGCTGGGTGAGGTGCTGGGCGTGGCGACGGTAGCGCTGAGCGCGGCCGAGATCATCGAGGGCGCACTGACCGGCCGCGACGCGCTGTGCAGCCAGACCATCGACCTGTTCTGCGCGCTGCTGGGCGGTTTTGCCGGCAACGTGGCGCTCACGCTGGGGGCACGGGGCGGGGTCTACATCGGCGGGGGCATCGTGCCGCGCTTCGCCGACCGGTTTTTCGCCTCGGCCTTCCGCCAGCGCTTCGAGGCCAAGGGCCGCTTCCAGGGCTACCTGGCCGCGATTCCCACCGCGTTGATCACCGACACCTTGGCCGCATTGAGCGGCGCTGCGTTGGCGATTGAGCAGCAGGTCGATTTCAGCCGCTGAATGGGCGTTTGCGCTCAGGCTGGTGAGGCCGGCTTGAGTTAAAACCCCGGTCATGCACAAAGTGTCCAGACGACAGGCGCTGCAGTGGCTGCACGGCCTGTTGACCATCGGCGGCGCCGGCGCCTGGGTGGCGCCGGCGGCGGCTGCGCCGGCGTCGATGTGTGGCAACGCGCCGCCGCCCGCCTACCCGGCTGCCGACCAGCCGGCCCAGGTTCACAGCTGGCTGCGTGGTGGCCACCAGGACGGCGCACTGCCCGACTGCAGCGGCCTGCGCACCCAGGACTTCGAACTGCTGGTGCGGGTGACCGCCCGCTTTGCCTCGCCGCTGGACGCCGCGGCCATGCTGGGCCGGCTGGGCAGGGTGTCGGCGCTCAAGGGCATGGCCTATTGGTCGTTTACCGAGAAGAAGCGCCAGCTGCTGATCCGCGAGTCGTTCGCGATCGACCACCCCGGCGCGATGAAGCCGCGGGCCGACTTCAGCGTGGCCGAGTTGCGCAGCGCAGCCGCGCTGTATTTCGCCCAGAGCGACAACCGTGCGGCCGCGCTGGTGCCCTACAGCTTGCAATTGCTGCAGGCCGGCCCGGAGCGGCTGGCGTTGCGGGTCGAGAACATCGGCGATTTGCGCTACATGGGCTTCAAGCTGGTGGCCGCCCACGAGATGCAGTGGCTGATGATGCTGGAGCCGCTGGCCCAGGGCCTGTGGGGCTACCGCAGCCTGCTGGGCATCTGCCACCTGGGCATGGGCGGCGCCGAGCAGCACCGCCTGTCCAACCTGGCCCGCTGCGTGGCGATGTTCGACCACCTGGCCGGGCGCCAGACCGACATCGAGCCCTACCGCTGAGGCCCGGGCGGTCGGCCGGGGTCGGGGCGGTCGAGGCGGTCGAGTTGTCGGGTGGGGCTGCGGCCGAAGTGGGTTCAAGCCTGCCGGCGGCGAGCCGATAGACCTGCTGCGTGGCCCCGAGGTGGCGCCCGCAAGCCACCGGCACCGGCCTTCGGTGCGCCGGTCACCGTACGGAGTTCTCACCATGCATCGCCCGTTTCGTCCTGCCCTGGCCCGCCTGGCCGGCACCCTGGTCAGCGCCCTGCTGGCCGCTTGTGCCACGCCGCCCGAGCCCACCGGCCCGCTGCGCAAGGAGACCGTGTTCGCCATCACCGAGAGCGGTGAGCTGGTCAGCTTCAACGCCGGCCGGCCGCAGCACCTGCTGTCGCGCCTGCCGGTGCGGGGGCTGGCCGATGGCGACCGCTTGGCGGGCATCGACTTTCGGGTGGCGCGCGGCCTGCTGTACGCGCTGTCGGCCGCCGGCCGGCTGTACACGCTGGACACCACCAGCGGCCGGCTGGCCGCGGTCGGCAGTGGCGCGCCGCTGGCACTGCCCGCCGGCGCCGTGCTGGGCTTCGACTTCAACCCGGTGGCCGACCGCATCCGGGTGGTCGGCGACGGCGGCCTCAACCTGCGGCTGCATCCCGACACCGGCGCGTTGGCCGCCACCGACCCGCCGCTGGCCTATGCCCCCGGTGACCGGCGCGCCGGCGAGGCGCCGCAGGTGGTGGCCGCGGCCTACACCTACAACAAGACCGATGAGAAGCTGACCACCAACTACGCCATCGACCGCGCCGCCGGCACGCTGGTGATGCAGGGCAGCGCCGAGGGCGTGCAGCCCGCGGTGTCGCCCAACACCGGTCAGTTGCGCACGGTGGGCGCGCTGGGCACCGGGCCGGTGGACGATGCCGCCTTCGACATTTCCGATCGGTCGAACGCCGCACTGGCGGCGTTGCGCAGCGGTGGCAAAACCCGGCTCTACCTGATCGACCTGGCCAGCGGCCGCGCCCAGCTGTTGGGCACGGTGGGCGAAGGGCAAGGTTTGCGCGGCCTGGCGATCGAGCCCTGACCGGCGACCTCGCGCCGGGCTTGCCCGTTAAGTCACTGCTCGCCGGCGTGGCGGGCCGCGTCGCGCAGTGAGCGGGCGAGGGCCGGGTCAGTGATCTCGTGGTGGGCGGCCAACCGGTACAGCTGACCACGGGCGCGCTGGGCGCCCAGGCCGCACAAGAAATTCCAGGTCGTCAGGGCCGCTCGCCGAAACGGCGCGACGGCGCCTTCGAGGGTGGGGCGAGTGGGGCGGGTGGCACGGGTGGCACGGGGATAGGTGCCGCTGGTGATCGATGCCGACATGGTGGGTAGCTCCGTTGGGCAGTGGCTGCGGGATCGCCGCCTTCACCTGCACAGACCGAATACTAGGGTAAACCCTTGATATTGGTCGAATCGATTTCAAAGGCCTTGACCCTTTCGGGGCCTTGTTGCCGGCCGGCACCGGGCCGCCGCAGCGTCAGTTGGCGCTGCCGGGGCGCCGCCACCGCAACTGCTGCGCCGCCTGCGAGCGCTTGGTGGCCGCCATCATGTGCTGTTGCCGGTGTCGGCCAGAGCGCGCTGCAGGCTGGTGGCGCCGGGGCGAGAGCAGATCGGCCGGGTCCAGTGAGCGCAGGCTCAGCGCGCCTGCCGGACCGTCACTGCCGAACGAGGTGGACGCCGGCCCGCGCAGCACCTTGGCGGCCTGGGTGGCCGCCAGCGCCAGGTAGTCGGCCCGGCCGGTGGCGAGGGTGCCGAACGAAAAACTGGCCGGCACCCGGATGCCGTCCACACGCATCAGCACCTGGTTGCCTTCGAGGCCGCGGATGTTGATGCCCTCGTTGCCGGCACGGCCGGTGGTGCCCAGGGCCAGGCCGAAGCGGGCAGGTGCGCCGCGCACCGTCACGTCGACCTGGTTGCGAAACAGGTCCTTGATATCCCGTGCGCCGGCAGCTTCAATGTCGGCCCTCGGCACGTCATCGACAGGGCGGTCGGTGCGCGTGGCGGTGTGGGTGATGGCCAGCGCGACGGGCGTCTTGCGCAGCCCAGTGAGGTCCTGTCGAGGAGCACGTGCTGGCGCGTTGCTGGCTGGTGCGGGGGAGGGTGAAAAGTGTCGTGCCGGTGGCGGGCTACTTGGTCAGGATCAGCTTGCCCAGGGACGTCAGGCGCAGGCGATAAACCGACTGGCCGTGTTCGATTTCAATTTCACTGGCCGGGCCCAGCAAGTCGGTGCTTCGCCAGCGGCCCCCGGCAGCCGCTGCCGGCGGCGGGCCTGGCACCGCCCCTGCGGGCCTGGCCGCCGTCAACGGTGCGGTGGCCCGATCGGCCAGGAGGCGGGCATCGGCCATCGATCAGGCCCCGCTGGATGCCATCGCGCCGGCGTGCTGCTGGGCGACGATGGCGATGACCCGGCGGTGGGTCGGGAGGGCGCCGCAAGCCACGGCAGCTGCCTGGGTGGCCGTCTGGGCCGTCTGGACCGTCTGGGCGGTCCGGGCTGTCTGAGCCGCATGCTGGTGAAACACCTCGCGCGCGCAGCCGTGGCACTTGCCAAAGGAGGTGGCCACGCCCAGGTCGAACTGCAGTTCGTCGAAGCTGGCGCAGCCATCCTGCACGGCGCGGGCGATGTCCCGATCGGAGACTCTGTGGCAGACGCAAACTATCATGAACGCAACTCAATGCGAACTATTCGCATTAGCAAGCGGTACCTGAAATTCCCTGAAAAATGACCGCCTTGGTGTCGAGCGGCCCGGCGGCCCGGCGGCCCAGCGCTCGGTCAGCTGCCCAGTTGCGATTGCAGGTAGTTCTGCTCGCCGACCTTGACCACCAGTTCCAGCTGGGTTTCGAGGAAGTCGATGTGTTCTTCGGTGTCTTCGAGAATGTGCTGAAAGAGGTCGCGCGGCACATAGTCTCGCGACAGTTCGCACTGGGCAATGCCCTCCTTCACCGTCGCCTGGGCTCCTTGTTCGGACTTGAGATCACAGGCCAGTGCCTCGACCAGCGTTTCGCCGATCATCAGTTTGCCCAGGTCCTGCAGGTTGGGCAGCGCGTCAAGCGTGAACAGCCGTTCCATCAGTGCGTCGGCGTGTTTCATCTCGCCCAGCGATATTCCTCGTATTCCTTCTTCGCCATCCGCTCGAAGCCCCAGTGCTTGAACATGCGTTGGTGCACGAGTACTGGTTGATGGCGGTCAGCTCGTTCTTGAGTTGGCCTTGAAGCCAGTGGATGACTTTGGGGTCGCCTTGCATGGTTGATCCTTCGCGGAGGGGGGTCATTGCATCGTCGATGCGCGCTGTTGCGGCGCGCAGCCCTGCCAGATCCGGCAAGTGGACGCGCCGAGTATCGTGGGTGACCGCGATCCCCACACGAACCCAAGGCCGTCGACCTGCGCGCGGCGCGGCATCGCCAGCCAGAGTGCGACCGCTCGCCGTGGGCTTCCTGCCGGCGCCCGGGCGATCAGAACCGGCTCTTGGCCTTGCGCTTGTCGAACTCGGCGATCTGCGCCTTGAGCAGCAGCATGAACACCCGCGCCGTCTCTTCGCTCATGCTCAGCACAGTGGCGGGCTCATAGGCGCCGTCGTCGTCCTGGCTGCGGGGCTGGGGTTGCACGGCGGCATCCATGCGCACGTTGATCAGGCCGTGGGCATTGGTCATGGCTTTGACCCGTTGCAGTTCGATGTTGTAGGTTTTCATGGTGTCGCGACCGGCGTTGACGAGCCCTGGAGCCTAGCCCAGAACGCAGGCCGCAGACCCGAGCAATCAGCCCAGCAGATCCGGCAGGCTGCACAGCCGGTGCCCGGCGGCCAGCAGGCCGTCGCGCACCGCCGCCGCGGTGGCCACCGCATGCGCGTTGTCGCCATGCACGCAGATGCTGTGAAAAACCGTCGGCAGCAAGCGCCCGCTGGCGCTGACGATGCCGCCCCGCGCCAGCATGCGCAGCACATGGGCCAGGCACTCGGCACTGCTGGCCAGCACCGCGCCCGGCTGGCTGCGCGGCACCAGGGTGCCCTGGTCGGTGTAGGCGCGGTCGGCAAACACCTCGTCGGCCACCCGCAGGCCCACCGCGCGGCCCGCCAGCGCCAGTTGCGACAGCGCCGGGGCCAGCAGGATCAGACCGGGGTCGAGCGCCTTGACTGCGCGGGCGATGGTGGTGGCCATCGCCGCGTCTTCGCAGGCCATGTTGTTCATCGCGCCATGCGGCTTGACATGGCTGACCCGGCCGCCCTGCGACCGCGCCATGCCCATCAGCGCGCCGATCTGGTAGACCACCACCGCCGCCAGTTCATCGGGCCCCAGGCGCATCGCGCGGCGGCCGAAGCCCTGCAGGTCAGGGAACGACGGGTGCGCGCCGATGCTGACGCCGGCGGCCTGCGCCAGCCGCACCGTCTCGGCCATCACCGACGGGTCGCCGCCGTGGAAGCCGCAGGCCACGTTGGCCGAGCCGACGATCGCCATCAGCGCGGCGTCGTCGCCCATCCGGTAGGCACCGAAGCTCTCGCCGAGGTCGGCGTTCAGGTTGATGTTCATGGCCATCTCGTCAGGTTGTCAGCGGGTTTGCGGGCGAGTGTGCAGCGTGGGCGAGCGGGCCAGCGGGCCAGCGGGCTTGAGCGGCTTGCACGATCGACCGCTGCGCGTTCAGCCGGGCGGCTGCAGCGCGTCGATCATGGCGCTGACCAGGTTGCGGTCGTAGAGCGCAGCGAGGTCGATGCCGTCGACCAGCGTCAGCGGGGCGATCGCGGCCAGGTGGCGCAGCAGCGTGGCCTCGTGCGCCCGGGCCAGGGCCTCGGCCTCGGCGACGCTGACCTCTGCGAAGCGCAGCAGCGTGCCCACCGGCGCGCTGGCCAGGCGCGCCAGGTCGGCCGAGGCCACGGTGGCGATCTTGGGGTAGCCGCCGGCCGTCTGGCCATCGGCCAGCAACACGATCGGCTGGCCATTGCCCGGCACCTGGATCGACCCCGGCACGGTTGCATCGCTGACGATCTCGGCGCCCTTGTCAGGCCGGTGCTGCAGCGCCGGGCCTTCCAGCCGCAGGCCCATGCGGTCGGCGTCGCGCGTCAGCCGGTAGGCCGCGCTGAAAAAGACGGCCATCGCGGCGGCGTCGAAGTGGTCGCCTTGCGGCCCGACCACCACGCGGATCGGGCCGTCCGTGACCACCGGCGGGGTGCCCAGCACCCGCTCGGCGGGTGCGCCGCCGATCCCGCGCTCGGCGGGTGCGCTGCCGATCCCGCGCTCGGCGGGTGCGCTGGCCATCCCCCGTTCGGTGGGTGCAACACCCGGCGGGGCCGATTCGGCTTCGGCCGCGGCCACCGTCAGCCGGTCACCGGCGGCCAGCGCACGCCCGTCGACGCCCCCCAGCCGGGCCCGGGCGTAGGTCGACGCACTGCCCAGCACCGGCGCCACCGCCAGCCCGGCCAGCGCGATATAGCCGATCCGGCCGCTGCGCAGCGGCCCCACCTGCAGCGCATCGCCCGGCTGCAGCGTCACGCTGCGCCACGACGCCAGCATGCTGCGCTCGCCGGCGTGCACGCGGGTGACTGAAAAATCGCCGGCAAAGGCCAGTTGCACCGGCCCGTCGAGCGCCAGCAAGCTGGGCCCGGCGAGGAAGAATTCGAGCGCGGGTGCGCCGTCGGCATTGCCGGCCAGCCGGTTGGCGATGCGCAGCAGCCCGCGGTCGAGCGCGCCGGCCGGCGGCACGCCGAACCGGCGCCAGCCGCTGCGGCCCAGGTCCTGCACCGTCAGCAGCGCACCGGGCGCGGTGATCTCGACCTGGGTGGTCATCGCGGCGCGGCGCCCGCGGCGGCCGGCTGCAGAAACTGCCCAGCCAACAGGCTGCCGGCGCGCAGCGCGGCTTCGAGTTCGGCATGGCGGGCGGCGCTCACCGGTTCGAACGAGACCCGGTCGCCCGGCGCCAGCAGCACTGGCGACGGCGCTGTTGCGTCGAACAGCGGCACCGGGCAGCGCCCCAGCAGGTGCCAGCCGCCGGGGCTCTCCCAGGGGTAGATGGCGGTCAGCCCGCCGGTGATCGCCACCGACCCGGCCGGCACCCGCAGCCGCGGCTCGGTGCGGCGCGGCACCGACAGCGCCTCGGGCAGGCCGCCCATGAACGGAAAGCCGGGCATGAAGCCCAGCATGTAGACCGTGAACTCGGTGGCCGCGTGCAGCCGCACCACCTCGTCGGGTGATCGGCCGCAGGCGCTGGCCACCGCGGCCAGGTCGGCGCCATGGCTGCCGCCATAACAAACCGGCAGCCGCCAGCGCCGCAGCGCGGTCGGGCGTGCCGGTTGATCCTGGTCGAGCAGGCCGTGCAGCAGCGGGTCGAGCACCGCGCGGCAAGTCAGCAAGGGGTCGTAGAAAACGGTCAGCGAGCGGAAGGTGGGCACGGTCTCGACCACGCCGGCCAGTGCGCCGCGGGCACGCGCGGCGTTCACCGCCTGCTCGAACGCCGCCACCCGCGCCACCAGGTCGGGCGAGACGGTGTTGCCGAACTCGACCGTCACCGCGCCGTCGCCCATATCCAGCAGGTGCGCCGGCCCGGCTACATCAGGCCGGGCAGCCACAACACGATCTTCGGGAACAGGTAGATCAACAGCACCGCCAGCACCAGCAGGCCGAAGAACGGCAGCGCGGTGCGCGCCAGGTAGGGCAATTCGCGGCCGGTGAGCCCCTGCAGCACGAACAGGTTGAAGCCCACCGGTGGCGTGATCTGCGCCATCTCGACCACCAGCACGACGAAGACGCCGAACCAGATCAGGTCGATCTGCGCGGCCTGCACCGTGGGCAGCAGCACGGCCATCGTCAGCACCACCATGCTGATGCCGTCGAGAAAACAGCCCAGCACGATGAAGAAACCCATCAGCAGCATCAGCAGCCAGAACGGCGACAAGTGCAGGCCGCCGATGAAGGCGGCGACTTCGCGCGGCAGGCCGATGAAGCCCATCGCCAGGGTGAGGAACGATGCGCCGGCCAGGATCAGGCCGATCATGCAGTAGACCCGGCAGGCGGCGACCAGGCCATCCTTGAAGCCGGCCCAGGTCAGCGAGCCTTCGAGCCGGCTCAGCACCAGCGACCCGGCCACGCCCAGCGCGGCCGATTCGGTGGCGGTGGCCAGGCCGCTGTAGATGGCGCCGATGACCAGCACGATCAGCGACAGCACGGGGATCAGGTGGCGCCCGGCGCGGATCTTGTCGGCCAGCCGCATCTCGGCGTCGGCGGCGGGTATCTCGCCGGGGTGGCGCAGCGCCCAGAAGATCAGGTAGCCGCTGAAGATCGCCATCAGCCCGATGCCCGGCAGCACGCCGGCGACGAACAGCTTGGCGATCGACACGTCGGTGGCCACGGCGTAGACGATCATGATGATCGACGGCGGGATCAGCAGCCCGAAGGTGCCGGCCCCGGCCAGGCTGCCCATGCTGATGGCGTCGGGGTAGCCGCGCTTCTTCAGCTCGGGCAGGGTGATCTTGCCGATGGTGGCGCAGGTGGCGGCGCTGCTGCCCGAGACCGCCGCGAAGATGCCGCAGCCGATCACGTTGGCATGCAGCAGGCGCCCCGGCACCCGGTTGAGCCAGGGCGCCAGGCCCTTGAACAGGTCGGCGGTGAGCCGGCTGCGGAACAGGATCTCGCCCATCCACAGGAACAGCGGCAGGGCGGTCAGCGTCCAGCTGCTGGTGCTGCCCCAGATGGTGAAGACCATGCTGTCGCCGACCGGCCGGCTGGTGAAGACCTCCATCGCCAGCACGGCCACGCCCAGCAGCGTGAGGCCGATCCAGAAGCCCGAGGCCAGGATGGCGATCAGCAGCGCGATCAGCAGGGCGGCGGTGAGGATGTCCATGGTGGGGGCCCTATTCCGCGCGAGCGGCTTCGCCACCGCCGGCTCGTTCGAAGCTGCCGCCGGTGGCGCGCGACCAGGCGGCATCGAGCATCGCCACCAGCAGCCCGATGCAGCCCAGCGCCATGCTGATCTGCGGCAGCCACAGCGGCGTGGCGTCCGAGCCTTGCGAGATGTCGTGGGTCAGGTGCGAGACCCACACCAGGCGCACCGAATAGCCCGCCAGCGCGGCCGCGAGCACCACACCTGCTATCAGGCTGCACCACTCCAGCACCGCCCGCCAGGCCGCCGGCAGGCGCTGCAGCACCAGCGTGACGCGGATGTGCTCGCCCTTCTGCAGCGTGCCGGGCAGGGCCAGAAAGAGCGCCGCGGCAATGCCGTAACCGGCGTAGGCGTCGAGGCCGCGAAAACCCCAGCCCATCTGCCGGTCGGCAATGCCCAGCATCACGCTGGCAAAGGTGACCAGCAGGGCCAGTGCTGCCAGCGCCATCAGCGCCGCGTAAAAGGTGTCGAGCGTGCGGCGCATGGTGGGCCCTGGGGCTTACTTGCGGTAGGCGTCTATGACGGCCTGGCCGTCGGCGCCGGTCTGCTTGAGCCATTCGCCGGTCATGCGCTCGCCCACGGCCTTCAGCTCGGCCTTCAGCTTGGCGCTGCTGCGGTCCACCGTCATGCCCTTGGCGACCAACTCCTTCAGATACTCGTCGTCCTTCTGGTCGCTGATCTTCCAGCCGCGCTCGCCAGCGGCGGCGCCCACCTTCAGCACGCTGGCCTGGGTGGCCTGATCGAGCGCGTCGAAGGCCTTCTGGTTGATGACCACCGCATTGCGCGGCAGCCAGGCGTTGACGTCGTAGAAGTACTTGACCTGCTCGTACAGCTTGCTGTCCACCCCGCTGGCGCTGCTGGTGAGGAAGTTGTCAACACCGCCGGTGGCCAGCGCCTGCGGCAACTCGGCCAGCTGGATGGTGACCGGCTGGGCGCCGATCAGCTCGGCAATGCGGGTGGTGGCCGGGTTGTAGGCGCGCATCTTGCTGCCCTTCATCTCGGCCAGGCTGGCCAGCGGCTTCTTGCTGTACAGCGACTGGCCGGGCCAGGGCACGGTGTACAGCAGCTTCAGGCCTTGCGAGGCCAGCAGCTTGTCGAGTGCCGGGCGGCTGGCGTCGTCGAGCTTCTTGGCCTCGGGGTAGGTGGTGGCCAGGAACGGGATGCTGTCGACGCCGAACAGGCCGTTCTCGTTGGCCGCGCCCGACAGGATGAACTCGCCGATCTGGGTCTGGCCGGTCTGCACCGCGCGCTTGATCTCGTTGGCCTTGAACAGCGACGCACCGGGGTGCACGGTGATCTTCAGCTTGCCGGCGCTGGCCTTGTCGACCTCTTCGGCAAACCATTGCAGGTTCTGCGCCTGGAAGGTGTTGGGGCCGTAGCCCGAGGGCAGGTCCCACTTGGTCTGCGCCAGCGCGCTGCTGGCAAAGGCGGCACACAGCACGGCGAGGGCAAGTCTTTTCATCGGGGGCTCCTAGAAAGCGGCAAGTTGGTGGTTGAAGAGATCGGTCACCAGCATGGCGCCGGGGGCGTGCGTGATGGCCAGCGGCGGTGCGGCTTGCACCAGGGCGGCCTGCGGCGTGACACCGCAAGCCCAGAACACGGGCACCTCGCCCGGCAGCACCTCGACGGCGTCGCCGTAGTCGGGTTTCGACAGGTCGTGGATGCCGATCTGCGACGGATCGCCCAGGTGCACCGGGGCGCCGTGCACCGCCGGGTAGCGCGAGGTGATCTGCACCGCCCGGATGGCGTTGGCCGCGCTCAGCGGGCGCATCGTCACCACCAGCGGGCCGCTGAACGGGCCGGCTGCAACGGTAGGCAGGTGGGTGCGGAACATCGCCACGTTGCGGCCCTGATCGACATGGCGCAGGCGGATGCCGTCGTCCATCAGCGCCTGCTCGAAGCTGAAGCTGCAGCCCAGCACGAAGCTGACGAAATCGTCCTGCCACAGCGCGGTGACGTCGCCCGGCTCGGCCACCAGCTGGCCGTGGCGCCAGATGCGGTACTGCGGCAGGTCGCTGCGCAGGTCGATGCCGGCGCCCAGCGCCGGCAGACTGGGGTCACCGGGCTCGCCCACCGCCAGCAGCGGGCAGGGCTTGGGGTTGCGCTGACAGAACAGCAGGAAGTCGGCGGCCAGCGCCCGCGGCAGGATCACCAGGTTGCCCTGCACATGGCGCTCGGCCAGGCCGCTGGTGTGGCCGCTGTAGGCGCCGCTGCGGCAGGCTGCCCGCAGTTGCGCTGGTGTCCAGTGGGCGTTGGGTTGGAGGGCTGTCGACGGGCCTGGGGTCACGATCACCACACCTTGTTGTGCTGGAGTGGGGCCGATTGTGGTGGCGACTGCCCGGCCGGTGCCAACAAGAATTAGCTTGATGGCGTCATCGGTTTTTTCGATGACGCAGCGCGGCTGCGCGCCGCTGCCGCGGGCTGCTGGTTGAACGCCAGCACCGAGGTGACCACCTGGCCTGCCGCCGACGCCGCGGGGTCGTCGCGCCAGCTCAGGTGGATGGGCAGCGCGGTCAGCGGCGCGTCGCAGCGCAGGCTGCACACCGGCAGCTGCGCGGCCAGCCGGGCCACGGTGGCCTGCGGCAGCGTAGCGACGCCGAAGCCCTGTTCGACCAGTTGCACCATCGCCGATATCGACGAGATGGTGTGCACGCGGGGTGATTCCACGCCGTGCCGGCGACACAGGTCCAGCAGCGTCACATGCGGCTGCGATCCGCGCTGGAAGGTCAGCAACTCGTCCTGCGCGACCAGCTGCGGCAGCGTGAAACGCTGGCGCCCGTGGCGCAGTTGGTGGCCGACGAAGACCATCGGCATCGGCGCCAGCGCCTGGTGGTGCACGCCGTCGCCGTCGGCGGGCAGGGCCGCGACGATCATGTCGGCGGTGCCGCGGCGCATCTGGTCCAGCAACACAGGCGTGGTCTCCACCGTCAGCGCCAGCTCCAGCTTGGGATGGTCGCGGCGCAGCGCCTGCACCCAGGGGATCAACCAGCTGTGCAGCACCGACTCGATGACGCCGATGCGCAGCTGCATCGGGCCTTCGGCGCCGCTGCCGAACTCGGCCTTGATCTCGCGCTGCAGGTTCAGCAGCCGCTCGGCCTGGCGCTGGAAGCGCACGCCGGCGGTCGACAGGCGGAACTGCTTGTCGCGGCGGTCGAGCAGCAGCACGCCGAGCTCGGCTTCCAGCGCAGCGATGCGGCTGGACAACGCCGACTGGGTGACGAACAGCTTTTCGGACGCACGGGTCACGCTCTTGAGCAGGGCGGCCCAGTAGAAGGCTTCGACGAAACGCAGGTTCACGGGCTCAGCCTTGTCCGGTCGGGTGCAGGGGTCCCGCCATTGAACCACCCCGGCCCGCCGATCAAGTGCGGCCGATCGAATGCCGCCGGTCACGTTCCGTCGATCAAGTACCGCCGATCAGGTACCGCCGATCAAGTACCGCCGATCAGGTACCGCCGGCCACCCCCGGATCGACGGCCGGCCGGCGCGCGCCACGCGATTCGCGCTGCGCGACCCAGATCGTCGCCGCGCAGATCACCACGCCGCCCAGCAGCGTGGATGCGCTGGGCACGTCGGTGAACAGCAGCCAGCCCATCAGCGCCGACCACACCAGGTCGAGGAACTTGGCCGATTGGGTGGCCGAGATGTCGGCCGCCGCAAAGCTGCGGGTCAGGCAGTAGTGGCCGGCGCTGCCCAGCACGCCGCACAGCACGAAGCCGGCCCATTGCCCAGGGCTCAGCGCCTGCCAGGTCCAGATCGCCAGCGGCAGGCTGATGATCGACACCGTGATCGACTGCCAGACCAGGATCACCCCCGGGCTCTCGTGGCGGGTCATTGCCTTGGTCAGCAGGAAGGAGGCGGCGAACACCGGTGCCGAGGCCAGCATCAACAGGTGCCAGCCGCCGCCGCTGCCCGACAGCTTGGGCGCCACCACGATCATCACGCCGGCAAAGCCGATGGCCGTGGCCAGCCAACGCTCCCAGCGCATCGGCTCCTTGAAGAACCACCAGGCGCCGATCATGATGAAGATGGGGCCGGTGAAGCCGATCGCGGTCATGTCGGCCAGCGGGATGCGGGGCAGGGCGCTGAACCACAGGCACAGGCCCAGCGTGTGCACCGCGCCGCGGGTGAACTGCACCCCCATCTGCTGCGGCAGGTAGTTGGCAAAGCCGCGCCAGGCGATCAGCGGCAGCAGCACCAGCAGGCCGAAGAAATAGCGCAGGAACTGGGCCTGGAACGGGTCGATGTGCAGCGTCAGCGCGCGCATCGCGGCGTTGAGCATCGCGAACAGCGCGCCGGCGGCGGTCGTCCACAGCAGCCCGCGGGTGGTGGGACTCCAGTGTTCGGCGCGGCGGCCAAGCTGGGCCCAGCGGGTAGCAAGCATGTGTGTCGAAGAGTCCGGCAAGTAAGCCGGTGAGCATGGCTTGCCCGGCCGTCGCCGGCCTGTCATGCCGGCGACAACGGCGGCGCCCGGCGGGGCGGCTCAAATGCACACCGGTGCGCCGGCGTTTTGCGTTTTTTGCGTTTTGCGTTTTTGCGCTTTGCGCTTTGCCCCCCGGTGATGCCCCGATGGCTTGCGCGGGTGTCAGCCGCTACGGTCGGGTGCACCCGGTCCCAAGAAAACAACCCCATGAACCCCCATCCCGCCCTGCGCCGCCAGACCCTGTCGGACCTGCTGCACCGCACCGCCGCCCGCCTGCCGCGCAAGACCGCCATCGTTTGTGGCGACACCCGCTGGACCTGGTCTGAGTTCGATGCCCTGGTCAGCCGCCTGGCCGCCGGCCTGCATGCCCAGGGCGTGGCCAAGGGCGCGCATGTGGGCGTGCTGTCGCGCAACTCGCACGGCTTTGCGGCGCTGCGCTTTGCGCTGGCGCGGCTGGGCGCGGTGCTGGTGCCGGTCAACTTCATGCTCAATGCCGACGAGGCGGCGTTCATCCTGCGCCATGCCGGCGTGAAGCTGCTGGCGGTCGATTCGGGCTTGCATGCGCTGGGCCGCGATGCCGCCCAGCGTGACACGGCGATCACGCGTTTCCTGTGGCTGCCGTCGGAAGACCCGAGCACCTGCCCCGACGACTGCCTCGATTTCAACACCCTGGCCGCCACGGACCTGGCCGCCCAGCCCTGCCCCGAGCCCGATTTCGGCAGCCACCACCTGCTGCAGATCGTCTACACCAGCGGCACCGAGAGCCTGCCCAAGGGCGCGATGCTCACGCATGGCGCAGTGATCGACCAGTACGTCAGCTGCATCATCGAAGGCGAGATGGCCGAGGGCGACGTGGTGCTGCATGCGCTGCCGCTCTACCACTGCGCGCAGCTCGACGTCTTTCTCGGCCCCAGCGTCTACCTCGGCAGCACCAGCGTGATCACCGCCAAGCCCACGCCCGAGAACCTGCTGCCGCTGATCGCCAGGCACCGGATCACGCAGTTCTTCCTGCCGCCCACGGTGTGGATCGCCGTGCTGCGCAGCCCGCAGTTCGAGCACAGCGACCTCCGCAGCCTGCGAAAGGGCTACTACGGCGCCAGCATCATGCCGGTGGCGGTGATGCAGGAGCTGATCGCGCGCATCCCGCAGATGCGGATCTGGAACTTCTACGGCCAGACCGAGATCGCGCCGCTGGCCACCGTGCTCAAACCCGAGGACCAGTTGCGCAAGCCCGGCTCGGCCGGCAAGCCGGCCCTCAACGTCGAGACCCGGGTGGTCGACGACCAGATGTGCGACGTGGCGGTCGGCGAGGTCGGCGAGATCGTGCACCGCTCGCCGCAGCTGCTGCTGGGCTATTTTCACGACGTCGAGCGCACGGCGGCGGCCTTCGAGGGCGGCTGGTTTCACTCGGGTGACCTCGGCGTGCTCGACGACGAGGGCTACCTCAGCGTCGTCGACCGCAAGAAGGACATGATCAAGACCGGCGGCGAAAACGTCGCCAGCCGCGAGGTCGAGGAGGCGTTGTACCGGCTGGCCGGTGTCAGCGAGGCAGCCGTGGTGGGCCTGCCGCACCCGCGCTGGATCGAGGCGGTGACTGCGGTGGTGGTGCTCAAACCCGGTGTCGAACTCACCGAAGCCCAGGTCATCGCCCATTGCGCCGGCCAGCTGGCGCACTTCAAGACGCCCAAGGCGGTGGTGTTCGTCGACACGCTGCCCAAGAACCCCAGCGGCAAGCTGCTGAAGCGGGCGCTGCGGCTGCGCTTCGAGGCGCACTACGGCGCTTGACGGCGCTTGACGACGATGGCCGGTGCTCAGGCGTCGCGGTCGCTGCCTTGCGCATCGTCGCGCGCGACCCGGCGGTGCACGCCGCGCAGCACCCACCAGGCGCCTAAGGCCAGCAAGGGTATGGCCGCGCCGGTCACCAGGTCGGGCGACAGCGGTGCACCGGCGGCTTTCAAGGCCTTGGCGCCGTAACCCACCAAGCCGGCCAGGTAGTACACGATGGCCGCCACCGACAGGCCTTCCACCGTCTGCTGCAGCCGCAGCTGCAGCTTGGCGCGGCGCGCGGTGGCCACCAGCAGCGCCTGGTTCTGCCGCTGGCGGGCGATGTCGACCCGGGTCGACAGCAGGCTGCTGGCCTGCGCCACCCGCTCGGACAGGTCGTGCAGCCGCTGCGACACGGTGGCGCAGGTGGCCATGGCCGGGCTGAGCCGGCGCGCCATGAACTCGTCGATCGTCTGCAGACCGGGGATGCGTTGCTCGCGCAGCTCGGCAATGCGCGTCGTCACCAGCGCGTGGTAGGCCCGGCTGGCGCTGAAACGGGCCTGGCTGCCGGCCAGCGCGCTCTCCACCTCGGCGGCCAGCGCCATCAGTTGCTGCAGCAGTGCATCGTCGGCAGACACGCTGTCGATGTGCCCGGTAGCCGCCGGGATCGATACGGCTAGGCCGGCTGCGGGCGGGTTGCTGCTGTCGCTGCGTGCGATGCGCGCTGTCAGTTCGGCCAGCGTGCGCTCGATCA
>JBBQVF010000041.1:0-33448 GCA_038211805.1 Burkholderiales bacterium | reverse complement strand
CCGAAGGGCCAGGGCGATTTTCGGTGCCATCTGTCGTTGCCGGCTCGTTGTGGGGGCCAATCCCACGCCTCGCCGGCGCCTAAGCTGGCACCGAAACTCGCCCTGGCGCAGGCCCGTCCCCAAGCCCGACAGCCTCCTAGGCAGGGTCCTTGTCGAGGCGAGCGTGGCCGCTGATGTTAAGCGTCAGTACAGGCGGGTCGGGACCGGCGTGTCAGTCCGACCGCTTCAGGCGTGGCGACGGATGGCGCCACGCACCGTGTCGACGATCTGGTCGATCTGGCCGCGCTCGATGATCAGCGGTGGCGACAGTGCCAGCGTGTCGCCAGTGGTGCGGATCAGCACGCCGCGCTCGTAGCAGTCGAGGAAGATGTCGAACGCTCGCTTGGCCGGGCTGCCGGCGATCGGCGACAACTCGATGCCGCCGACCAGGCCGATGTTGCGGATGTCGATCACGTTGGGCTCTTCGCGCAGCGAATGCACCGCCGTGGCGAAGTAGTCCTGCAAGTCGCTGGCGCGGGTCAGCAGGCCCTCTTCGGCATAGGTGGCCAATGTGCCCAGCGCCGCGGCACAGGCCAGCGGGTGGCCGCTGTAGGTGTAGCCGTGGAAGAACTCGATCAGGTGCTCGGGCCCGTTCATGAAAGCATCATGGATGCCCTGCCGGACGGCCACCGCGCCCATCGGCACACAACCGTTGCTGATGCCTTTGGCCATCACGATCATGTCGGGCGTGACACCGAAGGTGTGAGCGGCGAACGGATTGCCGGTACGGCCGAAACCGGAGATCACCTCGTCGAAGATCAGCAGGATGCCGTGCTTGTCGCAAATCTCGCGCAGGCGGTTCAGGTAGCCCTTGGGCGGGATCAGCACACCGGTGGACCCCGCCACCGGCTCGACGATCACCGCGGCGATGGTGCTGGCGTCGTGCAGCGCCACCATCGCCTCCAGGTCATCGGCCAGTTCGGCGCCGTGCTCGGGTTGGCCCATCGTGAAGGCGTTGCGCTTCGGGTCGTGGGTGTGGCGCAGGTGATCGACGCCGGCCAGCATGGTGCCGAACTGCTTGCGGTTGCCGACCATGCCGCCGACCGAGATGCCGCCGAAATTGACGCCGTGGTAGCCGCGCTCGCGGCCGATCAGCCGGGTGCGGGTGCCTTCGCCGCGCACCTTGTGATAGGCCAGTGCCATCTTCAGCGCAGTCTCGACCGATTCAGAGCCCGAGTTGGTGAAGAACACCTTGTTCAGGCCCGCGGGGGTCAACTGGCTGAGCTTGTCGGCCAGTTCGAAAGCCTTCGGGTGCGCCATCTGGAAGGGCGGCGCGTAGTCCATCTCTGCGGCCTGTTGCTGGATCGCCTGCACGATCTTGGGCCGGGCGTGGCCGGCGTTGACGCACCACAGGCCAGCCACGCCGTCGAGAATCTGGCGGCCCGTGTCGGTCCAGTAGTGCATGCCGGCGGCCTTGACGAACAGTCGCGGGTTCTTCTTGAACTGGCGGTTGGCCGTGAACGGCATCCAGTAGGCGTCCATGTTGATGCCGCGCGGCGCCTCGGTGAAAGCGGCCAGCGGGTGGGGCGCGGCCGCGCTGCGGTCAACGGGTGCGTCGAGTGTGGTGGTGTTCATCGTCGGGCTCCGGGCATGTTGGGCGCAGCGCGGCTATTCGGCGCTGACAGCCTGCAGTCTAGTCAGGCTTGCACGCAATGTGCTTGCGCAATGGTGCAGCCAGCCGCGGCCGGTCGACATAGAATTCGACAAACAATCAAATAAACCGCAGAAAATGCGAAACGCCGACAACAAGCCGCCACTGGATGCGATCGACCGCCAGATCCTGGCCGAGCTGCAAGGGGATGGCCGTTTGTCGAACGTGCAACTGGCCGAGCGGGTGCATCTGTCGCCGTCGGCCTGCTTGCGGCGGGTCAAGCAGTTGGAGGAGTCGGGCGTGATCGGCCAGTACGTGGCGCTGCTCAACGCCAAGGCCTTGGGCCAGCACGGCACCTGTTTCTCGATCATCAACCTGCAGACCATGAACGACGGCGTTCTCAAAGCCTTCGAGCAGGCGGTGCGCGACGAGCCCGAGATCCTGGATTGTTTCTACGTTGCCGGCGGCAACGACTACCTGATCCGCTTCAGCTACCGCGATGCCGAGGATCTGGAGCGTTTCCACACGCACGTTCTCATGCGACTTCCCGGTGTAGAGCGGTCGAACTCGATGCTGGTGTTGCGCACGGTGAAAAAAACCACCGCGCTGCCGGTTTAGCCGCGGGCGCTGCCGGTACGCCGCGTGCGCTGCCGGTTCAGCCACGGGCACTACCGGCTCAACGGCTGCCAGCCCCGGCTTGCAGCCTGGAGCGCTGTCCCGCCAGGTAAGTCCAGACGAAGGTCGCTGCGGCGTTGCTGGTGAGCTCGGCGTGGTCGTAGGGCGGCGCCACTTCAACGCAGTCCATGCCGACGAAGGGCAGGGGCGACAGTTCCTCCAGCAAGGTCAGCACCTGGTTGCTGGTCAGGCCGCCGGGTTCGGGTGTGCCGGTGCCGGGCGCGAAGGCCGGGTCCAGGCAATCGATGTCCAGGCTCAGGTACAGCGGCGGCTGGCCATGGCTGGCCAGCCGGTCGCGCACCGCTTGCAGCACCGGTGCCAGC
Organism: Burkholderiales bacterium; assembly: GCA_038211805.1. Classification (GTDB taxonomy): domain Bacteria; phylum Pseudomonadota; class Gammaproteobacteria; order Burkholderiales; family Burkholderiaceae_C; genus Pseudaquabacterium. Next base: position 30,820 of record JBBQVF010000041.1, on the reverse strand, counting down.
TGGGCGGGGGACTCCAGGCCGCGCAGGCTGCGGGCGGTGAATATCTGGCCGCCCTGATCGTGCACGTAATCGCGCGCGGCACGAACGCCCGACGAGCGGATGCCCAACTGGGTGAAGCAGGTTGGCAGCACCAGCCCTTCCTGGATGGCTTCATGAACCCAGGTGCCGTGGCCGCTGGGCTCGCCGAAGTGGTCAGCCCAGGTGTCGCAATGGGCGTCGAAATGGATCACCGCCAGCGGCTGCCCGAGCTGGGCGCGGTAGGCGCGCAGCAGGCTCAAGGTGACCGAATGGTCGCCACCCAGCCAGGCCATGTGGTGGGTGGCGATCAGCGCTTGCGCCTGCGGCGCCAGGGCCTCGCGCATCGCGGCCAGGCTGGTGTTGGGCAGTGGCAAGTCGCCGGCGTCGCCCAGCATGCCGTCGAGGTCGACGTCAAAGTGGGGATGAGTGCCGTCGCACAACATGTGGCTGGCCTGGCGAATGGCGCGCGGGCCGAAGCGGGCGCCGGGGCGGTTGGTCACGGCGCCGTCCCAGGCCAGACCGGCCACGCCGAAGTGATGGATTGCAGCCAGCGCCGGGCAGCGCAGGAAGCTGTTTTGGGACAAGAAGGCGAAGCTGGACATGTGCGGTGCGGGTAGATGGCGGGCAGCGGCTGGGGTTGAGAGCATGCACCAGCGGCTGCAAAGCCCTGCTTTCACATCGGGAAAACACTATTCCACGATATGAAATTCACCCATGCTGCGGCGCAACAAGAATTTTCAGTTGGCTGAACCAATTTTCGTATCATGGAATGCCGGCTGTAACCTGTTGATTTAACTAAAAATCAATCAATGTCTTCTATAAGACATAAGTGTTGGAGATGCCGGCCTCTGGCGCTAACCTTGAGCCATCGACGGCCGGCTTTGTCGAACCACTTTCACCTCACCCCAAGGAGCTTCCATGAGCACTCTCTCCCGCGACCAGCAAATTGCCGCCCTCGAAAAAGACTGGGCCGAGAACCCGCGCTGGAAGGGCATCAAGCGCGGCTACAGCGCCGCCGACGTGGTGCGCCTGCGCGGATCGGTGCAGGTCGACCACACCCTGGCCAAGCGCGGCGCCGACAAGCTGTGGAACCTGATCAACACCGAGCCCTTCGTCAATTCGCTGGGCGCGTTGACCGGCAACCAGGCGATGCAGCAGGTCAAGGCCGGCCTGAAGGCGATCTACCTGAGCGGCTGGCAAGTGGCCGGCGACGCCAACAGCAACGGCGAGATGTACCCCGACCAGTCGCTGTACTCGGTGGACTCGGTGCCCAAGGTCGTCAAGAAGATCAACGCCACCTTCGCCCGCGCCGACCAGATCCAGTGGTCCGAAGGCAAGAACGACATCGACTACTTCGCGCCGATCGTGGCCGATGCCGAAGCCGGTTTCGGTGGCGTGCTGAACGCCTTCGAGCTGATGAAGGCGATGATCGAGGCGGGCGCCGCCGGCGTGCACTTCGAAGACCAGCTGGCCGCTGCCAAGAAGTGCGGCCACATGGGTGGCAAGGTGCTGGTGCCCACCCGCGAGGCCTGCAGCAAGCTGATCGCCGCCCGCCTGGCCGCCGACGTGATGGGCACGCCCACCATCCTGCTGGCCCGCACCGATGCCGAAGCCGCCGACCTGGTGACCAGCGACGTCGATGACATCGACAAGCCCTTCCTGACCGGTGAGCGCACCGTCGAAGGCTTCTACCGCACCAACAACGGCATCGACCAGGCCATCAGCCGCGGCCTGGCCTACGCCGAGTACGCCGACCTGATCTGGTGCGAGACCGGCACGCCCGACCTGGCCTTCGCCAAGAAGTTCGCCGACGCGATCCATGCCAAATTCCCGGGCAAGCTGCTGGCCTACAACTGCTCGCCGTCGTTCAACTGGAAGAAGAACCTCGACGACGCGACGATCGCCAAGTTCCAGCGCGAGCTGGGCGCGATGGGCTACAAGTTCCAGTTCATCACGCTGGCCGGCTTCCACAGCCTGAACTACGGCATGTTCGACCTGGCCTACGGCTACGCCCGCAACAACATGACGGCCTTCGTCGAGCTGCAGCAGAAGGAATTCGCCGCTGCCGACCGTGGCTTCACCGCGGTGAAGCACCAGCGTGAAGTGGGTACCGGCTACTTCGACGCGGTGACCACCACGATCGAAGCCAATGCCTCGACCGCCGCGCTGAAGGGTTCGACCGAAGACGAACAGTTCTTCGACAAGAAGCACGGCTGATCCAACAGCCTGAACGAGAAGGCGGCGGGGCCTGAACAGGCCCAGCCGCCGCAGACAAGCGCACGGCGCTGCCTCACAAGGGCAGCGCCGTTTTTCTTGGGGCCGCGCGCTTGCGGAGCGCCTGCAGAGCGCCTGCAGAGCGCTTGCCAAACGCTCAGTCGGCGCGTTGGCGGTGCAGCAACAACAGGCCGAAGCCCAGCGCGCCAAAGGCCACGGCCACCAGGAAGGCAGGCGCGGCCGCGCCCTGCAGCAGCCGCAGCACGTCCTGCAGCAGCACCATTGGCAGGCCTTGCAGGCTGGCGACCAGGTCATCGGCCCGCAGTGCATGTGGGCCGTCGAACAGATCGGGCGCCAGCAGGGCGTACAAGGCCTCGGTGCCCAGGCGCTGCAAGGCGGGGCCGACCAGCGCCACCGGCAGCCGGGGGTCGAGCCAGACCACGCCCAGCACGCTGCCGGCCAGCACCACCGGCAGCGCCCAGCGCTTGAGCCAGGCCGATGCGGCCATCGTCAGCAGCAACAGTGGCGACAGCCACAGCACCGCGATGAGCAGGCCCAACCAGAGCCGTGCAGCGGCCAGCAGCAGGCTGGCCAGCAACGGCAGCCAAGGCTGCTGCAGCCAGGCCGCCACGCCGGTGTGCAGCACGATGGCCAGCATGGCCACCAGTTGTGCGCCCAGCAGAGCGGCGGTCACGGCCATCCATGGCAGCACCAGCAGGTGCATCAGCACCGTGGCGCCTACCCCCTGCAAGTGGCTGACCGGCAGCGAGCGCCAGAACTCGATCGAGCGGTCCTGCTGGTCGCGCCGGGCCAGCCCCGGCAACTGCACCAGCACCGTCAGGCTGACCAGCAACAGCGCCAGGCCGGTGGTGGCCACGGTCCAGCCCACCGTCTGCAGCACCGCCGGTTGCTGCGACAGCAGGCTGAGCTGGGTGTCGTGGTCGTTGATGCGCACGTCGATACCGCGGCCGTCGAACAGGCTCAAGGCCGCCGCCAGCAGCGTGGGCAGCCCCATCAGCACCAGCCAGCCGGTGCGGTGCTGCAGCCATTCACGCAGCATCAGGCTGCGAAAGCGTTGGAATCGGTCCATGGTGTTCGGGCTCACGGCTAACGGGTAACGGGCTGACGGGCTGACGAGCTGACGGGCTGACGAGCTGACGGACTCAGGGGCGGTGGGTGGGGTTGATCTCGGGCCGGCGCGTCAGCGCCACGAACAGGTCGACCAGGCTGGGCCGCAGGCGCTGGCCCAGCGCCTCGACATCCGGTGGCGGCGCGCCGTCGAACAGCGCCGCGCTGCCGCCCTGCACCCGGTAGCGCAGCAGCGGGTGGGCAGCGGCCATGGCATCAGCGGCCGCCGCATCGTGGCCCAACGCGACGAAGCGGCGGTCGATGTCGGCCAGCGGGATCGCCAGCACCAGCCGGCCTTCGTTGAGCATCAGCACGTCCGACAGCAGGGCTTCGATCTCCTCGACCTGGTGGGTCGAGATCAGCACGCTGCGCTCGCCGTCGCACCACTCGTCGATCAGCAGGTCGTAGAAGGCCTTGCGCGACAGCACGTCCAGGCCCAGCGTGGGCTCGTCCAGGATCAGCAGCCTGGCGTCGATCGCCGCCACCAGCGCCAGGTGCAATTGCACCACCATGCCCTTGCTGAGGTGCTTCACCGGGTCGCCCAGGCCCACGCTGGTGCGGCGCAGCAGGCTGCGCGCCCGCTCGGCTGAAAATTTCGGATGCAGGCCGCTCATCAGCTCGATCAGTTGCGCCGGCGTGGCCCAGCGCGGCAGGATCGCCACGTCGGGGATGTAGGCCAGCGATTCGAGCAACTGCACCCGCTGGCGGCGCGGGTCGAGCCCCAGCACGCTGAGCTGGCCGTCGACCGGCAGCAGGCCGACCAGCGCCTTCATCAGCGTGGTCTTGCCGGCGCCGTTGTGGCCCAGCAGGCCGACCACGCGGCCCTTGGGCACGCTGAAACTCACATCGTCCAGCGCCTGCTTGCGGCCGTAGCGCAGGCCGACCGCGCGGGCCTGTATCAAGGCATCCATCGTCACTCCCAGTTCAAATCGTTGGTGCCCAGGCCCAGCCGGCGCAGGCGCTCGCGCAGCGGCGGCCATTCGTGGTTGAGAAAGCGCTCACGGGCGGCCGCTTTCAGCCGTTCACGGGCGCCGGGCCGCACGTAGAGCCCCAGGCCGCGACGGGTTTCCAGCAGGCCGTCTTCGTCCAGCGCCTGCAGCGCCCGACTGACGGTCAACGGGTTCAGCAGGTAGCGGCTGGCCAACGCACGCACCGAGGGCATCGGTTCGCCCTCGGGCAGCTCGCCGTCGAGCAGGCTGGCGGCCAGGCGGTCGGCCAGTTGCTGGTAGATCGGCAGTTGGTGGTCCCAGGTCTGCATGCGCCGGTCAGGTGTGTTGCTGATGTAGCACACCATAACGGCTGCCGCGGTGACCGCGCCAGCTGCCCGCGACAGACTGCAGCAGCGTGCGACAGGCTGCAGTGCGGGCACGGTCCTTATCATCGCGGCCCATGAACATCATCATCCTCGGCGCCGGCCGTGTCGGCGAAAGCGTCGCCGAGAGCCTGGTCTCCGAGAAAAACGACATCACGGTGATCGACACCAGCCCGCAGCGGCTGGCCGAGTTGCAGGGGCGGCTGGACTTGCGCGGCGTGGCCGGCAACGGCATCCAGCCGTCGGTGCTGGAGGCCGCCGGTGCCCGCGATGCCGACATGCTGATCGCCTGCGCCTCGGCCGACGAGACCAACCTGGTGGCCTGCAAGGTGGCGCACGACGTGTTCAACATCCCCACCCGCATCGCCAGGGTGCGCTCGCCCGAATTCCAGCAGGGCAGCCCCTTGCTCGGCGTCGACGGCTTCGCGGTCGACGCGGTGATCTGCCCCGAGGCGTCGGTCACCAACACCATCCGCAAGCTGATCGACTACCCCGAGGCGCTGCAGGTGCTGGAGTTCGCCGGCGGCGCGGTCAGCCTGATCGCGGTGCGCGCGGTCAGCGGCGGGCCGATGGTGCGCCACATCATCTCCGAGCTGCCGCAGCTGGTGCCGCAGGTGCCAATGCGCTTCGTCGCGATCTACCGCAAGGACGAGAACGGCAACGACCACCGCGTGGTCTGCAACGGCGGTACCGCGATCGAGCCCGGCGACGAGGTCTTCGTGCTGGCCGCCACCGGCGACATCCGCCGCGTGCTCGACGCCGTGCGCCGGCGCGACCAGCCGGTGCGCCGGGTGATGATTGCCGGCGGCGGCAAGGTCGGCCTGCGGCTGGCCCGCGAGATCCAGGACAGCTGCCGGCTCAAGCTGGTCGAACCCAGCCTGTCGCGCTGCGAGTACCTGACCACCGAGCTGTCCAGCGACGTGCTGGTGCTGCACGGCGATTCGACCGACGAAGACCTGCTGGAACGAGAGCAGGTCGAGGACGTCGACCTGTTCATCGCGCTGACCAACGACGACGAGGACAACATCATGTCCTGCCTGCTGGCCAAGCGCATGGGCGCGCGGCGGGTACTGGCGCTGATCAACCGCCGCGCCTACGCCGACCTGGTGCAGGGCACGCAGATCGACATCGCGCTGAGCCCGGCGCAGACGGTGATCGGCGAGTTGCTGGCCTATGTGCGGCGCGGCGACGTGGAGGCCGTCTACAGCCTGCGCCGCGGCGCCGCCGAGGCGCTGGAGGCGGTGGCCCGCGGCGACCGCAAGACCTCGCGCGTGGTCGGCCGCCGCATCGAGGAGCTGGCGCTGCCCGGCGGCTCGCAGATCGGCGCGATCGTGCGCGGCGGTGGCGACAACGGTGCGCCGCAGCAGGTGATCATCCCGCACCACGACACGGTGATCGAGCGCGACGACCACGTCATCGTGTTCGTGCCGCGCAAGCGGCTGGTGCGCGATGTCGAGCGGCTGTTCCAGGTCAGCGCGACTTTCCTGTTCTGAACCCTTGACGATGACGCGCCGCATGCCAGGACCGACACCGCGCCCGGCGCGCGCAGCTCGGAGAGTCGCCAGTTGACCTCGCCGCTGGCTGTCATCGCGTTGGTCGGGCGCATGGTCGTGATCTTCGCGGTGCTGATGGTCGTGCCGCTGGCCTTTGCGCTGGCCGCGGGCGATCCGGCCGAGGGGGCATTCATCACCTCGATCGTCGTCACGTCGGTGGTCGGCGTGCTGATGAGCCTGGCCACGCGCCAGTTTCGGCGTGAGCTGCAGCCGCGCGACGGCTTCGTGCTGGTCAGCCTGACCTGGCTGCTGCTGCCGGCCTTCGGCGCGCTGCCGCTGTGGCTGGCGGTGCCGGGCATCAGCGTCACCGACGCCTATTTCGAGGCGATGTCGGGCTTCACCGCCACCGGCGCCACGGTGATCACCGGGCTCGACAACCTGCCGCTCAGCGTCAATGTCTGGCGCTGTTTCATGATGCTGGTGGGCGGGTTGGGCATCATCGTGCTGGCGGTGGCGGTGCTGCCGCTGCTGGGCGTGGGCGGCGCGCAGCTGTTCAAGGCCGAAACCGCCGGGCCGATGAAGGACCAGAAGCTGACCCCGCGCATGGCCGAGACCGCACGCGGCCTGTGGACGGTCTATTTCGTGTTCTCGCTGGCCTGCTTCCTGGCCTACCGGGCCGCCGGCATGAGCTGGGCCGACGCCTTCATGCACATGTGCACGACGATGGGGCTGGGCGGCTTTTCGTCGCACGACGCCAGCTTCGGCTACTGGAACTCGCCGCTGATCGAGGCGGTGGCGGTGGTCTTCATGATGCTGTCGGGCGTCAGCTTCGCGCTGTACTTCGCGGCCTGGCGGCAGCGCTCGCTGAGGGTCTTGTGGCGCAACATCGAGGTGCGGGCCTTCTACGGCGTGGTCCTGGCCACGGTGCTGTTGATATCGCTGTACCTGACGGTGCATGGCGAGTTCCCGACCTTCGGTGAATCGCTGCGCCACACCGTGTTCCATGTCGTCTCGCTGGCCACCACCACCGGCTATGCGGCGCACGACTACGCCCAGTGGCCGGTGTTCGCGCCGCTGCTGATGATCCTGCTGGGCTGTTTCGCCACCTGCGCCGGGTCGACCGGCGGCGGCATCAAGATGGTGCGCATGCTGTTGCTGCTGAAGCAGTCGCAGCGCGAACTGGTGCGCATCGTGCACCCCAACGTCGTCAACCCGGTGGTGCTGGCCGGCCAGGTGGTCAGCCCGCGGGTGATGCAGAGCGTGATCGCCTTCATGATGATGTACGGCGCCACGCTGGTCGGCCTGACCATGGTGCTGCTGTTCTCGGGCCTGGACGTGGTCACCGCCTTCACCGCGGTGATCGCCAGCGTCAACAACATCGGCCCCGGCCTCGGCGAGGTGGGTCCGGCGGTCAACTTCGGCGGCCTGACGGACTTTCAGACCTGGGTCTGCACCTTCGGCATGCTGCTGGGCCGGCTGGAGCTGCTGAGCCTGCTGGTGCTGTTCACGCCGCAATTTTGGCGGCAGTGATCGGGCACCGCCGCAGCGGTCACATCGAGGTGTCGAGCATCGCCCGGTAGTCGTCCCGCGTGGCGATGCGCGGGTTGGTCCTGTGGCAGTGGTCGGCCATTGCGCCGTCGATCACCCGCTCGAACAAGTCGGGCGTCACGCCCATCGCCGCCAGCCCGCTGGGCAGGCCCAGCCGGGCGTTCAGTGCGCGGATCGCGTCGGCCAGCGCCTGGCCGGCGATGTCGCAGCCGGCCAGGCCGATGGCCTGGGCCATGCGCTGCAGCCGGTGCTCTTTCTGCATGGCGTCGGCCGGCGCGTTGAACAGCACCACCGCCGGCAGGAACATCGCGTTGAGCGTGCCGTGGTGCAACCGCGGGTTGACGCCGCCCAGGCTGTGGCTGAGCGAATGCACGCAGCCCAGGCCCTTCTGGAAGGCCATCGCGCCCTGCATGCTGGCGCTCATCATGTTCCAGCGCGCCTCGCGGTCCTGGCCGTCGCGGGTGGCGCGCTCGATATGGGCCCAGCCGCGCGCCAGACCGTCGAGTGCGATGCCGTCGGCCGGCGGGTTGACGGCCGGCGCCATGAAGGTCTCCAGGCAATGGGCGATCGCGTCCATGCCGGTGGCGGCGGTCAGGCCGGGCGGCAACGCCAAGGTGAGCTCGGGGTCGAGGATCGCGGCCCTGGGCATCAGGTGCCAGCTGTGGAAGCCCAGCTTGCGGCCGTCGTCGATGATCACGATGGCGCCGCGCGCCACCTCGCTGCCGGTGCCCGCGGTGGTGGGCACGGCGATCAACGGCGCTGCCGCGTCGGTGATCTTGCCGCTGCCGCCTTCGATCGTCGCGTACAGCTTGAGATGGCCCGGGTGGGTCGCCAGGATCGCCACGCCCTTGGCCAGGTCGATCGACGAGCCGCCGCCGACCGCGATCAGGCCGTCGCAGCCGTTGGCCTTGTAAACCTCGACGGCGGCGCGCACGGCGGCCTCGGTCGGGTTGCTCGGCGTCTGGTCGAACACCGCGTGGGGCAGGGCGCCCAGCGCGGTCAATGCGATGTCGAGCACGCCGGCCGCGCGCACGCCGGCGTCGGTGACGACCAGCGGCTTTTTCATGCCCACACGCTGACATTCTTCGGGCAGGCAACGGACCGCGCCGTGGTCGATTTCGATCTGGGTCAAGTAGACGATGCGGGCCATGAGGTCTCCGGGGCGTTGGCAACTCGGCAGTATCCTTCGCCCCCTTCTCGCGCCCTGTTGTGAACGTGACAACCCAACTGCTCAGCCCGGTGATGGCCGGCTTGCTCGACCGCATCCGCCGCGCCCAGCGGGTGCCGTTCCACGAGATGACACCGGCCGAAGCCCGCGTGGCCTACGACAAGGCCGCCGAGGTGCTGGAGCCGCCGCGCGCGCCGTTGGACCGGGTGCAGGACGTCACCGTGCCTGCCGCCGACGGCACACCGCTGCGCGCCCGGCTGTACGCGCCAAGCCACGCCAGGCTGCCGGTGCTGCTGTACCTGCACGGCGGCGGTTTCGTGATCGGCGGGTTGGAAACACACGACAGCCTGTGCCGGCAGCTGGCACTGCGCTCGGGCGGCGCGGTGCTGGCGCTGGACTACCGGCTGGCGCCCGAGCACCGCTTTCCGACCGCGGTCGACGACGCCTGGGCGGCGATGCACTGGCTGGCGCGTGAGGGCGCGGCCGACCTGGGCCTGGACGGCAGCCGCCTGGCCGTGGGCGGCGACAGCGCCGGTGGCACGCTGGCGGCGGTCTGCGCGATCCACGCCCGTGACCGCGGCCTGGCGCTGGCGCTGCAACTGCTGATCACGCCCGGCACCACGGCCCACAGCGACACCGCTTCGCACCGGATGTTTGCCAACGGCTTTCTGCTGGATGCCGCCAACGTGGCCTGGTTCTTCGACCACTACATCGACTACCACCACCGCCGCGACTGGCGCTTCGCCCCGCTGGAGGCCGATGACCTGGACGGCGTGGCGCCCGCCTGCGTGATCCTGGCCGAATGCGATCCGCTGGTAGATGAAGGCCTGGCCTATGCCGACCGGCTGCGCGCCGCCGCTGTCCCGGTGGCGCTGGAACTGGCCCGTGGCCTGACGCATGATTTCATCAAGATGGGCCGCGCGCTGAAGGAAGCGGCTGTGGCCCAGGCCGCGGCCGCGGCCGCGCTGGCCGATGCCTGGAGACTTCGAGACGATGACCACGAGAGCTGAATTCCGCCATTTCGAGCGCCTGCGGGTGCGCTGGGTCGAGGTCGATCTGCAGAAGATCGTCTTCAACGGCCATTACCTGATGTATTTCGACACCGCCGTGGCCGGCTGGTGGCGGGCGCTGGCGCTGCCCTACCACGAGACCATGGCCGCGCTGGACGGCGACCTGTTCGTGCGCAGGGCGACGGTCGACTACCTGGCCTCGGCCCGCTACGACGACCTGGTCGACGTCGGTGTGCGCACCGCGCGCATCGGCAACTCGTCGATGGTGCTGGGCTGTGCGGTGTTCCGTGGTGACCAGTTGCTGGTCAGCGGCGAGCTGGTCTACGTCTTCGCCAACCCGGCGACGCAAAAAAGCCAGCCGCTGCCGCAAGACCTGCGCGACGTGCTGCACGCCTTCGACACCGGCCAGGCTATGGTGGATGTGCGGGTGGGCGCCTGGGACACGCTGGGCCGCGAGGCGGGCGCCATCCGCAAGCAGGTGTTCGTCGACGAGCAGGGCATTCCGGCCGAGCTGGAATGGGACGCCGCCGACGCGGTGTGTGTGCACGCGGTGGCCTACAACCGTTTCGGCCTGCCGCTGGCCACCGGCCGGCTGCTGAAACACGAGCCGGGCGTCTCGAAGATCGGCCGCATGGCGGTGGTGGCCACCATGCGCGGCAGCCGGGTGGGGCGTGCGGTGCTGGATGCGCTGATGCAGGCCGCCCGCGAGCGCGGCGACCGCCAGGTGCTGCTGCATGCCCAAAGCTCGGCGGCGGGCTTTTACCGGCGTGCCGGCTTCGAGGTGCTGGGCGCAGAATTCGAGGAAGCCGACATCCCGCACCTGGCGATGGTCAAGGCGCTGTAGCGCCGGCGCCACCGACCCGCGCCGCCGACCGGGGTCAGATCCGGCTGCCCTTGGCGCGCGCCAGAAAAGCCTGCGTCGTCGGCTGGTCGACCATCTGCCGGCCCCAGCGGGCCAGCACCTTGGCGATGCGCGCCGGCTCCACGCCCAGCTGGGCCATCGCCACGCCGCCGTTGACCGACTCGCGGTAGTCGCTGATCAAGCCGTCGCGCAGCTCGAATCGGCTCATGCCGTCGATCACCACCGATTTGCCGGCGAACTCGGGGATGCGCGAGGTGAAGCTCGACAGCGACCAGGCATAGCCCAGGTCGCCGTTGCAGACCGGATCGAACATCTCCCAGCGGTAGTCGGGCCCGGCGTCGCGGTGGAACAGGTCGACCAGCATGTGGGCCATGTCGGCATGGCCGCGGTGGTCGCCGTAGATGTAGTCGTGGTAGACGCCGTCGGGTGTGAAGCAGGCCGACAGGGCCTCACCATCACCCGCCTCGGCGGCCTGCGTGAAGCGCTGCAACAAGGCCTTGAAGTCGTCGTTGGTCATGGCGGGTCGAAGCGTTCAGTGTGGCGGGGTTGGGGCAGGGGCAGGGGCAGGGAATTGGCGGCCTGGGCGATGGCGGACTCCAGCGCGGGTGAAACACCGGCCCCGCTGGCGTAGGTTTCCATCAGCGTCACCTCACCGTCGCGCAGCTCGGGGCGGCGCAGCAATTCGGCGCGCAGGCCGGGGTGGGCTTCGGACAGGGCCGCCTGCATCGTCCGGACCGCCGCCACCGTGGCCGCCAACGCCGGCTCTGCGACGCGGTAGTAGACGAAGAGTCGGCGTTCTGTCGACAGGACCATCGGGGTCACCCCATGCAGCAAGGTCGCCCGGGTCAGCGGGATCAGGCCGCGTCGACCGGGATCGCATAGGGCAGGGCGCCGCGCACCAGCAGCGGGCCGTCGGCCGCGCCGGCATGCAGGCTGCCGCTGTCCAGCATCGCCAGCTTGATCTCGACCAGTGCGCTGCCGCCGCCACCAGGCCGGGCGGCGGCCAGCGCCACCAGGCCGGCAGGCTGGCCGGGGTCGGCGCTGTGGAACACCTCCTGGCCGGCGGCCAGCGGGGCACCGCTGTCGAAGGCCATCACCCGGCGCTTGAGCGTGCCGCGGTACTGGCTGCGGGCCACGATCTCCTGGCCGGGGTAGCAGCCCTTCTGGAAATTGACGCCGCCCACCAGTTCCAGGTTGACCATCTGCGGCACGAACTGCTCGACCGTGGCCGCGACGATGCGCACCACGCCGCTCTGCACTTCCAGCCAGGCCCAGTCGTCGGCTGCCAGCGCCGGCAAAGCCGGGGCGGGTGCATCGGCGGGCAGGGTCAGCAGGTAGCGGGCCTGGCCGGTGGCGTCCGGCAGGCGCACGGCGCGGCCGGCGCCGGCCGCCCGCGTGGCCCAAGGCCGCGGCGGTGCGCCATCGCCCAGCCAGGCGGTGGCCTCGGCACCGGCCAATCCGAAAAGCGCCACCTCGGCCGAGGCATCGCTCAGCTTGCACTTGGCGCGCAGCACGAACATCGACAGGCGTTTCAGGGTCGGTGCCAGCAGATCGGCGCTGCAGGCCAGGTCGATGGTGTCGGTGTCGGCGTCGGCATCACTGCGCCACAGCACGAAGCTGGCCAGCAGCCGGCCCTTGGCCGTGCAGTAGCCGGCCAGCCGAGCGTCGCCAGCGCCCGGCGAGGTGACGCCCAGCGAGGTGACGTCCTGCGTCAACTGGCCGTGCAGGAAGGCGGCGGCATCGGCACCGCGGGCGCGGATCAGGCCCCAATCGGCCAGGCGCAGCATGCCGCCGGGGGCTGCGGCGGCAGGGGTCGTGGCAGCCGCTGTGGCGGTGGTTCCGGCGGTCGGCGCGGATGGCGTTTGAGCATTCATGCCGCCGATTATCATCACGCCCCCTTTCCAATGCCGATGGCCCAGCCGTTTGACGCACCGCTGGCCCGGGCCATCCGGCCGTAGCTGCTTGCATGAAACCCTGGCGTGTCCTTCTTGTTGGCCTGGTGCTGGCCTTGATCGCCAGCGCGGCGGCTGCCTGGTGGTGGCTGCAGCGGCCACTGCCACTGGCGGCGGCCACGGTCGAGCTGTCGATCGAGCCCGGCACCGCGCCGCGCGAGGTGGCGCAGGCCTGGGTGCGCGCTGGCGTGCTGACCGATCCCTCGCTGCTGTACCAGTGGTTCCGCCTCAGCGGCGACGCCCGCCGCATCCGTGCCGGCAGCTACGAACTGGAGCCAGGTGTCACCCCGCGCAGTCTGCTGGCCAAGATGGTGCAGGGCGACGAGGCCTTCGAGCGGGTGCGGTTGATCGAGGGCTGGACGTTTCGCCAGTTCCGCGCTGCACTGGCCGCCGCACCGCACCTCAAGCCCAGCGCCGCCGGCTTGGCCGAGGCCGAGCTGATGGCCGCCATCGGCCTGCCGGGTGTGGCCGCAGAGGGCCGCTTTCACCCCGACACCTACCTTTACAGCCGTGGCGTCAGCGACCTGACGGTGCTGCGCCGGGCGGCTGAGTTGCAGAGCCGCCGCCTGGCCGCCGTCTGGGCCGAGCGTGCGCCCGACCTGCCGTTGCGCACGCCCGAGCAGGCGCTGGTGCTGGCGTCGATCATCGAGAAGGAGACCGGCACGGCGGCTGACCGTGGCCAGGTGGCTGGCGTGTTTGCCAATCGGCTGCGGCTGGGCATGCCGCTGCAGACCGACCCGACCGTGATCTACGGCATCAGCGACGCGGTCGGCCTGCCATTCGACGGCAACCTGCGCAAGCGTGATCTGCTGGCCGACACGCCGTGGAACACCTACACCCGCAACGGCCTGCCGCCGACACCGATCGCGATGCCGGGCATGGCCTCGCTGCGGGCGGCGGTGCAGCCCGAGCGCACCGGCGCGCTGTACTTCGTCGCGCGCGGCGACGGCAGCAGCGTCTTCAGCAGCACCCTGGCCGCGCACAATCGGGCGGTGAACCAGTACCAGCGCGGCCAGGCCGCCACCAAGTCACCATGAGCTTTCCGCCTGCCAGCCCGCAGGCCGATGCGCCCCCGCGCGCCGATGTGGCGGGTGGTGCCGGGCCGGCCCCCGCCACCCGCCGTGGCCAGTTCATCAGCTTCGAAGGCATCGACGGCGCCGGCAAGTCGACCCACCTGGCCGCCCTTGCCGACGCCCTGCGCGCCCCAGGGCAGGAGGTGTTGGTGACCCGCGAGCCCGGTGGCACTCCGCTGGCTGAACAACTGCGCACGCTGTTCCTGCAGCAACCGATGGACGCGCTGACCGAGGCCTTGCTGGTATTTGCCGGTCGGCGAGACCACCTCATCACCGTGATCGGACCCGCCCTGGCCCGCGGCGCCGTGGTGATCTGCGACCGCTTCACCGACGCCACCTTCGCCTACCAGGGCAGCGGCCGGGGATTCGACCTCGGCGTGCTGGCGCAACTGGAACGCTGGGTGCAGCACGATGCCGGGGTGCCGGGCGGCCTGCTGCAACCCGACCTGACGCTGTGGTTCGACCTGCCGCCGGCGGTGGCCGCTGCCCGCCGCGGCGCTGCGCGTGCCGCCGACCGGCTCGAAGGCGAGGGCATCGGCTTCTTCGAGCGGGTGCAAACGGGCTATGCCGAACGCGCGGCCGATGCGCCGGCACGATGGGTCCGCATTGACGCCGACCAGCCACCCGCGGCGGTGTGGGCCCAGGTGCAACAGGCGGTTGCGACCCGCCGGCTGCGCTGATGGCCCGCGACACGCCCGTGCAGCGGCCGATCGGCGTCGGCCCCGATGGCCAACTGCCGCTGCCCTGGCTGGGTGACGCGCTGGCGCAGTCGCGCGCGCTGGCCGGCGCCCATGCACTGCTGATCCACGGCCCGGCCGGCGCCGGCCACCTCGAATTCGGCCTGCTGCTGGCCCAGGCCGCGCTGTGCGAGGCGCCCGGCGCGGCCGCCAGCGGCCTGCCCTGCGGGCGCTGTGCCAGTTGCCACCTGGTGGCCACCCGCGTGCATCCCGACCTGCTGATCCTGCTGCCCGATGCGCTGCGGGTGCAATTGGGCTGGGTCGACGACGAGGACAGCAAGCTCCACAAGGCCGATGCCAAGCCCAGCCGCGACGTGCGGATCGAGCAGGTGCGGCAGGCAATCGCCTGGTCGCAGCAGACCAGCGGGCGCGGCCGCGGCAAGGTGCTGCTGCTGCACCCGGCCGATGCGATGAACGGCCCCGCCGCCAACGCGCTGCTGAAAACGCTGGAAGAGCCGCCTGGCGCGATGCGCCTGCTGCTGACCAGCGCCGACCCCGAGCGCTTGCTGCCCACCGTGCGCAGCCGCTGCCAGCGGCTGCGGCTGGCGCTGCCGCCCGCCGCGCAAGCGCTGGCCTGGTTGCAGGCGCAGAGTCTGGCCGATGCCGCCGCGTTGCTGGCCGCCGCCGGGGAAAGCCCGCTGGAGGCGCTGGCCTGGGCCCAGGAGGGCTTGAGCCCTGCGCTGCTGGCGGCATTGCCACGCCGGGTGGCGGCGGGCGATGCGTCGGCGCTGCTCGGCCGGCCGTTGCCGCGGGTGATCGAGTTGCTGCTGAAGCTGGCCCACGACGCCCAGGTGCAGGCCGCCGGCGGCATGCCGCGTTTCTTCGCAGCGGGCCAGCTGCCAGCCGACACCGACCCCACCGTGCTGCGCCAGTGGCAGCACGCCCTGCTGCGCGCCGCGCGTCATGACGAACACCCGTGGAACGCGGGCCTGCTGGTCGAGTCGCTGGTCAGCCAGGCCCGCGCGGTGTGGTCCGGCGCCGCGGCGCGGCCCGGCCCACCGTCCGGCCCACCGAACGCGCCACGAAGCGGCGCCTCGCTACACTCGGGCCGATGAGCGAACCCAGCCCATCCGCTGCCGCCACTGCCGCCACTGCCGCCCCGGTGGCGACCCAGCGGCCCAGCGTGATCCAACTCGTGTTCCGCGAGAAGGGCGCGCTGTACGCCGCCTACATGCCGCTGTTGACCGACGGCGGCCTGTTCGTGCCGACCCAGCGGCCCTACAAGCTTGGCGAGGACATCTATTTGTTGCTGTCCTTGCCTGACGACCTGCAACGCTATCCGGTGGCCGGCAAGGTGGCCTGGATCACGCCGGCCAACGCCTCGGGTGGCCGCACCCAGGGCGTGGGCGTGCGCTTTCCCGCTGACGAAAAAACCCGGCTGCTGAAGCTCAAGATCGAGGAGATCCTGGGCACCCAGATCGCCTCGTCTCGTCCGACCCAGACCGTCTGACCCTGCCGGCCCGATCCGCCCGGTCTGGCGACGCCGGTCTGCCGCAGGCCGGCCCGACCAGCTTGGCTTGCAGGCGCCGGCCGCGGCGACGGGCCATGGCCACCGGCTCGGGTCACGGCCACCTCCACCGGCTCCACCACCCTCGCTCTTACCACCACCGCCGATTGCCACGATGTTCGTCGATTCGCACTGCCACCTGAGTTTTCCCGAGTTGCTGGGCCGTATCGACTGCGTGCGCGCCGACATGGCCGCCGCCCGGGTCGACCGCGCGCTGGTGATCTGCACCACGCTGGAAGAGTTCGACACCGTGCACGGCCTGGCGCTGGCGCATGACAACTTCTGGTGCACTGCCGGGGTACACCCGGACAACGAGGGCGTCGAAGAGCCCGACATCGCCCGCCTGCAGGCGCTGGCGCTGCAGCCCAGGGTGGTGGCCATCGGCGAGACCGGGCTCGACTACTACCGGCTCAACGGCCGCAGCGTCGCCGACATGGCCTGGCAGCGCGACCGCTTCGGCGTGCACCTGGCGGTGGCTCGGGCGGTGGCCAAGCCGCTGGTGATCCACACCCGCAGCGCATCGGCCGACACGCTGGCGATGCTGGGCGATGCGCAAGCCGTACCCGGCGCTGCCCTGACCGGCGTCTTCCACTGCTTCACCGAAACCCTGGACGTCGCGCGCGCCGCGCTCGACCTGGGTTTCCACATCTCGTTTTCCGGCATCCTGACCTTCAAGAACGCCCATGAGCTGCGCGAGGTGGCGGCCTTCGTGCCGCTGGACCGCTGCCTGATCGAGACCGACAGCCCCTACCTGGCGCCGGCGCCGCACCGCGGCCGGCCCAACGAGCCGGCCTACGTGGTGCACGTGGCCGCTGAACTGGCGCGGCTGAAGGGCTTGCCGGTCGACACCGTTGCCGCGGCCACCAGCCGCAATTTCGAACAACTGTTTGCCGTTCCGACGGCAGCCCTGGAAGCCTGAAAATGTTGATAAATTACTTTAAAAAGGCGCTGTATCTTGTTGTTTTGATGGGATACAGCCTGGCGAATGCGGGCGTCTACGAAGACTTTTTCCAAGCGATCAAGGGCGACGATGCCGGCACGGTGCGGGCGTTGCTGGCGCAGGGTTTCGATGCCAACTCGGTCGACGACAAGGGTCAGGTGCCGCTTTACCTGGCGCTGCGCGACGGCAGTTTCAAGGTCGGTGCCGCGTTGATCGACCACCCGCAGACCCGCATCGACCAGGTCAATGCGGTGGGTGAGACGCCCCTGATGATGGCCGCGCTGCGCGGTCAGAGCGAGTGGGCAGGGCGCCTGCTCGACCGGGGCGCGCGGCTCAACGGCATCGACAACGGCGGGCGGCCGGGCTGGACCCCGCTGCACTATGCCGCTGCAGGCCCCGACGCCAAGACCGTGGCCCTGTTGCTGGGCCGCGGCGCGCGGGTCGACGTGCGCGCACCCAACGGCACCACGCCGCTGATGATGGCCGCCCAGTACGGGCCCGAAGACGCGGTGAAACAGCTGCTGCAGCAGGGCGCCGATCCCCGCCTGAAAAATGACCAGGGGCTGTCGGCGGCCGACTTTGCCGGCAAGGGCGGGCGCGAATCGCTGGCCCGGCAACTGCAGGCCGCAGCGCGCTGAGGCCTGCCCGGGGCGTCCGTCACCGCCGGGCGGCAGTGCCACTGCCCGACGTGCGTGTCATCCAAAGCCTGACACGCGGCTTGTCGATGCACTGACTTCAGTTCGTGCGGGGGCCGGCCTACATTGGTTTCACGGGCAGACCGCCCGTGCCACCCGGACCCAGCACCATGCAGACCTTGCCCCGCAACATCAATCCGTTTGCACTGATGCTCGACCCCCAGGCGGTGATCGCGCAGATCGAGCGCTCCGAGCGGCTTGAAGGCCTGCACCGTCGGGTGTGCCGACCGCTGGACAAGCCTTTGCTGGGCGGCGCCGCTGACGATGCTGGCGAAGGCGTCGAACCGCCGGCCCCCATGGCCGACGCCAGCGACGACCGTGCCCAGGCCAATGAAGCTGCTGCGGCCGAGCAACCCACAGGCTGGCGCCTTGACGCCGTGTCCGGCGCCTTCACGCGCCACGATTGAACTGGACGATGACCGGCTCCAGGCCCCGGGCGTTGCACTGGACGATGGCCGGCTCCAGTCCCCGGGCGGCCCGCTGCGCGCAACTGGCGCTGTCGTGCGGTCTGCTGGCGCTGACCGGATGCGCCAGCACGCTGGACGTGCGCACACTGGCCACGGCGCGGGCCGACCAGTCGGCGTTCGAGCTGACCGGTCATGATCTGGCCGCTCTGCGCCGAGAAGCGGTGCTGTTGTGCCCACAAGGCGGCGAGATCCTGCGCCAGACCGCCCGTGACCAGCGATTGGAAGCAACGGACAGCCGACGGGAGCGCTGGGTTCATTTCTCCAGCCTGTGGATCACGCCACCGCAACGCCAAGCCCAACTGATGGTCGTCTGCCAGCCGGTGACCGATCGGCATCTGCTGGCGGCTGGGTCGCCGCAGGGCTTGCCGGTGTCGGCGCCGGGCGCGGCGGCGGCTGCAGCCGGTCTGGCCCCTGCGCCGATTGCGGGGCCTCCTACGGTGCCCAGTACGGTGCCCAGTACCGTGCCCAGTACCGTGCCCAGTACCGTGCCCAGTACCGTGCCCAAAGCGCCCAGCGCTGCGCCGCGCGCGCCGATCGGGCCGCTGTCGGTGGAGTGGTGAGGGCCTCGACAGCCATACCGGTTTGTCGGTTTCGATGGGAGGGGCTCGTTCCGCAGCCTGGTCTGCGCGGAGTTTTGGTCAACCTAAAACCGCGACGATGTATATTATGTAAAATATAAGAGTTGTGGCACAATAGGGTCACCTGGGCCGGATCTCGTATTCAGCCGCGGTGACGCGCAGATCCCTGCGCTGCCACTTCAACGTCCGTCCGCACATACCCATGGCCAAAGCCGATACCAAGACTTCCATCGATTCCGACGGCCTGCGTTATCGCAGCAAGACGCCCGGTTCGCCATTCACTGCCGCAGGTGCCTTCGGCGCCGCCACCATGTCGTGTTTCCTGTGCGGCAAGCACCGCCCGCGCAGCCAGCTGAAGTCACGCCGGTTGCTGGGCAAAGCGCAGTTCGTTTGCTCGCCGAGCTGCAAGGAAGCCGACGCCGAAGGCGGCGCCAAACCCTGAAGTTCGGCCTCGCGCCGCTGCCGCAACAAGAGACTCCCGACTGCCGCCGTGCGTCGCTGAAAACCTCGCCGGTCCGGTGGCCGTCGAGGTTTTCTTGCTTGGGCCGGCGCGGACCATCCAGGCCGACAGGCCAGGCATCGAGGCGATGCGCGAGATCACCCTGCTGCGCGCCGGCGTTCGGCCGGCATCAGCCGGCGTTGAGCTGCTGTTCCAGGTCGTGCAGCACCTGGTAGCACGGCAACACCTGCGACACGCTGGCACGGGGCTCGCGGCCAGCGCGGATCGCGGCGAAGAACTCGCGGTCCTGCAGTTCGATGCCGTTCATCGACACCGCCACCTGCGACACGTCGATCTTCTCGTCCTGGCCGTTGAAAAGGTCGTCGTAGCGCGCCAGGTAGGTGCCGTTGTCGCCGATGTAGCGGAAGAAGGTGCCCAGCGGGCCGTCGTTGTTGAAGCTGAGTGACAGCGTGCAGATCGCACCGTTGGCGGCCTTGAGCTGGATGCTCATGTCCATCGCGATGTTCAAGCCCCGATGAATCGGCCCCTGGATCGCGTTGGCCTTCACGATCGGTGAACCTGCCTGGTAGGCGAACAGGTCGACGGTGTGCGCAGCGTGGTGCCACAGCAGGTGGTCGGTCCAGCTGCGCGGCTGGCCCAGCGCGTTGATGTTGCTGCGGCGGAAGAAATAGGTCTGCACATCCATCTGCTGGAGCCTGAATTCACCGGCGTCGATCTTCTGGTGCAGCCACTGGTGGCTGGGGTTGAAGCGCCGGGTGTGGCCGGCCATCGCCACCAGGCCGGTCCGCTGTTGCAGTGCCACCACGTCCTGCGCGCCGGCCAGCGTGTCGGCCAGCGGGATTTCGCACTGCACATGCTTGCCGGCCTGCAGGCAAGCCACGGTCTGCGCCGCATGCAGTTGCGTGGGTGTGCACAGGATCACCGCGTCGACCTCGGGCAAGGCCAGGCTGTCAGCCAGGTCGGTCGTCACATGGCGGATGCCGAACTTCGCCGCAATCTCGCGTGTTTTCTCCAGCTCGCGGCTCACCAGCGACACCACCTCGACACCCTCGATGTTCCGGATGCCATCCAGGTGCTTGATGCCGAAAGCGCCGGCTCCGGCCAATGCCACTCCGATGGTCGGTTTGTTGAAGGCGCTCATGTCAGTGGTTCTCCAGGATCAGGTGGCCGACGGCGGTGTTGCTGGCTGGCACATGGTAGAAGCGATGCTTCACGGTGGGCGGCCTGCCCCCGGCCCCGTCGCCGACATCCGACATGGCGCCGCGGGCGATCAGCCACATCACCAGCTCAATGCCTTCGCTGCCCGCCTCGCGCACGTAATCGATGTGCGGCACGGCGGCTTGCGCCGCCGGGTCGGCGATCAGCCGGTCGAGGAAGGCGTTGTCGAAGGTCCGATTGATCAACCCGGCCCGCGCGCCCTGCAATTGGTGGCTCATGCCGCCGGTGCCCCAGATGTGCACCTTCAAGTCGGGGTCGTAGCTCTCCACCGCGCGGCGGATCGCCTGTCCCAGCAGAAAGCAGCGCTTGCCGCTGGGCACCGGGTACTGCACCACGTTGACCGCAAACGGGATCACCGGGCAAGGCCAGGCGGGCTGGTCGCCCGGCTTGTCAGCACCCGGCTGGCCGCACATCAGGCTCAGCGGCACGGTCAGGCCGTGGTCGACGTCCATCTTGTTGACGATGGTCAGGTCGAAGTCGTCCTGGATCACGCTCTGCGCGATGTGGGCAGCCAGTTCGGGATGGCCGATCACGGTGGGTACCGGGCGCGGACCCCAGCCTTCGTCGGCGGGCTGAAATTCAGCGGCCGTGCCGATGGCGAAGGTGGGGATCATCTCCAGGCTGAAGGCCGTGGCGTGGTCGTTGTAGACCAGGAAGATCACGTCGGGTGGGTTGTCCTTGAACCACTGCTTGGAATACTCGTAGCCCTTGAACACCGGCCGCCAGTAGGGATCGTTGCGCTTGCCCAGATCGAGCGCGGCGCCGATGGCCGGCACATGGGAGGTGAAAACGCTGGCGGTGATGCGGGCCATCAGTTGTTCACCTTCTTCTCGCCGACATAGCGATTGCCATCGACTGACCGGCCGCCGGCCAGCATCATCGCCGCGTACGCATCCTGCGTCATGCCGGTCATGCTGGCAGCCATGTACTGGAAGCTCTTGCCGTCGGTGGCACCGATCTTGGCCAAAAAGTAGATGTTGCCGCCGGCAGCAATGCAGCGGTTCAGGTCGCGGGTCAGCACGCCCTGCTTCTGCTCCTCGGTCATCGGCCACTCGTCGAGGTAGGCCCGCTCGTCGGCCTTGAAGCGCTGGCGGTTGGCGGCCTTCATCAGCGACATGCAGAACTGGTTCAGGTGGTAGCCCTTGCGCGACTGCTCGGCGTCGAAGATGGTCGTGCCGGGCACGTCCAGGTAGGGTTTGTGCAAAGCCATGGTGTCAAGACTCCTCGGGCCAGTACAAGCGCATCGGGTTGTCGACCAGCAGCTTGCGCTGAAGATCGGCGGTGGTGGCGATGCGCGGAATGAAGTCGACCAGCAGGCCGTCGTCGGGCATGTGGTCCTTCAGGTTGGGGTGCGGCCAGTCGGTGCCCCACAGCACGCGGTCCGGGAACCGTTCGACGATGCAGCGGGCAAAGGGCACCACGTCGCAGTAGGCGCCATCGGCCAAACCTGGCTCACCGAGCAGCGCTTTCGGGCCGGTGACGCTCAAGCGCTCGGGACAGCTGACCTTGCTCCAGACGTTGCGGTGCTCGCGCATGAACCGCTCGAACAGCGCGAACTGCGGGCCGTCGACGGGCAGGCTGACATCGGGCCGGCCCATGTGGTCGACGACCACGGGGGTCGCGCATTGATCGTGGACGGCGGCGAAGAAGTCCCACAACTCGGGCAGGTCGACTGCCTCGAAATAGATCACCACATGCCAGCCCAGCCGGGCGATGCGGCCGGCGATCTCCAGCAGTTCGTCCTTGGGCGTGAAGTCGACCAGGCGCTTGACGAAGTTGAAGCGCACACCGCGCACACCCGCCTGGTGCAGCGCTTGCAGTTCGGCATCGCTGATGCTGCGCTTGACGGTGGCCACACCGCGCGCCATGCCGCCGCTGTGCCGCAGCGCGTCGACCATCGCGCGGTTGTCGGCGCCGTGGCAAGTGGCCTGCACCACCACGTTGCGGGTGAAGCCCAGGTGGTCGCGCAGTGCAAAGAGCTGCGCCTTCGACGCATCGCAAGGCGTGTACTTGCGCTCGGGCGCGTAGGGAAACTCGGCGCCAGGGCCGAACACATGGCAATGCGCATCGACCGCACCGGCAGGCAACTGGAAGCGCGGCGTCGCCGGGCCGCTGGACCAATCCAGCCAGCCCGGCGTCTTGTTGAAGTCACCGGTGGTGGGTTTGTTCATCGTTCAATCCTTGGAGAGGCCGGGGGCAGCCTGCGCGCGGTCGGTGGCAGCCGCCGCCAAAACACGGCCAGCGTCGACCCGCCCGTCGACGCTGCGGGTGAAACCGGCCGTTCCTGTCTTCGATGTACCTGCAGGTTCTGCGAGCGCAGGTCATCGGCCAGGATGCGGCCGACCTCGCCACAGCCGACGAGGCCGATGGGCCAGGGCTTCGGGTCGACGTTCATCGGACTCAGTCGATGTACTTCAGGCCGGCCTTTTCCAGTGGCTCGCGCATCTTGTACATGTCCAGCCCCAGCACGCCGGCGGCCAGCTGCGCGCGCTTGTCGGACTCGAGGGCCTCGCGGGCCTCGGCGGCATCGGCCACCTGCTGCGCCATCGCCGCGGGCACCACCACCACGCCGTCGGCATCGGCGATCACCACATCGCCCGGGTGCACCATCGAGCCGGCGCAGACCACCGGGATGTTGACCGAGCCCAGCGTGGCCTTGATCGTGCCCTTGGCGTTGATGGCCCGGCTGAAGACCGGAAAGTCCATCTCGGCCAGGTCTTTCACATCGCGCACGCCGCCGTCGATGACCAGGCCCAGCGCGCCGCGGGCGCGGAAGCTGGTGGCCAGCAGGTCGCCGAAAAAACCATCCTCGCTGTCGCTGGTGCAGGCGGCCACGACCACGTCGCCGGCCTGCAACTGCTCGGCGGCCACGTGCATCATCCAGTTGTCGCCGGGCTGCAGCAGCACGGTGACGGCCGTGCCGCAGACATGGGCGCCGGTATAGATCGGGCGCATGGTGGTCTTCATCAGGCCGCTGCGGCCCATCGCCTCGTGGATCGTCGCCACGCCGAAGCGTGACAGTTTTTCAACCGCCGCACGGTCGGCACGCTGGATGTTGCGCTTGACGACGCCGAGGTGGTAATAGCCCATGGCCGGTCTCCTGACAGTGGTTTAAAAAGCGAACTCAGCGGCCCCTGGCCTTCAGCTGGGCATCGAGCCGCGCGAACACCCGTCGCGCATTACCCTCGTAGACCTGCTGCTTCTGCGTTGCCGTCAGCTGCGTGCTGGCCTCGATGTAGCGCTTGGTGTCGTCGAAATAGAAGCCGGTCTCGGGGTCGATGCTGCGCACCGCGCCGATCATCTCGCTGGCGAACAGGATGTTGTCGACCGGGATCACCTTGGTCAGCAGGTCGATGCCGGGCTGGTGGTAGACACAGGTGTCGAAGAAGATGTTCTTCAGCAGGTGCTCGGTCAGCAGCGGCTTCTTCAGCTCTTGCGCCAGCCCACGGAAGCGGCCCCAGTGGTAGGGCACCGCGCCGCCGCCATGCGGGATCAGGAACTTCAGCGTCGGAAAGTCAGTGAACAAGTCGCTGGTCAGGCACTGCATGAAGGCGGTGGTGTCGGCATTCAGGTAATGCGCGCCGGTGGTGTGGAAGCAGGCGTTGCAGCTGGTCGACACATGGATCATGGCCGGGATGTCGTACTCGACCATCTTTTCGTAGATCGGGTACCAGGCGCGGTCGCTCAGCGGCGGGCTGGTCCAGTGGCCGCCCGACGGGTCGGGGTTCAGGTTGATGCCGACGTTGCCGTACTGCTCGACACACTTCACCAGCTCGGCGATGCAGGTGGCCGGGTCAACGCCCGGGCTCTGCGGCAGCATCGCGGCCGGCACGAAGTGATCAGGAAAGAGTTGAGCCACCCGGTAGCACAGCTCGTTGCAGATCGCCGCCCAGGTCGACGACACGTTGAAGTCGCCGATGTGGTGGGCCATGAAGCTGGCGCGCGGGCTGAAGATGGTGAGGTCGCTGCCACGCTCGCGCATTTTGGCCAACTGGTTGGTCTCGATGGTCTCGCGCAGTTCGTCGTCGCTGATCTTCAGGTCGCTGACCTTCGGCATCACGGCGCGATCCTGAATGCCGGCGATCTGCCGGTTGCGCCAGGTCTCCAGCGCCTGGGGTGCGGTGGTGTAGTGGCCGTGCACATCGATGATCATGGATTCTCCGGAATTCGGCTCAGGTCGTCAGCCGATGGCGTTTGCATCAGGCCGGCAGCATGCCGTGGTGCCGCTTGGCCGGTGCTGCCGCTGGCGATGTCAGGAAGGTCAAGAGCGCACGCACGGCGCCGGCCTGGGCCGACGCGCTGCACAGCCCGGCCGCGAAGACGGTGTTGATCTGGACGGCGGGCGGCAACGGCCCGACCACGCTGATGCCGGCCACATCACGCAGCTCGCTCCGTTGCTGAAAGCCCAGCGCCACGTCGCCGCGGGCCACCAACGCGGCCACCGGCACGCCGACAGGTGCCTGAACCAGGCGGCCCTGCAGCCGGGCGGTGATGCCCCAGCGGTCGAACAGCCTGAGCAACTGCACGCCGCTGGGTCCGGTGGAAAAGCCCACGCTGGGCGCCGCCAGCACGGCCAGGCGCAGCGCGGCCTCGCTGCCGATGTCGGGGCTGGGGCTGCCGCTGGGCACGGCCACCGCCACGCCTGAAATGATCAGATCGGCCCGGCTGCCCGCCACCACCTGGCCGCTGGCGATCAAGCGGTCGATGGCGTCGGCGGCCAGCACCACGACATCGAAGACCTCGCCGGCCTGCACCCGGCGGGCTGCGTCCACACCGCCGACCGATTCCACGGCCAGTTCGATGCCGTGGCTGGACAGGTAGTCGGCGGCCAAGTCGGCCAGCAGAGCGCGGGTGGCCATCGACGAGATGCCGGTCAGGCGGACGAGGGGGTTTGCAGTGCTGGCCATCGGCTGATTCTGACGCTCACGAACCCTTCAATCCAGGCATGGCTGCGGATACCAGCTAGATCAAACCAGCATGGAAACACCGATGGCGGGGCCACTGACGCGAACGCGAACGCGAACGCGGGTGCAGGCACGCACGCTCAGCCGGGTTGCGACTGCGCCGCCGTGCCTTGTGGCAGGCTGCGCACCAGTTTGCTCAGCAGCTGGGTGGCCTGGCGCATCAGCGGGCTGGGCCGCTTGTGGGCCGACACCGCCAGGCACAGCGTGCTGTTGAGCCGCGGCTCGACCAGCGGGCGCACCTGCAGCGGATCGGCCCGACCCGAGGCGGTGACCGCGCTGGCGTGCAGCACGGCATGGCCGTAGCCGGCGGTCACCAAGTCGATGATGGCGGCGACGCTCGACACCTCCCAGGCGATCACCAACTTGATGCCGACCAGCACCGCCTGGGTTTCGACCAGCTTGCGGATGGCGTGCCCGCGCTCGGGCACGATCAGCGGAAAATCCGGCAGGCGGCACAGCGGCATCACCGAGGCCACCACGGGCAGTTGGCCGGGTGCGGGCGCCGGCGACACCAGGCACAGCGGCTCGTCGAGCACCGGGGTGATCTCCAGCGCCGGCTGGGCCTCGGGGTTGTAGAGCAGGCCCAGGTCGACCCGGCCGGTGCTGATCCATTCGCTGATGTGGCTGGACAAGCCCTCGACGATGGCCAGCCTTGCCCGCGGCAACTGGCGTCGGAAGCCGTCGATCAGCGGCAGCGTCAGCTGCCGGCCCACCGAAGGCGGCAGCCCGATGGTGATGCGGCCCAACGGAGCGTCACGGCTGGCGCCCATGTCGTCCTGCGCCTGGGCCAGTGCCTGCAGGATGTTGACACCATGCTCGTAGAGCCGCTGGCCGGCCTCGGTCAGCACCACGCCGCGGCCGTTGCGCAGCAACAGGGTTTCGCGCAGGTCGGTCTCCAGCGAGCGGACCTGGCGGCTGAGTGCGGGCTGGGCGATGTCGAGCACCAGCGCCGCCTTGCTGAAACTGCCCAGTTCGGCCACGTGCACGAAGTATTCGAGTTGCTTGAAGTTCACGGCGGGGCCTTGGCGGCAGGGACTGCGATTGTCGGGCGTCACGCGGTCCGGTTGGCCGCCGCTCACGCAGTCTGTCCTGCGGCCAAGCCGCCCCGGATCGCCCGCTGTCCGCCAAGTGCTAGCGCGGGCAGGGCCGGCATCGCGATACTCGCTGATCTGCCTACCCACGGCCCCTGACGGTCACACCGATGCACTACCCCACCACCACCCGCGCGCCGGGCTTGAAGTTCGATCCGTTCAAGGCCCTGGCCGTGCCACGCCCGGTCGGCTGGATTGCCACGCTTGGCCGCGACGGCCGGCGCAACCTGGCGCCCTACAGCTTCTTCAACGCGGTCAGCGACCGTCCGCCGATGGTGATGTTTTCGTCCGGCGGCCACAAGGACACGTTGCGCAACATCCTGGACAACGGCGAATTCACCTGCTCGATCGCCAATTGGGCGCTGCACGAGGCGATGAACCTCAGCTCGGCCGCAGTGGCACCGGGCGTCGATGAATTCGAACTGGCCGGCCTGGAAGCCGCGCCATCGATCTGTGTCAAGCCGCCCTTCGTGGCCGCGGCGCCGGCGGCCTTCGAATGCCGGCTGTGGAAGACGATCGAGCTGCCAACCCCGCCTGCCCGCCGCGGGGCCACCGAGGCGCCCATCGGCTACACCATGGTCATCGGCGAGGTGCTGGCGGTCTACATAGACGACCGCTACATCCTGGATGGCATCGTCGATACCGGCCAGATGAGGCCGCTGGCCCGGCTGGGTTACATGGACTATTCGGTGGTCACCCCCGAGTCGATGTTCACCCTCAACCGACCGCTGGCGAGCGACGATGGCCTGACCGCCCAGGTGCAGCCCGGCCCCTGGGACGGCGTCTACCGCTGACCTTTCGATCCAGCCGATGCAGCCCCTGGTCAGCCACTTCCGCGCCCACGCCCGCTTGCTTGGCGCGGCCGCGGTGGGCGCCGGCGCGGCGTGGCTGCTGCCGGCCGCCATCGGCCCGGTCACCCGGGCGCTGGCGGGCTGGAACGTCGCGGTCTGGCTGTATCTGGTGCTGGTCGGCTGGATGATGCGCCGGTCCGACCACGGCCAGCTGCGGCGCGTGGCTGCGCTGCAGGCCGAGACAGCCGGCACGGTGCTGACGCTGGTCAGCGTGGCGTCGGTGGTCAGCCTGGTCGGCACGGTGCTGGAGCTGTCGGCCGCCAAATTGCCGGGCACCGGCCACGCCGTGCCGCATGTGGCACTGGCGCTGGCCACGGTGGTGGGCTCGTGGCTGCTGCTGCCCACGGTGTTCGCGTTGACCTACGCCAGCCGCTACTACCAGGACCAGGACGGCGGTGGACTGCAGTTTCCCGGCGGGGATGCCGGCTTCCAGCCCCACTACGGCGACTTTCTCTACTTCGCCTTCACCATCGCAGGGGCCTCGCAAACGGCTGACGTCAGCGTCACCACCACACGCCTGCGCCGGCTGGTGATGCAGCAGTCGCTGCTGTCGTTTGCCTTCAACACCGCGATCCTGGCGTTAACGGTCAACATCGCGGCCAGCATGTTCTGAGCTTGCCGGCCGCCTGAAGCCTCGGTCAGGCCTTGGCCGGCGCGTACTTGCCCAGTTCGATCTTGGCGATCGCGTTGCGGTGCACTTCATCCGGGCCGTCGACGATGCGCACCGTGCGCTGGTGGGCATAGGCCTCGGCCAGCCAGGTGTCCTGGCTGACACCGGCGGCGCCAAAGGCCTGGATCGCCCAGTCGACCACCTTGCAGCTCATGTTGGGCGCCACCACCTTGATCATCGCGATCTCGGCCCGCGCCACCTTGTTGCCGACCACGTCCATGCGGTGTGCGGCATTCAGCGTCAGCAGGCGGGCCTGGTCGATCATGCAGCGGCTCTCGGCGATGCGTTCGGCCCAGACCGATTGCTGCGACAGCGGCTTGCCAAAGGCGATGCGGCCCGACAGGCGCTTGCACATCATCTCCAGCGCCCGCTCGGCCGCGCCGATCGAGCGCATGCAGTGGTGGATGCGCCCGGGGCCGAGGCGGCCCTGGGCAATCTCGAAACCCCGGCCCTCGCCGAGCAGGATGTTGTCGACCGGCAGCCGCACGTTGTCGAGCACGATCTCCATGTGGCCGTGCGGTGCGTCGTCGTAGCCGAACACGTGCATCGGCCGCAGCACCGTGACGCCGGGGGTGTCGCGCGGCACCAGCACCATCGACTGCTGGGCGTGGCGCGGGCCGTCCGGATCGGTCTTGCCCATCAGGATGAAGACCGCGCAGTTCGACACGCCCGCGCCCGACGACCACCACTTGCGGCCGTTGATGACGTAGTGGTCACCCGAACTTGTAGCTTCACGGGCGATGCTGCACTGGATGTTGGTCGCATCCGACGAGGCCACCGCCGGCTCGGTCATCAGGAAGGCCGAGCGGATCTCGCCGCGCAGCAGCGGCTCCAGCCATTGATCCTTCTGCGCCTCGCTGCCGTAGCGCTCGATCGTCTCCATGTTGCCGGTGTCGGGCGCGTTGCAGTTGAAGACCTCGGCCGACCACATCACCCGGCCCATCAGCTCGCACAGTGGCGCGTAATCGAGGTTGTTGAGACCTTCCGGCGCACGGTGGCTGTGCGGCAGGAACAGGTTCCACAGGCCGGCCTGGCGGGCCAGCGGCTTCAGCTCGTCGATCAGCGTCATCGGCTGCCATTCGGTGCCGGCCTTGCGACGCTGGTGCAGCTCTTCGTGGTGGCGCGCCTCGTTGGGATAGATGTGCTGGTCGAAAAACACATTCATGCGGTCCAGCAGATCGCGGGTGCGGGGGGACGGTTCAGCAAACATGGACGGGCTCCTGTCGAGGGCGGGTGGGCATCTGGCTCGGCGGCTCCGGCGGGCCGCGCCTTGCAGCGGGCGGATTCAACCACCCGGCCCTGCAGGCCGCGGTCGCCAACGCGACGTCGGCCCGGGCGGACACGATCGTCCTTGTCCGGCGTCAGCACCGTGCAAAACAAGGCGTCTATGCTGCCGGTTGGCGGCACGCCGATGCCTGCAGCCAGACCAACACCCACCCAGAGGAGCCTTGCCATGAGCCACCCCCGTGACGTTTTCGTCGTCAGCGCCGCCCGCACCGCCATCGGCACCTTCGGCGGCACGCTGAAGGACACGCCGCCGATCGACCTGGCCACCATCGCGATCAAGGCCGCCCTTGCCCGCAGCGGCGCCGCCCCCGACCAGATCGGCCATGTGGCGATGGGCACGGTGATCCCGACCGAGGCGCGCGACGCCTACCTCGGCCGCGTCGCTGCGGTGGCGGCCGGCATTCCCAAGGAGACACCGGCCTTCAACGTCAACCGGCTGTGCGGCTCGGGCCTGCAGGCGATCATCTCGGCCTCGCAAGCCATCATGCTGGGCGACTGCGAGATGGCCGTGGGCGCCGGTGCCGAGTCGATGTCGCGCGGGGTCTACATCTCGCAGACCGCACGCTTTGGCGCGCGCATGGGCGACACCGCGCTGGTGGACTACATGGTCGGCATCCTGCATGACCCGTTCCACAAGATCCACATGGGCATCACCGCCGAGAACGTGGCCGACCAGTTCGGCATCACCCGTCAGATGATGGACGAGCTGGCCGTTCTGAGCCACCAGCGTGCCGCCGCGGCGATTGCCGCCGGCCGCTTCACCGAGCAGATCGTGCCGGTCGACATCGTCACCCGCAAGGGCACCACCCAGTTCATCACCGACGAACATGTGAAGGCCGACACCACGATGGAGACACTCGGCAAGATGCGTGCGGCCTTCAAGAAGGACGGCCGGGTCACCGCCGGCAATGCGTCGGGCGTGAACGACGGCGCCGGCGCGCTGGTGCTGGCCAGCGGCGATGCGGTGAAGTCGGGCGGTTTGAAGCCGATGGCCCGGCTGGTGGGTTATGCCCACACCGGCGTCGAGCCCACCATCATGGGCATCGGTCCGGTGTCGGCCACCCGAGCGGTGCTCAAGCGCACGGGGCTGAAGGTCAGCGACCTGGACGTGATCGAGGCCAACGAGGCTTTCGCCGCGCAAGCCTGCGCGGTCAGCAAGGAGCTCGATCTCGACCCGGCCAAGGTCAACATCAACGGCTCGGGCATCTCGCTGGGCCACCCGGTGGGCGCCACCGGCGCCATCATCGCGACCAAGGCGCTGTACGAGCTGCAGCGCACCGGCGGGCGTTATGCACTGGTGACGATGTGCATCGGCGGCGGCCAGGGCATTGCTGCGATCTTCGAGCGCTGCTGATCACGGCCGGTCACAACGGTTCAAGGGCCGCCGTCGGGCGGCCCCTTTTGATTCTGGCGGACTGCTCGCGGCTCGTTGCTGACTTTGAAAGTCTTCTTTGTGCCTGGTTGTCCAGCGGCGCCATGGCGCGTCCGGGCAGGCCGTGGCGCTTCACTGCGGCGGTCGTCGCTGCGCGCCGACTGCCTTGCGGTGCTCAGGCTTGCGGCCCGGTGCGCAACTCGCT
>JBBQVF010000040.1:0-33672 GCA_038211805.1 Burkholderiales bacterium | reverse complement strand
AGGCTCGCTGGGCCGGGTGGCCGACGCGCTGCAGCGCATGCGTGAGCTGTCGGTGCAGTCGGCCAACGCCACCAACTCGGGCAGCGACAGGGATTCGCTGGACAAGGAGTTCGGTGAGCTGGCCAAGGAGATCCAGCGCGTGCTGGGCGCCACCACCTTCAACGGCAAGCATGTGCTGGGCGCCGATGCGGGCGTCATGCAGTTCCAGGTGGGCGCCAACACCACCGCCGACGACACCATCAACATCACGACGCTCGACCTCACCGGCGACGCCACCATGACCGCGGTGGCCGGCACCGACAACACCGGCTCGGGCCGCGGCGTGATCGACAACACCGCTGCGGTCGACGCGATCCACACCGTGATCGACAACATCGACCTGGCGCTGACGACGGTCAACAACGAGCGCGCCACGCTGGGTGCATCGCAGTCGCGCTTCGAATCGGTGATCGCCAACCTGCAGGTCTCGGTCGAGAACCAGAGTGCGGCCCGGTCCCGCATCATGGATGCCGACTTCGCTGCCGAAACCGCCAACCTGAGCCGCGCCCAGATCCTGCAGCAGGCCGGCAACGCGATGGTCGCCCAGGCCAACCAACTGCCGCAGCAGGTGCTGCGTCTGCTGCAGGGCTGATCGCTCGCACGCCGGCCTTGCGCGGCCCGGCCCTGTGCCGGGCCGCGGTCGTTTCAGCGCGCTACCAAGGCCGCAGCCGGGCGGCGCCCGCCCGCCACCGGGGAAGCGGTCAAAAAAAGGGCGGTGACCCTGTGCCGGTCACCTGGAACGCCACCTCAAGTCGGCCCGGCGCCGGCCGAAAACCCGTCAGCGAAGGAGCATCACCATGGCCACATCCGTCACCGGCGTCGGCAGCATCTCATCAGCAGGCATCGGCAGCGGGCTGGACGTGGCCAGCATCCTCCGCCAGTTGATGGCGGTCGAGCAGCGGCCGTTGACGCTGCTGCAGAACCAGGCCACCAGCCTGAACACCCGGCTGTCGAACGTCGGCAAGATGCAGGGTTACTTCTCGGCCCTGCGCGACACCTCGAACGTGCTGACCGGCACCACCCTGTGGGGCGGCACCATCGCCACGTCGGCCGACACCGCTGCGGTCAAGGTGTCGACCGGCACGGGTGCAGTGGCGGGCAACTACGCGGTCAACGTCGCCCGCCTCGCGGTCGGCCAGACCGTCACCGGCACGGCGCTGGCCAGCAGTGCCGCGACGCTGAACGAAGGCACGCTGACGATCGAATTGGGCCGCTACGGCAGCGGCGACCCGGCGGCCGATTTCACCGCCAAGAGCGGCAGCAGCGCGGTCAGCATCACCCTCGGCGCCGGCGAGACCAGCCTGGCCGGCATCCGCGACAAGATCAACGCCGCCGGCGCCGGCGTCAGCGCCACCCTGGTCACCGATGCCAGCGGCACCCGGCTGAGCCTGCGCTCGAAGGAGACCGGTGCCGAGAACGCCTTCCGCATCGGCGTGGCCGAAAGCAGCGACGACGGCAACGCCGCCACCGGGCTGTCGGCGCTGGCCTACGACGCCACCGCCACCGGCTCGCCGATGGCTCGCACCACCAGCGCTGCCAACGCCGACCTGACGATCAATGGCATCGCCATCAGCTCGGCCAGCAACACCTTGAGCAACGTGGTCGACGGTCTCACGCTGAACCTGCTGAAGGCCAGTGCCAGCGACATCGACGTGAGCGTGGCCGAGGACACCGCCTCGGTGAAGACCGCTGTCACCGACTTCGTCAGCGCGTTCAACACGCTGGCCTCGTTCATCCGCACCCAGACGGCCTACAACGCCGATGCCAAGAGCGGCGGTGCGTTGCAGGGCGATTCAGCCACGCTGTCGCTGCAGAGCCAGTTGCGCGCCGTGCTCAACCAGGGCAGCAGCGCCTCGTCGACCTGGTCGCGCCTGAGCGACATCGGCATCGGCATCAAGTCCGACGGCACGCTGGAGACCAACGACACCAAGCTGGGCAACGCACTGGGCAACCTGCCCGAGCTGAAGAAGCTGCTGGCCACCGACGGCAGCAGCTCGGGCGAGTCGGGCTTCGTGCGGCGCTTCAAGCAACTGGCCGATGCCGCGCTGGGCAGCGATGGCGTGTTCGAGAGCCGCAGCGCCGGCATCCGCTCCAGCGTCACCCGCAACAGCAAGTCGCAAGAGGCGATGCAGGAGCGGCTGGCCCAGACCGAGGCCCGCCTGCGGGCCCAGTACAGCGCGCTGGACACCAAGATGGCCACGCTGACCAACCTCAGCAGCTACATGACACAGCAGATCACCCAGATGAACCGGTCGAGCGGCTGATCGCCTGAACGGCTGATCGCCCGAACGCCTGACCGACTGACCGGCTTGGCCGGACAGCCCCCACGCGGCGCCCACGGGCGCCGCTTGTCATGGGGCCGGCGCTCAGCCGCCGCAGCCGGGCCGGCCCGGGTCGACCGCCGCGCGTCACACCTGGTGACAGCCCCGACAAGCCGGGTCTCAAGTCCGGCCGATGCGGTCCGATAAATCCTCTATCGAGTTCGCACCCACTGCCAAAGCCGAGCCATGTTCAGCGCACCGCACGCCTCATCCAATCCCCGCGCCCGCCAGTTTGCCGGCGCCTACCACCAGGTGGGCGTGCAGACGATGGTGGCCAGCGCCTCCGCCCACGGTCTGGTGGCCCTGCTGTTCGACGGCTTCATGGCCGCCGTGCACCGCGCCAAGGGCGCATTACGAGAAGGCGACATCGCCGCCAAGGGCCAGGCGATCGGCCACGCGGTGCGCATCATCGACGAGGGCCTGAAGGCCGCGCTCGACCTGAAGGCCGGCGGCAAGCTCGCGGCCGACCTGTCCGACCTGTACGCCTATGTCTGCCTGCGGCTGATCCAGGCCAACCTCAACAGCGACGAAGCCGCGCTGGACGAATGTGTGGCCCTGCTGTCACCGCTGCGCGAGGCCTGGCAGGCCATCGGCGCGCGGGTCGACAGCCCCGCCGCGAATTGATTTCAAGGCCCCGGGCCCCCGCCCTGGCGAGCGCCCTTCTTGCGAGCCCCCCATGAACAGCAGCCTTCTGACTTACTACGAGGCCATCGAGAAGGCCAGTGCCGACATGCTCGATGCCGCCCGCACCGGCAACTGGGACCATGTCATCAAGCTGGAAGGCGCCTGCGTGCTGTTGATCAGCCAGCTGAAAAACGCCGCTCGCGGCAGTGCGCTGTCAGGCGAGGAGAGTCAGCTCAAGTCGCGCATCATGAAACGGGTGTTGGTCAACGACGCCGAGATCCGTCACCTGGCCGAACCCTGGCTGGAAGACCTCGACCAGATGTTGGCCGGCCGGCCGCAGACCCTGCACTGACCGCCGCAGCCCCTCCCGGCCCGGCGCTGTCCGAACTTCCCCCTCTCCTTAGATCACCGGACTCCGCCATGTCCTTTCTCGACACGCGGCCCGCACCGCTGGACGACGCCGACCCCGGTGATCCGTTTGCGCAGTTCCGCTGCGACCACCCCCGCGAAGTGCTGGCGCTGCTGCGCGAGTTGCGCGACGGCGTCACGCCGGTGGCGCTGTCCGGCCCCGACGGCGCCAACCTCGGCGCCTCGGTCTGGACGGTCGACGGCGACCGCCAGCGGCTGGCATTCGACGTCGAGGCCGGCGACCCCCAGCTGCCCGCGCTGGTGGAGGCCAACGAGGTCACCGCCGTGGCCTACCTCGAATCGGTCAAGCTGCAGTTCGATCTGCAGGACCTGGTGCTGGTGCGCAGCGCCCGCGCCACGGCGCTGCAGTCGCGGCTGCCGCGTTGCATCTACCGCTTCCAGCGCCGCGCGGCCTACCGTGTGCGCCCGCTCGACCGCAGCGCGCCGATCGCCCGCTTCCGCCACCCGGCGTTGCCCGACATGATGCTGCAGCTGCGCATCCTCGATCTCAGCATCGGCGGCTGCGCGCTGCTGCTGCCCAACGACGTGCCGCCCTTGCCGCTGGACGTCACGCTGCACGGCGTGGTGCTCGAGCTCGACGCCGACACCGCCGTGGTGGTGACGCTGCGGCTGCACCACGCGTCGTCGATCCTGTCGCGTGTGCAAGGCCTGCGCCTGGGCTGCGAACTGGTGAAGGCCGACGCCGGCATCGAGCGGTCACTGCAGCGCTACATCGACCACACCCAGAAGCGCCGGCGCCTGCTGTCGCTGGATTGAACCTGCGCGCGCTTTCGATCATGTCCCGGCAAGCTGTGCCCGCCCGGCCGCCACCGCGGCGGCGCACCGGCTTCACCTTGCTGGAGTTGGCGGTGGTGATGGCAGTCACCATCGTGCTGGGCGCCATCGCCGTGCCCAGCTTCAGCGGCCTGGTCGCCCGCCAGCGCCTGAAGTCGGTGGCCCACGGCCTGCAGTCCGACATCGCCCTGGCGCGGCAAGAGTCCGGCCGCAGTGGCCTGGTCGTGCACCTGATGTTCCACCCCGGCCCGCAGTGGTGTTACGCACTGAGCACCGGCATCGGCATCGACTGCCGGCAGGCCGCGGTGGCGCCCGGCAGCGGCGTGCTCAAGGTGGTGCGCGCCGCCGAACACGCCGGCACGACGCTGGTCGATGCCACGGCGATGGCCATCGACCCGCGCAGCGGCACCAGCCTGCTGGCCGCCGGCCATGCCCGCTTCGCCTCGCCGCAGGCCGGCCAGCAACTGCAGGTGCGCCTGGGCCGCCTCGGCCGCGCCAGCGTCTGCGCCCCGGCTGGCCCGGTGCTCGGCACCCCGGCCTGCCCGACATCCGCGCCGACGTCATGACGCGTGCTGGCGCGTCGGTCAGACTTGCATGTTCATGATGTCGGTGTAGGCCTGCACCAGGCGGTTGCGCACCGACATGGCAGCGGTGAAGCCGATCTGCGATTTCTGCATCGCGATCATCGTCTGCTCCAGGCTCACGGTGGGGTTGTCCAGCTGCAGCTCGCGCTGCAGCGCGCTGCTTTCCAGCTGGGCGTCGCTGACCGCGCGCAGCGCCTGCGTCATCGCGGTGCTGAAGCTGGCCTTGTCCGGTGCCTCGGTGGCCACCGGCTTGATCGGCTGGCCGTCCGTGCGCAGGCCGGCACGGGCCACGGCCTGGGCAAAGTCGAAGGGTTTGAGCTCGAGTTTCATGCGCGCGGCCTGGGGCGTTGAGGGCCGCCGTTGGGCGGGCCGGTCCGGACCCGCCGAAAAAAACAGGGCCCTTGGCACGCCCTGCACTCTAGGCACCGCGCTCGGCCACGATGGCCGGAACTGAAGCCCCAATAGCGGGCTGTTCACCCCCTTTGCGCCAGTGCTGCTGTCGAACAATCAACGCCGAGCAGGGCTGTGCGCCGCACGGTGTCCTGTGAAGCTGTGAACCGACCCGACATGGACGCTGCCGTCACCGCCCTGACCCCCACCAACGAAGCCGCGCTGATGGCCGCTGCCGAGCCCGGCACGCCGCGCGGCCCGCTGGCCCGGCTGCAGGCCATGCCAGCCCGCAAGAAGCTGATGCTGGGGCTGGGCAGCGCCGGGCTGGCCGCGCTGCTGGTCGTGATGGCCCTGTGGAGCCGCCACCTGCCGATGGCGCCGCTGTTCCCGACGACCCTGCCCGACGCCGAGCTGGGCCTGGTGCTCGACCAGTTGCGCAAACTGGGCGAGACCCCGCAGATGAGCCAGCAAGGCGGCCTGATCATGGTGCCCGCCGACCAGGTGAGCGAGCTGCGCGCCAGGATGGCCGCGCTGGGCCTGCCCAAGGCGCCGCTGACCGGCTACGAGGCCACCGAGAAAACGCCCTTCGGCCAGTCGCAGCAGCAAGAGCGCACCAGCAAGGAGCGCCTGCTCGGCAGCCTGGTCGAAGGCAGCCTGACCCGCATGTCGGCGGTGCAGTCGGTCAAGGTGATCGTGGCGCTGCCGCAGCAGACCGGCTTCTACCTCGACCAGGGCAAGCCGACCGCGTCGGTGATGCTGACCCTGCACCCGGGCCGCACGCTCGACCGCGAGCAGATCGCCAGCATCGTCAACACCACCGCCAACGCGGTGCGGATGTCGGCCAAGGACGTGTCGGTGACCGACCAGGACGGCAACTGGCTGACCCAGCCGCAGTCCGACGGCGGCCTGCGCGGCGACCTGAGCACCCAGCAGCGTGCCCACCAGCGTGAGCGCGAGGCCGCCCTGCTCGACAAGGTGAAGAAGATTCTGGAGCCGGCGCTGGGCCCCGACAACCTGCGCGCCACCGTCACCGCCGAGCTCGACTTCAACCAGGTCGAATCGACCAGCGAGGTCTATTCGCCCAACCAGGGCGCCGACGCCAAGACCACCGTGCGCAGCCAGCGCAACCTGGAATCGGGCGCGGTCACCACGCCGCAGCCCACCGGCGTGCCGGGCGCGGCCAGCAACCAGGCCGGCACGCCGGCCACCGCGCCGGTGACGGCCGCCTCGGCCGCGCCACTGCAGGCCGCGCAGGGCGGCCTCACCGGCACCGGGGCGCGGCGCGAGAGCCAGATCAACTTCGAGGCCGACAAGACCGTGGCCGTCAAGCGCAATGCGGTCGGCGAGATCCGCCGCGTCAACGTGGCAGTGATGGTGAACCACCGCACCACGGTCGACGCCAAGACCGGCAAGCCGGTCAGCGCGCCGCTGTCGGACGACGAGATGAAGAAGCTCACCGAGCTGGTGCAGGAAGCGGTGGGCTACAACAAGGACCGTGGCGACTCGGTGCGGGTGGTCAACATCCCGTTCCATGCCGAGCCCAAGGTCGAGCCCGAGGCCGTGCCGGTCTGGCGCGAAACCTGGCTGCTGGACCTGCTGCGCGTGGCCGGCATGCCTGCGGCGCTGACGGCGGTGGCGCTGATGCTGCTGCTGGGCGTGGTGCGCCCGGCGCTGCGCCCCGACAAGCCGCCGGCGCCACCGCCCGAGCCGCTGAGCGCGGTGGTCAATGACAGCGAAGCGCTGCCGGCCATCACCGCCGAGCAGCAACTCCTGCTCGACGCACCCAAGGTGCAGCAGCAGCTGACCGACGCCCGCGAGATGGCCAAGCAGAACCCGCTGGCGGTGGCCAACATCCTGCGCACCTGGATCGACGGCGAGCCGGCCTGAACGCCCGCCGCCTGCCGCACCGCAGCCAGCGCCGCAGCCATCACCTGACCACCAGCCTCACCACGAGAACCCCATGGACGACAACGGCGTAGAAGAAGCGGCGATCCTGCTGATGTCGATCGGCGAGGAAGAAGCGGCCGAGGTCTTCAAGCACCTGGCCCCGAAGGAAGTGCAGAAGCTCGGCGAGACCATCGCCCGCCTGAAGATCGTGCCGCGTGAACGGCTGACCCGGGTGCTGGAGCGCTTTGCCACCGACGCGGTGGAGTCCCACACCCTGGTGGCCGACACCGACGAGTACGTCAAGTCGGTGCTGCGCAAGGCGCTGGGCGAGGACAAGGCCAACCTGCTGATCGACCGCATCCTGCAGGGCAGCGACGTCACCGGCATCGAGGGCCTGAAGTGGCTGGATCCGGCCACCGTGGCCGAGCTGCTGCGCAACGAGCACCCGCAGATCGTCGCCGCCATCCTGGTGCACCTGGAGGCCGACATGGCCAGCGAGATCATGAAGTCCTTCACCGAGCGCCAGCGCAACGAGGTGATGGTGCGCATCGCCACGCTGGACGGCATCCAGCCCGCCGCGCTGAAAGACCTGAACGAGGTCATGAGCAACGTGCTGGCCGGCGGCGACAAGATGCGCAAGGCCTCGCTGGGCGGAGTCAAACCGGCGGCCGAGATCATCAACCTGCTGGGCAGTGCGCTGGAGACCAGCGTGCTCGACTACGTGCGCGAGAGCGACCCCGACCTGGCGCAGAAGCTGATGGACAACATGTTCGGCTTCGACGACCTGATCAAGCTCGACGACAAGGGCGTGCAGGCGGTGCTGAAGGAAGTGCAGAGCGAATCGCTGGTGCTGGCGCTCAAGGGCGCGATGCCGGAGATGCGCGAGAAGATCTTCCGCAACATGTCCAGCCGCGCCGCCGAAACGCTCAAGGAAGACCTGGAAGGCCGCGGCCCGGTGCGGGTGTCCGACGTCGAGGCCGAGCAGAAGGAGATCCTGAAGATCGTGCGCCGCCTGGTCGAGGAAGGCCAGATCGTGCTGGCCACCGGAGGCGCCGATGAATTCCTCTAGACGAGACCGCGAGGGCCTGGCCCGCCAGGTGCCGCCGCCGCCCAACTCGCGCGGCGGCGTGCCCTATACCCGCTTCATCCCGCGCGAGGAACTGCAGGACTTCGCGGCCTGGCTGCCCGACGCGTTCGGCGGTGCGGCCTCGTTCTCGCAGCCGGTGCAGCCGGGCTCGCCGCAGGCCCCGGCCTGGGCCGCTGGCGACGCCGAGCGGCGGGTCGGGCCGCCGGTGCCCGCCTGGCCGGTGGCCGCCGGCTTCAGCGCGGATTCGTCCCCGGCCCCGGCCGAGGCGCCCGAAGTCGAGATCGTGCTGGACACCCCACCGACGCTGGCCGAACTGCAGGCCGACATGCAGGCCGAGATGGCGCGGCAGGTGGCCGCGGCGCGCCAGCAGGGCTACCAGGACGGCTACCGCGACGGCCTGGTCGCGCTGGACAGCTTCAAGGAGAGTTTCGCCTCGCAGGTCAGCGGCCAGGTCACCCAGGTGCTGGCTTCGCTGGACCGCGAGCTGGGCCAGCTCGAACAGCAGCTGGCCGCCGGCGTCGCCCGGGTGGCCACCGAACTGGCCCGCCAGGTGGTGCGCAGCGAGTTGGTCCAACGCCCGGCGCTGGTGGTGCAGGTGGCGCAGGAGGCCGTCGACACGGTGTTGATGAGTGCGCGCCACATCACCGTGCAGGTGCATCCCGACGACCACGCGCTGATCGCCCAGGGCTGCGCCGAGGCGCTGGCCGCCCGCGGCGCACGGCTGCTGGCCCACAGCGCCGTGCCGCGCGGCGGCTGCCGGGTGGAATCCGACGTAGGGGTCATCGACGCCCGCGTCGCCACCCGCTGGGCCCAGGCCACCCAGGCGCTGGGCACCGGCGTGGCCTGGGACGACAACGAAGCCGGCCAGGGCCTCGGCGGGGGCGACGCATGAGCGGTTACAGCGCACAGGTCGACGAGGCGCTGGCCGTTGCGGCTGCGGCTGCGGCTGCGGCTGCGGCGGCGGCGGCGCAAACGGCACAGGTCTGCGCGGCCTCAGCCGCAGCCGCGGCCACCCCCGCTTCCGCCGCATCCGACCCGCCGCTCAGCATCGACGCGCCTGCGTCCGGCCCGACCTCGCCGCGCCTGCAGCGCTGGGCGCACTACCTCGACGACCTGACCGCCTATGCCGCGGTGCAGGCGCCGTTGCAGACCCACGGCACGCTGGTGCGCGTGACCGGCCTGGTGCTGGAAGCCGCCGGCGTGCGGGCCCCGGTGGGCGCCGTCTGTGAAGTGCACGGCGACGCGTCCAGGCCGATCCTGGCCGAGGTCGTCGGCTTCAACGGCGACCGCGCCCTGCTGATGCCCACCGGCGAGCTGGTGGGCCTGAGCAGCGGCGCCCGGGTCAGCCCGCGCGCGGTGCAGCACATGCCGCCGATGCTGGGCCGCGACAACGCGCTGTGGCGCCGCAGCGAAGACCGCGGCCTGCACCTGCCGATGGGCGATGGCCTGCTCGGCCGGGTGATCGACGCCCACGGCGTGCCGATGGACCGGCTGGGGCCGTTGCTGCATGTGCGCAACGAGCCGATGGTGCGACGCCCGATCAACGCGATGGAGCGCGACCCGGTGCGCATCCCGCTGGACACCGGCGTGCGCGCCATCAACGCCTTGCTCACGGTGGGCCGCGGCCAGCGCCTGGGCTTGTTCGCCGGCACCGGCGTGGGCAAGAGCGTGCTGCTGGGCATGATGGCCCGCTACACCGAGGCCGATGTGATCGTGGTCGGCCTGATCGGCGAGCGTGGCCGCGAGGTCAAGGAATTCATCGAGGACATCCTGGGCGAAGACGGCCTGGCGCGCAGCGTGGTGGTGGCCGCCCCGGCCGACTCGCCGCCGCTGGTGCGCATGCAGGGCGCCACCTACGCCACCGCAGTGGCCGAGCACTTTCGCGACCAGGGCCGCCACGTGCTGCTGCTGATGGACAGCCTGACCCGCTTTGCGATGGCCCAGCGCGAGATCGCGCTGGCCATCGGCGAGCCGCCGGCCACCAAGGGCTACCCGCCCAGCGTCTTCGCCAAGCTGCCGCAGCTGGTC
Organism: Burkholderiales bacterium; assembly: GCA_038211805.1. Taxonomy (GTDB): domain Bacteria; phylum Pseudomonadota; class Gammaproteobacteria; order Burkholderiales; family Burkholderiaceae_C; genus Pseudaquabacterium. The sequence continues at coordinate 23,509 of JBBQVF010000040.1, read as the reverse complement.
GAGCGATCGGGCAACGGCTTGAACGGCATCGGCTCGATCACCGCTTTCTACACCGTGCTGAGCGAGGGCGACGACCCGCAGGACCCGATCGCAGACGCCGCGCGCGGCATCCTCGACGGTCACATCGTGCTCTCACGCGAGCTGGCCGAGGCCGGCCACTACCCGGCCATCGACGTCGAGAAGTCGATCTCGCGGGTGATGGGCAATGTCTCCTCGCGCGAGATGGTGGACGCGGCCCGCCGCGCCCGGGCGATGCTGGCCAAGGTCAGCAAGGCCCGCGACCTGATCCAGCTGGGGGCCTACCAGGCCGGCCACGACCCCGAGCTGGACCAGGCGATCGGGCTGTACCCCCAGCTGACCGCGCTGCTGCAGCAGGACATGCACGACCGTGCGCCGCTGCCGCAAAGCCGTGCCCAGCTTGCCCGGCTGATGGCGGCCTGACCGACCCCGATGGCCCGCTGACAGGTGCTCTGACAGGCGCCTTGGAGACGTGAAATGATGAACTCGATCCTGATGCTGCAGACCCTGCTGCAGCGCGCCGAAACCGAGCGCGACACGGCGCAGACCGTGCTGCGCCAGGTCGAAGGCTTGGTCCGGCAGGCCGAATTGCAGGGCCGCCAGTTGCTCGACTACCGCAGCGACTACGACCAGCGCTGGACCGCCCGCTTCCGCGAATCGGGCACCGCCGAGCTGCTGCACTGCCACCGTGGTTTCGGCCAGCGGCTGGACCAGGCCATCGGCCACCAGCAGACCAACACCAGCCACCTGGGCAACCGGTTGCGGCAGGCGCGCGAGGTGCTGTTGGCCCGCGAGCAACGCGTCGCCGCGGTGCGCAAGTTGATCGAGCGCCGCCAGGCCGAACTGCAGAAGATCGCCGCGCGGCGAGACCAACGCAGCACCGACGAGGCAGCCCAGCGCGCCACCAGCGCCGCTGGCCGGGCCCACCCGTTGGCCGCGCATTCCACCTGACCCCGCCAAGGACCGCCATGCCCAGCACCCTGCCGCCGATCCTCAACAGCACGCCGCTGCCCGCCGCCGGTGGCGCCGTCGCGCGGGGCGACCGCGAACGCCATGATGCCCGTGCTGCCCGCGATGCCCGCGATGCCCGTGCTGCCGGCGCGGCCCACACCGGCTTCGCGACGCTGCTGCAGCAGCAGGCCGACCTGCGTGCCGCAGCGCGGCGCAGCATCGAACTTCAGGCCGCAGCGTCGCGGCCGCTGGCACGGGCCGCCGAGGCGGCGCCCAAGCCCGCGGCCGCTGCCGCCACGCCGCCCATCGCCACCCCCCGTGTGCCCACTCCGCAGGGGACGGCCCCACGTCCGCCCACCATGCCGACGCGCCCCGCCAGCGGTGCGGCAGGCAGCACGGCGGCCGCTGCGCCCCACCAGGCAGGCGGCCCGGCCGCGCGCAGCGCGCAGGATGCCGAGCCGGCCGCCCCTGCGGGCAGCGACCATCCACCGCCGGCCCGGCAGGCGGCCGGGCCGGCCACCACCGAGACCGGTATCGCCGAACGCAAGGCCCAGACTGGCAGCACAACGGCCGCAGCCGCCACCGATGTCGATCCGCCTCCCCTGGCCGGCGGCAGCGCTGCCAAGTCAGCCGAGCGCACCACCGCGCAGGCGCTGCGCGGCCGGCTGGCGGCTCGCGCGCAGGCGGATGCCGCCGCGGCGCTGCCCGGCGCCGGGGCGGGCACCGGCACCGGCGCCAAGCGTGGTGCCGGGTCGGCAGCGGCCGCTGACGATGCGGTCGACACCCGGGTTGCCGATGCCGCGCTCGGCCCTGCCACCGCGGCCACCACCGCCAGCCACCCGGACACGCCGCCGGTGCCCGCCTGGCTGCAAGGCCAAGCGCTGGTGACCGGCTGGCGGCCGACACCGCCCGCACCGACCGCTGCGCAGACCGGCACCGCAGCGCCCGGGACTGCGGTCGACGCCGCGCCAGGCGGCGCGGCGGGCCTGCGCCCCACCGCCGACGGGGTGCCGACTGCCGGGCTCGCCGCGGCCTCGCCGCAAGCGTTGCAAGGTCTGCAGCAAGCGCTGGCCGCGGACACCCGGCAGCAGGGCCGGGACACCGGTGCGCTGGCCGCGCAGGCGCTCGCCGCTGGCGCCGCCGCGGCACGCGCCAGCGCAGCCGGAATGGCCGGAACCGCCCCTGGCTCGGCCGCCGCAGCAGCAGTGCCCAGGTCGCACACCCCCGCCGAAACAGCCCGCACGGCCGCGGCACCCGGGCCTGGCCGCATCGGGCAAGCCGCCGCTGCCGCCGAGCCTGGGGGCGCCACAGCCACCGACCCAGCCAGCGACCCGGCCACCGCCACAGCCACCGCCACCTCCGCCGGTACCTCCGCCGGTACCGCAGCGCCCACCGGCACCGCCGAGGTCGTCACCCTGGCCGCCTTCGCGAGGGCGCTAGGGTCGGCGGCCGAGGCCGGTCCGGGCCCGGCGGCGCCGGCCTCGACCGGCAACGCAGACCCCGTCATGGCCACCGCCGGGCGATCCGAAGGCCACAGCGGCCACGCGTCGGGCGGCATCGGTGCCGCCGCAGGTTCTGCCACCACCCTCGCCACCACCTTCGCGACAGCCGCCGCAACGACTGACAGCGAAACCGCGGCGACGACCGCCGGATCGATGGCCGCAGGCCGCCCGGCCATCGGCGATGCCGCCGCTGCCACGGCTGCCGCCGCTGCCGCGAACGATGGGCTGCAACCGACCGCCAGCGCCGCCACCGCGGCCCGGGCCGCGGCGCAAGGCCCGATGCTTGCCGCAGCCATCGCCAGCAGCGGCCAGACCGCCGGCGCGGGCCCCGGTGCCACCGGCCAAGCCGCCGACGCGGCGCGCGGCAGGGACGAGACCGAGCGCGGCACCGGGCGCGGCCCTCGCCTGCCGTCGGGCGCCGAACGCTCGCCGCCCGCCGATGCAGAGGCGCCGGCCGCGCGCGCCCGCGGGCCGATCAGCCTGCGCTCCGAGCCCGAGCCGATCACCCAGCCGGTGGCACCCGAGCTGCCGCGCTCGGCCGACGGCGGCAGCCGGCCCGCATCGACCGGCGGCGCAGCCGCGACCGCCGCCGGCACCAGCGCCGGCCCGGCAATGACCGCTGCCGCATCGGCCGCCCAGGCTGCACGGGCCGAACAGGCCGAGGCCCGCGTCGGTGCCAGCGCCGGCGACAGCGTTCGCGGCGCCGAACCCGGCCCCTCGTCGATGGCGGCGCCAGCGCCGGTCGGCAGCCATGCGCCGGCCACGGCCCTGGCGGCCGGCACAGCCACCGGCACAGCGCCGGCCCTGGCCGAGGCCCGCATCGACGTGCCGCTGGACAGCCCGGCCTTCGCGCCGGCGCTGGGCGCGCAGATCAGCCTGTTCGCCCGCGACGGCGTGCAGACCGCGCGGCTGCAACTCAGCCCGGCCGAGATGGGCCCGATCACGGTGCAGATCGTGCTTGACGGCAGCGCCGCCCGGGTCGACTTCCAGGCCGACCTGGCCAGCACCCGCGAGATCATCCAGGCCTCGCTGCCGGCCCTGGCCGGGGCCCTGCAGGAGGCCGGCATGACGCTGGCCGGCGGCGGCGTGTCGCAGCAGCCGTCCAGCCACCAGCCGCCGCCCCAGGCCGGCCAGCCAGGCGCCTGGCGGCGTGCGGACGACCGCGCCACGGGCGCCGAGCCGGCGTCCCAACCGGCGCTGGCGACCGCTCGCAGCCGGGGCCTGGTCGACCTGGTGGCTTGAGCGGCCGATCCGGGGTGGCCTGGCCGACACCGGCCGGCTCGGGTGCGACCGCCGCGGTCTGGCCGGCGCCGGCCGCGCACGGCGCCAATTCAGCGCGCTTTGCACCGTTGTTCCGGGCTTTGCCGGCGGGCCCGATCCGAATAATGAATCGACAGGTACAGCGCCGCCCCAGGGCACGCGCCGTGCCGCCCTGCCGCCCGCCGGCCAGCCCTGGAGTCGATCATGTCCGCCGCCCCCGCCGCCACCGCCGATACCGCCCCCGCTGCCAAAGGTGGCAAGAAAAAACTGATCATCATCATCGCCGCCGTGCTGGTGCTCGTGCTGGGCGGCGGCGGTGCTGCCTTCTTCATGATGAAGAAGGCCCCCGTCGACGGCGAAGAAGCTGCCGACGACGGCGGCCATGCCAGGACCGACGCGCCGGTGGCCAGGGCCAAGCCCAAGCACGACCCCAAGCACCCGCCGACGTTCCTGCCGCTGGATCCGTTCACCGTCAACCTGGCCGATCGCGAGAGCGAACGTTATGCCCAGGTGGCGGTGACGCTGGAGATCGACGACGCCAAGACCGCCGATGAGCTCAAGCTGTACATGCCGGCGATCCGCAACAACATCCTGATGGTGTTGTCGCACAAGACCGCCGAGCAACTGCTCACCCGCGAGGGCAAGGAGAAGCTGGCCACCGCGATCCTCTATGCCGCGGTGCGGCCACTGGGCTACGACGTCGAGGAAGAAGAGGAGGTGATCGAGGACCCGGCCGCCGACCCTGCGCCGAAGAAGAAAAAGAAGAAGAAGCCGGCGCCGCCGGTGCTGCCGGTCACTGCCGTGCATTTCTCCAACTTCATCGTGCAGTGATGGCCCCCCCCCGAAGCGACTTCGTCGCTCCCCCCCGGGGGGGCCGAGCCCGGACTTGTCAGGTCCAGTGGACCTGGCATGCCTGGCGAGGGGCCGGGCTGCAAAGCCCGGCGCGGCCTGCAAGGCACCCCAGCGGCCCGGCAGAGCCGGCTCCGCGGCGTCCACTTGACGTCGCCTCGCCTGGCGGCGTTGGCGGGGCTGCGCCAGGCTGCGTGGAGCGGGCGTCGTGAATCAACAGATCCTGTCGCAGGACGAGGTCGATGCGCTGCTGCAGGGCATCACGGGCGAGAGCCAGAAGCTGGAGACCGAAGAGGTCAAGACCGAGGGCATCCGCGACTACAACATCGCCAGCCAGGAGCGCATCGTCCGCGGCCGCATGCCGACGATGGAGATCATCGGCGAGCGCTTCGCCCGCAACATCCGGCTGGGGCTGTTCAACCTGATCCGAAAGAGCCCCGAGGTCTCTATCGGCGGCGCCAAGGTCATCAAGTACAGCGCCTTCCTGCGCGAGATCGTGGTGCCGACCAACTTCAACATCGTCTCGGTCAAGCCGTTGCGCGGCAGCGGCCTGATCGTCTGCGATCCGTCGCTGGTGTTCGCGGTGATCGATGCGCTGTACGGCGGCAGCGGCAAGTACCACACCCGCATCGAAGGCCGCGACTTCTCGCACACCGAGCAACGGGTGATCCAGCGCCTGGTCGAATGCATCATCGCCGAGTACAAGAAGGCCTGGAGCGGGATCTATCCGGTCGAGCTGGAATACCAGCGCTCGGAGATGCAGCCGCAGTTCTGCAACATCGCCACGCCCAGCGAGGTGGTGGTGGCCACCAGTTTCACGATGGAGATTGGCGACACCACCGGCACGGTGCACTTCTGCATCCCCTACAGCACGCTGGAGCCGATCCGCGACGTGCTCTATTCGGCCATGCAGGGCGATGCCGAGCCCGACCGCCGCTGGGTCAAGCTGCTGCGCACACAGCTGCAATCGGCCGAGGTGCCGCTGGTGGCCGAGCTGGCCACGGCGCAGTCCACGGTGGAACAGTTGCTGAGCCTCAAACCCGGCGACTTCATCGAGCTCGACCTGCTGCCGATGATCCAGGCCAAGGTGGACGGCGTGCCGGTGTTCGACTGCCACTACGGCACCTCCAAGGGCCGCAATGCCATCAAGATCGATCGACTGTTGACCGGCGCCGATGCGGGCTGGCTGGGAGCAAACCATGAGTGACGACGCCACTGCCGGCATGTCCGAAGAAGACCGCATGGCCGCCGAGTGGGCGGCTGCGCTGGACGAGGCCAAGCCCTCGCCGGCGAACGAAACCGCCAGCGAGGTCAGCAACCCGCTGGAATCGGTCGCCGCCGCGTCGTTCACCAACTTCAGCGCCACGCCACCGGGCAGCGTCGGAGCGGGCAACGACCTGAACATGATCCTCGACATCCCGGTCCAGCTGACCGTGGAGCTGGGTCGCACGAGGATCCCGATCAAGCACATCCTGCAGCTGGCGCAGGGCTCGGTGGTCGAACTCGAAGCACTGGCCGGCGAGCCGATGGACGTGCTGGTCAACGGCTACCTGATCGCCCAGGGCGAGGTGGTGGTGGTCAACGACAAGTTCGGCATCCGGCTGACCGACATCGTCACGCCCAGCGAGCGCATGCGCCGCCTCAGCAGGACATGATCTCCCCGCCCCGAAGCGCCTGCGGCGCTCCCCCCCAGGGGGGCCGAGCCCGGACTTGTCAGGTCCAGTGGACCTGGCATGCCTGGCGAGGGGCCGGGCTGCAAAGCCCGGAGCGGCCTGCAAGGCACCCCAGCGGCCCGGCAAAGCCGGTTCCGCGGCGGCCACTTGATGTCATCACCGGCGCGTGCGGTTCTATGCACTGGCTTCCTTGCTCATGAACTCTTCTGCTTACATCGGCCCGCTGGCGGCCTTCCTGCTGATCCTGGCGCTGATCCCGGCGGCGCTGTGGCTGCTCAAGCGCACGCCGATGGGCGGCGCGGGCAGCGGCCACGGGCTGCGGCTGGTGGCGGCATTGCCGCTGGCGCCCAACCAGCGCATCGTCACGGTCGAAGTGGGCAGTGGCGACGACCGCCGCTGGCTGGTGCTGGGCGTCTCGCCCGCCGGCATCCACACCTTGCACAGCTTGGCGCCGCAGGCCGACGCGCCCCCGGTGGCGGCCACGCCGCTGCCGCTGTTTGCGCAACTGCTGCAACGCCACCGCGGCAATGCCAGCACCGGGGCAAACCATGCGCGCTGACTGGTGCTGGATCGCCTTTTTCGGCCCCGTCTCCCGCCACGCGGCGCGGGCCCTGGGCCTGTCGCTGTTGTCGGCCTTTTCTGCAGCGGCTTTAGCGCAAGGTGCCGGGCCCGCCGCCACCGTGGGTGGGCCTGGCCTGCCGCTGCTGATCGGCCAGGCCAGCGGTGGCACTTCGTACTCGGTGCCGGTGCAGACCCTTCTGTTCTTCACCGCGCTGGGCTTCCTGCCGGCGGTGGTGCTGATGATGACCGGCTTCACCCGCATCGTCATCGTGCTGTCGCTGCTGCGCCAGGCGCTGGGCACCCAAGCCGCACCGCCCAACCAGGTGATCGTGGGCCTGAGCCTGTTCCTCACCTTCTTCGTCATGCAGCCCACGCTGGACAAGGTCTACACCGAGGCCTGGGCGCCTTATTCGGCCCAGCAGATCGACCTGGCCGAAGCGGTCGAGCGGGGCGCCAAGCCGATGCGCGCCTTCATGCTCAAGCAGGTGCGCAGCAGCGACTTGAAGCTGTTCGCCAACCTGGCCAAGGTGGCGCCCGAGGTCAAGGCCGAGGACCTGCCCTTCCTGGTGCTGGTGCCGGCCTTCGTCGCCAGTGAGCTGAAAAGCGCCTTCCAGATCGGCTTCCTGATCTTCATCCCGTTCCTGATCATCGACATGATCGTGGCCAGCGTGCTGATGAGCCTGGGCATGATGATGCTGAGCCCGGTGCTGGTCTCGCTGCCCTTCAAGCTGATGCTGTTCGTGCTGGCCGATGGCTGGAACCTGCTGCTCGGCTCGTTGGCCGCTTCCTTTTTCACCTAGCCAAGAAAGGTTTGCCGCCGGGCCGCCCCAAGGCAAACGCTCCCCCTCGGGGGGGGCGACGCCGGAGGTGTCTTGGGGGCCACAGTACATGGACAGCCAACAAGCCTTTCACATCGGCCAGCAAGGCCTCTACATGCTGCTGCTGGTGTCGGCGCCGATGCTGATCACCGTGCTGGTGGTCGGCCTGGTCATCAGCATCTTCCAGGCCGCCACCCAGATCAACGAGGCCACGCTCAGCTTCGTGCCCAAGGTGGTGGCCGCAGTGGCCGTGCTGGCCATCACCGGGCCGTGGATGCTGACCATGCTGGTCGAATACATCCAGCGCACGTTGCTGTCCATTCCCACCGCGGTGGGATGAGCCACCCCCGCAGCGCCTGCGGCCGCCTGCCAGGCCGCGCCGAGCCAGAGGCCCGAGCCTTCGTGCGGAACTGACATGATCAGCCTCACGGAAGCCCAGATCCTGGCCTGGCTGACACCGCTGCTGTGGCCGTTCTTCCGCGCGCTGGCGCTGCTGGCCAGCCTGCCGGTGTTCAGCCAGCGGGCCGTGCCGATACGGGTGAAAATCGGCCTGGCGCTGTTCATCGCGCTGGCCGCGCAGCCGTCGCTGCCGGTCATGCCGGTGGTCGCGCTGGACAGTCCGCAGGCCGTGCTGGTGATCGTGCAGCAGTTGCTGGTCGGCGTCACGCTGGGCTTCGCGGTGCGCATCGTGTTCGCCGCGGTCGAACTGGGCGGCGAGTTGATCGGCCTGCAGATGGGCCTGAACTTCGCCGGCTTCTTCGACCCCGCCACCGCCAGCCAGGGCACCGCCAGCGGCCGCTTTTTCGGCACCCTGGTGGCCTTCCTGTTCGTGCTGTCCAACGGCCACCTGGCGGTGATCGCCGCACTGGTGCGCAGCTTCGAGGTCTTCGCCGTCGGCGACGAGCCGTTCGCCTTCCTGCGCCGGATGCAGCCCCAGCAATGGGGCGCCGAGGTCTTCACGCTGGGCTTGTGGATCGCCCTGCCGATGGTCGGCATGTTGCTGTTCGTCAACCTGGTGCTGGGCGTGATCTCGCGCGTGGCGCCGCAGATCAGCGTGTTCTCGGTCGGCTTCCCGATCACCGTCACCGTTGGCCTGGTCGGCATGCTGCTGACGCTGCCGCTGCTGGAGCAGCCGTTCGCGATGGCCTTACAGCGCATGCTCGGCCACTTCCAGTGACGCCCTTCCCTGCCTGCCTCAACCGTCAACCGCCCGCCATCCGCCATGTGCCAACAGCGCCCGTTCGTGAACCGGTTCTTCGACCACCACAGCGACTTGCCCACCCTGCCGGAGGTGGCGCTGCGCCTGATGGCCACCTTCGGCCGCGACGACGTCTCGCTGCGCGAGCTGTCGGCGCTGATCGGGCAAGACCCGGCGCTGACCGCCCGCCTGCTGCGGCTGGCCAATTCGGTGCGCTACCGGCCGCGCGAACGCATCACCGGGCTGCAGGACGCCGCCGCGCTGATCGGCCTGGGGCCGCTGCGCTCGCTGGCCATGGGCGCCTGCCTGGCGCGGGCCTTTCCGGTGCTGCCAGGCTTCGACCGGCTGCGCTTCTGGCGCCAGAACCTGGCCACCGCGGCCTATGCGCGCTGGCTGGCGTCGACGCTGGGGCTGGACACCGACAGCGCTGAAGTGGCCGGTCTGGTGCTACGCAGCGGCGAGCTGCTGATGTTGATGGCCGAGCCCGGCACCGCGTCGCTGGTCGAATCGCTGGCAGGCGCGCCCGACAGCATCTTCGAGCTGCAGCGCCTGCACTTCGGCTGCACCCATGCCGACCTGAGCGCCGAGCTGGCGGTGCGCTGGCGCTTTCCCACCACCATCATCGACATGCTCTACACCGCCGGTGATCCGCTGGCGGCGCAGCCCTTCTCGACCGAAGGCGCTGTGCTGCGCGCGGCCAGCGTGATGGCCGATGCGGCCGACGACGGCCTGGAGCCGCTGCAGGCGCTGCAAGAGGTTCAACCGGCGCTGGTGCTGGCGCTCGACCTCGACCTGGACGCGCTGGGCGCCCGCCTGCCCGACTTCGCGATGGTCGCGTCATCGGCGGGCGAGATGCTGCAGTGAGGGCGACCGGCGGCGCCACCGCGCCGGCGCGGTGGCTCAGCTACCGACCAGCCCGTTGCGGATGGCGTAGACGGTGAGCTCCGAATTGTTCTGCAGCCCCAGCTTCTCCAGCACGCGGGCGCGGTAGACGCTCACCGTCTTGGGGCTCAGCGTCAGCTGCTCGGCGATGTCGGCCAGGCGCTTGCCCGAGGCGATCATCACCAGGGTCTGCAGCTCGCGGTCGCTCAGCTTGTCATGGGCGTTCTCGGTCACCGGGGTGGTCAGGCTCTCGACCAGCATCTGCGCGATCTCGGGCGTCACGTACTTGCGGCCCTGGGCCACCGTGCGCACCGCCTGCACGATCTGCTGCGGGTCGCCACCCTTGTTGACATAGCCGTAGGCGCCGGCGCGCAGCGCGCGGATCGCGTACTGGTCCTCGGGGTACATGCTGACCACCAGCACCTTGACCGGCGAGCCCTCGTCCTTGAGCACGTGCAGCACGTCCAGCCCGCTGCGCCCGGGCAGGTTGATGTCGAGCACCAGCACGTCGCAGCGGGTGCCGTGGCCACCCTCGCCGGCGCTGGCCAGGCCGCGCAACAGCGCGCGCAACTCGCCGTAGTCACCGGCCTCGCCCACCACCTGGATGTCGGCCGCATCGGCCAGCGTGTCGCGGATGCCGCGGCGGATCAGCGCGTGGTCGTCGCAGAGGATGACTTGGATCATGGTGTTCCCCAGCCGGTCGGATCGTGGTCGTCGTCCTGGTCGAATTCGACCTCGCCAGCGGCCAGGCCGGTGGCACCGGCGTTGCGCATCGGCACCGACAGCATCAGCACCGTGCCGCTGGCGCTGCTCGACACGTCGACCCAGCCGCCCACGGTACGGGCACGTTCGTGCAGGCCGCGCAGGCCGAAACTGCGGGCCTTGGCCAGGTCGGCGCGGTCCAGGCCGCGGCCGTTGTCGCTGACTTCGAGCGACAGCACACCGCGGCTCATCGACAGGTCGATCGTCACCTTGCCGGCCTTGGCATGCTTGCTGACATTGGTGAGCGCCTCCTGGGCGAACCGGTAGGCCACCAGCGGCACGCCGGCGGGCAGCTGCATGCTCTCATGGCTGGTGCGGAAGGCGCAGGCCAGGCCGTTGCGCTTCTCGAACTGCGCCGCCATCCAGCCCAGTGCCGCCACCAGGCCCTGCTCCAGGATCGCCGGGCGCAGGTTGTGCATGATGCGCTGGCTGGCCTCGACCGCATGGGCCACCGTCTCCAGCGCGCTGAGCACCCGTTGCTGCACTTCGGGGTCGTCGACATGGCGGCCGATCCAGGCCAGGTCGAACTTGATCGCGGTGAGGCTGCCGCCGACATCGTCGTGAATCTCGCGGGCGATCGCCGCGCGCTCCATCTCCACGCTGGTCTGCAGGTGCTGCGCCAGCTCCGACAGGCGCTGCCGGCTGGCGGCCAGCTCGCGGTCGGCCTGGGTGCGGGCCAGGCGGTCGCGGTGGGCCTCGATCGCATGCTCCAGCGCCGGCGCCAGCCGGGCCAGGTTGTTCTTCAGCAGGTAGTCGCTGGCGCCGTTGCGCATCGCGGCCACCGCGGTGTCCTCGCCGATCTCGCCCGAGACCAGGATGAAGGGCAGCGACCGGCCGCTGTCCTGCAGGATCTGCTGCGCACGCAGGCCGTCGAAGCCCGGCAGGTTGAAGTCCGACAGCACGATGTCCCAGTCGGGCCCCGCCAGCGCATCGCGAAAAGCCGGTTCGGTGTCCACGCGCAGCACGTCGACGGCCAGGCCGGCACGCTGCAGATGGGCCATCGCCAGGGCGTGGTCGAGCGCGCTGTCTTCCAGGTGCAGCACACGCAGGCGCCGGTCGGTCGTGCGGTCGGCCGGGCGGTCGGTCGTGCGGTCGGCGGCGGTGGCAAGCGCTTGCGCGGCGGGAGCGGTGGTCATCTCCCGAGTATGGCAAAGCGCTGCACCCGGCCCGCCCGGGCGGGCGCTGCAGCCTGCCCCGGGCGGCCCCGAACGACCCGGCCGACCCGGCCGACATGGGCGTGGCAGAAGTTGGCAAGCGCGGCGCCATGTTCCGCTCAACTTCGCCGACCGACCGCCGAAAAAATCCGCATGCCTGTGCCGAGCCTTCGGCCGGGCTTCCACGCCGAACTGCGGAGTGACGATGCTCAATGAAGAACCGAACCCGGGCGAGCCGATGACCCAGCTGCCGCTGCTGGCCGCGGCCGACCTGCAGGACAGCCTGATGGTGGCCAGCAACGACCTCGACCGCCTGCAGCGCCTGCTGGAGGACGCCACCGAGACCTTGATGGGCCACTTCTATGGCGCGTCCGACCACATGCGGCACCTGTCGCGGCTGGCCGCGCAACACCCCGAGCTGCCCGAGTCCGACCTGCACGCGACGATGGGTCACCTGGCCGGCGCGGTGACTGCGCTGCAGTTCCAGGACATGGCGACCCAGCTGATCGCCCACACCCACCGCCGCCTGCGCAACTGCGCCGACCGGCTGGCGCGCGACGTGATGGGCGACGACGACGAGGACGGCGCGGCGGTCCACGACGACGTCGAGCTGCGACCGAACCCGGTGACGCAGGACGAAATGGACGCCGGCTCGGTAGAGCTGTTTTAGTTTTCTGGTTTTTGACCGAAAACCAACTGTTTCCCGGAGATAACGATGCACTCAATCCTTGCCGTCGACGACTCAGCCTCGATGCGCCAGATGGTTTCCTTCACCTTGAAGAACGCCGGTTTCAATGTCGTCGAGGCCGTCGATGGCCAGGACGCCTGGGAAAAGGCCGGCCAGCGCGACTTCAGCCTGGTGCTGACCGACCAGAACATGCCGCGCATGGACGGCATCTCGCTGACCAGGAAGCTGCGCGAGAACCCGAAGTTCAAGGCCACGCCGATCCTGATCCTGACCACCGAGTCGAGCGACCAGATGAAGATGGCCGGCCGCGCCGCCGGCGCCACCGGCTGGCTGGTCAAGCCCTTCGACCCGGCCAAGCTGATCGAGGTCATCGGCAAGGTGATCCGCTGACCTGGCACTTGATGCCAGGCGCCGCCCGACCCCCTGATTCCCCATTCTCCGGAGACATTTCCCCATGGCCGAGATGAGCAACGAAGGCGCCAACAGCGCCGCCGGCATCGACCTGAGCCAGTTCTTCCAGGTCTTCTTCGAGGAAGCCGGCGAGAACCTGCAGGCGATGGAGCAGATGCTGCTCGAACTCGACATCGAGGCTGCCGACGACGAAGAGCTGAACGCGATCTTCCGCTGCGCGCACTCGGTCAAGGGCGGCGCCGCCACCTTCGGCTTCACCGACGTGGCCGAATTGACGCACCAGATGGAGGCCTTGCTCGACAAGCTGCGCCGCCACGAGCTGGCGCCCACCACCCAGATGGTCGACGTGCTGCTGGCCGCCGGCGATGCGCTGAAAGCGCTGCTGTCGCGCCACCAGGGCACCGGCGCCGACGCGCCCGACACCACCGACCTGAAGCTGACGATCAAGACCTTGTGCGCCGGCGGCAGGGTCGACACCGCAGGTGGCCCGCTGGCCGCCGTGGCGTTCAACGCGACCGCCGCCGCACCGGCGCTGGCCGCGGCTACCCGCGTGCTCGAACTCACCGTGGGCGCACTGGCCGACACCACGCTGGCCGACAGCCTGGTCGAGCTGTTCGACGAAATCGAAGGTCTGGGCAAGATCGAGCCGCTGGATGCCGGGCGTGGCGCCGACGGCATGCGCCGCTTCAAGATCACCACCACCAGCAGCGACAACGACCTGCTCGACCTGTTCACCTTCCACGTGCCGCGCGAAGCGGTCACCCTGAAGGCGATCGGGCCGGGCTACGGCTTCTACGACGGCGCCCCCGGCGCGCCGGCGGCCGCCGCGGTGTCGGAGCAGGGCTACGGCTTCTTCGACGAGGCCCCGGGGGCGCCCGGCACCGGCACCGGCACCGGCGTTGGCGAAGGTGAGCCGGCCGCCGCAGCGCCCGCTGTCGACGCCGCCAAGCCGGTCGCGGCCAAGCCGGCCCCGGCCCGTCCCGAAGGCAAGGCGGCCGCCGCGCTCGAATCGGCCACGCTGCGGGTGTCGGTCGAAAAAGTCGACCAGCTGATCAACCTGGTCGGTGAGCTCGTCATCACCCAGGCCATGCTGGCGCAGAACAGCAAGGCGCTGGACGGCGGGCTGTCGCAGCAGATGACCGCCGGCCTGGCCGACCTGGAACGCAACACCCGCGACCTGCAGGAAGCGGTGATGTCGATCCGCATGATCCCGATGTCGATGGTCTTCAACCGCTTCCCGCGCATGCTGCGCGACCTGGCCGCCAAGCTGGGCAAGAAGGTCGAGCTGGTGACACTGGGCGAATCGACCGAGCTCGACAAGGGCATGGTCGAGAAAATCACCGATCCGCTGACCCACCTGGTGCGCAACAGCTGCGACCACGGCATCGAGCTGCCGGCCGAACGCGCCGCCAAGGGCAAGCCCGAGCACGGCACGCTGACGCTGGTGGCCAGCCACCAGGGCGGCAGCATCGTCATCGAGGTGCGCGACGACGGCAAGGGCCTGAACCGCAAGAAGCTGATCGAGAAGGCCCGCGAGAAGGGCATCGACGCGCCCGACTCGATGACCGACAACGAGGTCTGGCGGCTGATCTTCGCACCGGGCTTCTCCACCGCCGAGGTCGTCACCGACGTCTCGGGCCGCGGCGTGGGCATGGACGTGGTGATGAAGAACATCACCGCGCTGGGCGGCTCGGTCGACATCGACTCGGCCGAGGGTTATGGCATGAGCGTGAAGGTGCGGTTGCCGCTGACCCTGGCGATCATGGACGGCATGAGCGTGGGCGTGGGCGACGAGTGCTACATCCTGCCGCTGGGCTCGGTGGTGGAGTCGTTCCAGGTCAAGCCCGGCATGATCAAGACCATCGGCGGCACCGGCCGCGTGGTCGAGGTGCGCAAGGAGTACATGCCGGTGATCGACCTGGAAAAGGTCTTCGAGGTGCCCCGCTTCGACTTCGAGCATGTCAGCAACATCATGGTGGTGGTGGAGGCCGATGGCCAGCGCGTGGCGCTGCTGGTCGACGAGTTGCTGGGCCAGCAGCAGGTGGTGGTGAAAAACCTGGAGGCCAACTACCGCAAGGTGCCCGATGTGTCGGGCGCCACGATCATGGGCGACGGCCGGGTGGCGCTGATCCTGGACATCGGCACGCTGGTGCGCCGCAGCCGGCATTGATGCCCGGACCCCGCACAGCGCGAGCCTTCGGTTTGCAATGCCGCCCTGGCCGGGCGGCAGCGCCGGAGGGCCGCCGGCCCCACCGAACTACGGAAAAACCGCATGACATCGATCCTTCGAAATTTCACCATCCGCGCGCGGATGCTGGGTGCCATCGTCATGGTGCTTTCGCTGCTGGCCGTGGTGGGCAGCGCCGGTTTGTGGGGGCTGAGCCGGGTCAGCGCCAGCAATGAACGGTTCATCACCAGCACCCATGCCAACACCGTGGCGCTGGCCGAATTGCGCACCGCGATGGGCGATGTGCGCCGTTACGAAAAAGACCTGCTGATCAACTACGACAGCGCAACCCAGCAGGCGGCCTACCGGCCCAAGTGGCAGGGCGCGGTCGATACGGTGCGGGCCCGGGCCCGCCAGCTCGCGACGTCCGGCGTGCCCGCGGAAGCCGACCAGGCCAAGCAGATCGACGTCGGGCTGGGTGGCTACGCCGCCCTGGCGCTGCCGATTTTCAAGGTGATCGAAATCGGTGGCTTCAACGACGCGCCGGTGGCCAACAAGGCCATCGAGCCGGCGAAGAAGCTGGCGCATGCCGCCGAGCTGCAAATCGACGCTCTCGCGGCGGTGCTGGCGGCACAGACCCGATCCTCGCTGGCCGAACAACAGCAGGCCAGTCACCTCGCCTGGGCTGCTTTCGTCGCCGCCCTGGCCACGGCAGTGCTGCTGGTGGTGCCGCTGACACTGGCCAACATGGTCTCGATTTGCGGACCGATCGACCAGGCTCGCCGCCTGGCCGAGCGCATCGCCACCGGTGACCTGTCGCAAGCCGTCAACAGCCAGGGCGCCGACGAGGCCGCCGGCCTGCTGAAGGCGCTGGGCGTGATGCAGGACTCACTGCATGGCATCGTGGGCCAGGTGCGGCAGTCGGCCGAGTCGATCCAGGTGGCCAGCGCCGAGGTGGCGAGCGGCAACCTCGACCTGAGCCAGCGCACCGAGCAGGCGGCCAGCCACCTGCAGCAAACCGCCGGCTCGGTCCAGCAACTCACCGGCAGCGTGCGCCAAAGCGCCGATGCCGCGGCCCAGGCCAACCAGCTGGCCGCCAGCGCCTCGGCCGTGGCCCAGCGCGGTGGTGCCGTGGTGGGCCAGGTGGTCAGCACGATGGACGAGATCAACCAGTCATCCAAGCGCATCGCCGACATCATCGGCACGATCGACGGCATCGCCTTTCAGACCAACATCCTGGCGCTGAACGCGGCGGTGGAAGCGGCCCGCGCTGGCGAGCAGGGCCGCGGCTTCGCGGTGGTGGCGAGCGAGGTGCGCAGCCTGGCCCAGCGCAGCGCCGAGGCCGCGCGCGAGATCAAGGTGCTGATCGGCACCAGCGTGGAGAAGGTGGAAACCGGTGCCCGCCTGGTGCAGGACGCCGGCAGCACGATGGACGAGATCGTGGCAAGCGTGCAGCGCGTCACCGACGTGATCGGCGAGATCACCGCCGCCGCCGCCGAGCAAAGCGGTGGCATCGGCCAGGTCAACAGTGCGGTGACCAGCCTGGACCAGATGACGCAGCAGAACGCCGCGCTGGTCGAAGAGAGCGCCGCCGCCGCCGAGAGTCTGAAGGACCAGGCCATGCGCCTGGCCGGCGTGGTCAGCCGCTTCCATCTGGCTGGCTCCGCGCACTGAGCGACGACGTCGTTCGCGCACCGCACTCGCCAGCCCCCTCACCGCACGGAGCCCACCTCATGTCGCCCTCAGTTTCCTGGATGCGCCGTTTCCCGATCCGCTTGCGCATGCAGGGTGCGATCGCCGCGGTGCTGGCCTTGTTCGCGCTGGTCGGCCTGACCGGCCTGGTGGGCGGGCGGCACCTGGCCGAACTGAACAACGACTTCATGCACCACTCGCTGAAGGAACTGCGTGAAGTGGGCAGCGTGCGCCATGGGCTGGGCGAGGTGCGGCGGCACGAGAAGGACATGGTCATCCAGTACGAGGACGGCGTGGCCGTGCTGAAGGCGCGCGAGGCCTGGCTGCAACACATCGCCCAGGTCAAAGCCGCCTTCAACGGCCTGCTGGCAGGCGAAGAGGACGAGGACAACCCGATCGCCCGCAGCGCGCTGAAGGAGCTCGACGCCTACGTTGCGGGCTCGACCCGCGTGCTCGACCAGATCCAGAACGGCGCCTACGACACCGCCATCGCCGCCGACAAGATGCTGGCCCGCGCCAAGCAGCACATCCATACGGTCGAGCGGAACATCGATGCGATCGAGAAGATCGTGGACGCCGAGGCGCTGGCCAGCCGGGCCGCGTTCGACGCCTCGATGCAGCGCACGATGTGGCTGTTCATCGGCGTGCTGGGGCTGGTGGTCGTGGTCATCGTGCCGCTGACGCTGCTGAACTCGCATTCGATCCTCGCGCCGATGCAGCAGGCCCGCGACCTGGCGATGGCCATCGCCGGCGGCGACCTCACCCGCAGCGTGCAGGCCGAGGGCCGGGACGAAGCGTCCGATCTGCTGCGAGCGCTGGCCCACATGCAGGCCGCGCTGGGCGGCTTGGTGGGCGAGGTGCGGCTGGCGTCGGAGAACATCCACACCGCCTCCAACGAGGTGGCCTCGGGCAACACCGACCTGAGCCACCGCACCGAGCAGGCCGCCGGCAGCCTGCAGCAGACCGCGGGCTCGATGCAGCAGCTGACGCAGAGCGTGCAGCAAAGCGCCGAATCGGCCCGCCATGCCAGCGAACTGGCCGGCTCGGCCAGCCAGGTGGCCGAGCGCGGCGGCAGCGTGGTGGCCCAGGTGGTGACCACGATGGACGAGATCAACGTCGCCTCGCGCCGCATCGCCGACATCATCGGCACGATCGACGGCATCGCCTTCCAGACCAACATCCTGGCGCTGAACGCGGCGGTCGAAGCTGCCCGCGCCGGCGAACAAGGCCGCGGCTTCGCGGTGGTGGCCACCGAGGTGCGCAGCCTGGCCCAGCGCTCGGCGCAGGCCGCCCGCGAGATCAAGACGCTGATCGGCGCCTCGGTCGACAAGGTCGACGCCGGCACCCGGCTGGTCAAGGACGCCGGCAGCACCATGGGCGACATCGTGGCCAGCGTGCAGCGGGTGGCCGACATCATCCGCGAGATCACCAGCGCCACCCAGGAGCAGAGCCAGGGCATCGGCCAGGTCAATGGCGCGGTGAGCACGCTGGACCAGATGACACAACAGAACGCCGCGCTGGTGGAAGAAAGCGCCGCTGCCGCCGAAAGCCTGAAAGACCAGGCCGGCCGACTGAACACCGTGGTGGCCCGGTTCCAGACGACCGCCCTGGCCACCTGAGGTGGCGCTGCCCGGCCGTCCGCAACGGTCGATGCGTGGCGCACCCTAGTTTCCCCCGCGCCGGGCGCACCCGGCTGACCCTCAACCCCCCGTTCAACCCCCCGGAGCATCGCCCATGAAAACCCGCCTGCTGATCACCGCCGCCCTGTCAGCCTGCCTGTTGACCGTCCCGCTCCTCGGCCACGCCAAGGAAGGCAACGCCACCAAGGACGACGCGCTGGCCACGGTCAAGAAGGGCATCGCCTTCATCAAGGCCAATGGCCGCGACAAGGGCTATGCCGAGGTCAGCAACAAGGCCGGCCAGTTCATCGACCGCGACCTGTACCTGGTGGTCTACGGCCTGGACGGCACGGTGCGCGCCCATGGCGCCAACGAGAAGATGATCGGCAAGAACCTGATCGAGTTGAAGGACGTCGATGGCAAGGCCTTCGTCAAGGAACGGGTCGACCTGGCCCAGAGCAAGGGCACGTTCTGGCAGGACTACAAGTTCACCAACCCGGTGAGCAAGAAGATCGAGCCCAAGAGCATGTACTGCGAAAAGCTGGACGACGCCGTGGTCTGCGGCGGCATCTACAAGTAAGCCTTGTCAATCCCGGCCCGACAAGCCCCTCGACGGAGACCGCCCCTTGAAACTCGGAACCAAACTGCTGCTGGCCCCCTTGCTGACCGGCGCCATCGCGCTGGCCGGGGGCGGCTTGAACGCCGTGTTGATGAGCCACCAGGCGACGGCGGCCACCGAAGCCTTCGGCGCCGACCTGTCGAACCTGCGCACCATCACCCAGGTGCAGGAGCAGCTGGGTCGGGTGCACGCCGGCGCCTACCGCACGGTGGCGCTGATCGGCTCGCTGGATGAGGCGGCGGTCAAGGCCTACCGCGCCGAACTGCGCAGCCAGGTCGAGGGCGTGGGCCGCGTGGTGGCGGCGGTGGCCGGCTCGCCGGCGCAGGCCGAGACGCTGCGCACGCAGGTGGCGCGCATCACCGTCGACCTGGGCAAGTACGTCAAGCAGGCCGACAACGCGGTCGACATGGCCTCAGTCGACCCCAACACCGGCATCGCCGCGATGCAGGGTGCCGACGCCACCTTCAAGGCGGTGGCACAGGCCATGACCGAGATCATCGGCGGCATAGAGACCGCCGCGGCCCGCACCAGTGCCGACGCCGCGGCCGCCAGCCAGCAGCGCGCCCTGCTGCTGGCAGCGGCCAGCGTGCTGGCCACCGTGGTCACGCTGCTGTTGTGCGCCGTGATGCTGCGCAAGGTGACCCTGGCGCTGCGCCGCGCCGCCGACGTGGCCGAAGCAGTGGCCCTGGGCAACCTGGCCACGCCCGCCCTGAGCCAGCGCGACGACGAGATCGGCGACCTGCAGCGCGCGCTGGGCCGCATGGTGGCGCAGCTGCGCGATTCGATCCAGACCGTGCAGGACGCCGCCCAGCGCATCGCCGGCGCCGGCAGCGAGATCGCCACCGGCAACCTCGACCTGTCGCAACGCACCGAGCAGACCGCCAGCAACCTGCAGCAGGCCGCCGCGTCGCTGGAGCAGCTGACCGGCAACGTGCGGCACAGCAGCGCCTCGGCCACCCAGGCCAGCGCGATGGCGGCCTCGGCCGCCGCGGTGGCCGTGCGCGGTGGCGCCGCGGTGGGCCAGGTGGTGCACACCATGGACGAGATCAACACCTCGTCCAAACGCATCGCCGACATCATCGGAACGATCGACGGCATCGCCTTCCAGACCAACATCCTGGCGCTGAACGCCGCGGTCGAGGCCGCCCGCGCCGGTGAACAAGGCCGCGGCTTTGCGGTCGTCGCCAGCGAGGTGCGCAGCCTGGCCCAGCGCAGCGCCGAGGCCGCCCGCGAGATCAAGACCCTGATCGGCAGCAGCGTGGACAAGGTCGAGATCGGCACGCGCCAGGTGCGCGACGCCGGCACCACGATGGACGAGATCGTTGCCAGCGTGCAGCGCGTGGCCAGCATCATCGGCGAGATCACCCAGGCCGCCAGCGCCCAGAGTGGCGGCATCGGCGAGGTCAACGGCGCGGTCGCCAGCCTCGACCACATGACCCAGCAGAACGCCGCGCTGGTGGAGCAGAGCGCGGCCGCGGCCGAGCACCTGAGCGACCAGGCGCGGGCGCTGACCGACATCGTCGCGCGCTTCCGGATCGAGACGGTCTGATCGAGACCGTCTGATCGAGACCTCCTGATCGAGACCTCCTGACAGCGGCGATCCAGCCCACCCGCGCCGACAAACGCCTGCCCCGCGCCGCCCTACATCGCCTGCCAGCCCAGCCGATATCCCCCTTGACGGCATCCGCCGTCGCCCTCTCACCCCCCCGTTCGACCGGAGCCCGCACCACCATGGACATGATCACCGACGCCGCCCAGGTGGCACGCCACGAGACCAACCGCGCGATCGCCGCAGCCGGCGGTCGTGCCACCGGACACACCGCCGCGCATGGCGAATACCTCACCTTCCGCCTCGGTGCGGAGGAGTACGGCATCGACATCCTGCGGGTGCAGGAGATCCGCTCGTACGAGGCGCCCACCCGCATCGCCAATGCCCCGGCGTTCCTGAAGGGCGTGGTCAACCTGCGCGGCGTGATCGTGCCCATCGTCGACCTGCGCCTGAAGCTGGGCTGCGACAGCGCCGAGTACAACCACTTCACCGTGGTCATCGTGCTCAACGTGCGCGGCCGGGTGGTGGGCGCGGTGGTCGACTCGGTGTCCGACGTGCTGGAGCTGGCCGGCGAGGCCATCCGCCCGGCGCCGCAACTCAACGCCACCATCGACGCCAGCTACATCACCGGCATCGGCAGCGTGGCCGACCGCATGCTGATCCTGATGGACATCGAGGCCCTGATGAGCAGCAACGACATGGGCCTGATGGACGACCTGGGCTGAACGACGGCGACGCCCGCGCCCGGCCGCACCGCCGCCGGGATTGACGGTCTGCCTTTGCCCCCCTGCCACCGGCTGAAACGCCCGATCCGGACTCCCCACCATGACCATGAAAATCTCCACTCGGCTTTGGCTGCCCGCGTTCGTGCTCGGTGGCATCGTGCTGCTGATGTCGGGCACCATCGGGCTGCGCACCGGCAGCCAGATCGCGCTGAGCGATGCCCAACTGCGTGACCAGGAGGCCAAGCTGCAGGACGCCACCACCTGGCAAGGGCTGACCAACGCCAACGTGGTGCGGGTGGTGACCAGCGTGATCAGCAGCGACGCGGCGGTCGAAGCGGCGATGAAGCCCGAGATCGAGGCCACCAGCGCACGCATCGGCGAGATCCAGAAGCGCATCGAGGCCGCTGCCGTCGACGACGCGGAGCGCAGCGCGCTGACGGCCATCGCCAGCGCCCGCCAGGTCTACATCAGCGCCCGCGACGACGCCCGCAAGGCCAAGGCCGGTGGTGACGCCGCCGCCGCCAAGGCCATGCTGGCCGACAAGGTGCAGCCCGCCATCACCGCCTACGCGGCCAGCCAGCAGGCCTACGTGGTGCTGCAGCAGGCCCGCGGTGCCGCAGTGCGGGCGGCCACTGGCGCCGAGCGCATGCGAACGGTGTGGACGGTGGTCGGCGTCATGTTCGCGATGGCCGTCAGCCTGGGCATCGGCACGGTCTACCTGGTGCGCTCGATCTGCCGGCCGATGGACAAGCTGACCACCATCGCCCGGCGCATCGGCGACGGTGATCTCGACGTCGAGATCGATACCCGGCGCAACGACGAGATCGGCGCGGTGCAGCAATCTCTGGCGGCGATGCGCGACGCGCTGCGCGGCATCGTCGGCCAGGTGCGTGAGTCGGCCGAGTCGATCCAGGTGGCCAGCGCCGAAGTGGCCTCGGGCAACACCGACCTGAGCCAGCGCACCGAGCAGGCCGCAGCCAACCTGCAGCAGACCGCCGGCTCGCTGGAGCAACTGACCGGCAACGTGCGCCAGAGCGCCGATGCCGCGGCGCAGGCCAACCAGCTGGCCGCCTCGGCCTCGGCCGTCGCCCAGCGCGGTGGCCAGGTCGTCAGCCAGGTCGTGCAGACCATGGACGAGATCAACCACTCGTCCAAGCGCATCGCCGACATCATCGGCACGATCGACGGCATCGCCTTCCAGACCAACATCCTGGCGTTGAATGCGGCGGTCGAAGCCGCCCGCGCCGGCGAGCAGGGCCGCGGCTTCGCGGTCGTCGCCAGCGAGGTGCGCTCACTGGCCCAGCGCTCGGCCGAGGCCGCCCGTGAGATCAAGACCCTGATCGGCACCAGCGTGGAGAAAGTGGAGACCGGCGCCCGCCTGGTGCAGGACGCCGGCAGCACGATGGGCGAGATCGTCGCCAGCGTGCAGCGCGTGACCGACGTCATCAGCGAGATCAGCGCCGCCGCCGTCGAGCAGAGCAGCGGCATCGGCTCGGTCAACAGCGCCATCAGCAGCCTGGACCAGATGACCCAGCAGAACGCCGCGCTGGTCGAACAATCGGCCGCTGCCGCCGAGAGCCTGAACGACCAGGCCAAGCGCCTGAGCCAGTCGATGGGCGTGTTCCGGCTGTCGGCTGGCCACACGACCGGCGCGGCCGCGGTGCCCGCTGCGGCTGCCGTCGCCCCGGGCAGAAACGTTGCACCGGCGTCAGCCTACAAGTCGACCTACAAGCCGACGGCTGCTGCCCCGCGGGCTGCGGCGCCGGCGCCTCGCCCGACGGCCAACCCGCCGCGCCCGGCCGCCAGCAAGTCCCCGGTACCCGCGACCTCCCCCTCTCCCGCGCCGGCACTGGCCACCGCCAGCCACGACAGCGCCGACTGGGAAACCTTCTGACGTCCAGCCTGCAGTGCCTGGCCAGCCCCGCCCAGCCGGCCCCGCGTTCGTGCCGCCGTGGGTTGGCCTACTAGTCAGCCGCGCGGCGCAGCGTGTCCATCACCGGCCGGCGCAGCACCTCGCGCAGGCCCCACCAGCCCGCCGCCCAGGCCAGCAGCGCCCCCAAGACGGTGCCTATCAGCGGCACCCAAGGCGACGGCGCCCAGGCAAAGTCGAACACCTGGCGCGCCAGCAGCCCGCCGATCAGCACGGCCGCCACCGCCGCCAGCAGCCCGGCCAGCGCGCCCACGCCCAGCAGCTCGGCCCGCTGCACCTGTCGCAGCAGCCGGCTGCCCGCGCCCACCGCCCGCATCACGGCGTATTCACGCGCCCGGCTCTCGCGGGTGGCGCTGACGGCGGCAAACAACACCACCAGCCCGGCGGCCAGGGTGAAGCCGAACAAGAACTCGACCGCCCGCACCACCTGGTCCAGCACCTTTTGCACCTGGGCCAGCGACGCCGACAGATCCACCGTGGT
>JBBQVF010000039.1:0-34066 GCA_038211805.1 Burkholderiales bacterium | reverse complement strand
GCAACTCGGCAACCGGTTTGGCCTGGCACCGGTCGTCTTGCCGATCGGCATCGACAACGCGGTCGAGCGCGTCTACGCGGTGCGCGCGCGCATGCGTGCGATGAAGGGCAGCTACCAGCCGCTGCTCGCGTACGCGCTCCTCGCGGTGTCGGGCGTGCTGACCAAGCCGCTGCAGGCTGCGCTGTCCGACGTCTTCCTGAAGAAGACCACCGCGGTGATGACGAACGTGCCCGGGCCGACCGAGCCGGTCGTGCTCTGCGGCAGCACCTTGCGCCAGAGCATCTTCTGGGTGCCGTCGTCGGGCGACGTCGGCATGGGCGTCAGCATCGTCTCGTATGCCGGCGGCGTGCAGTTCGGCCTGATCACCGACCACTGGCGCTGCGCCGAGCCGCAACGCATCATCGACCGCTTTGCGTCCGAATTCGAACGCCTGCTGCTGCTGACGCTGATGCTGCCCTGGGCTGTCGAGCCAGCCTCTGCGGCCTCTGCGGCCTCTGCGGCCGCGCCGGCTGCGGCCTGATCGCCCGCTCGTCCAGCGCCGCCCGCAGCGCCGCCGGCTCAAGCCACGCAGGTGCGGTTCTTGCCGGTGCGCTTGGCCTCGTAGAGGCCTTCGTCGGCTCGGGCCAGCGCGGTGTCCACCGTCTCGCCGGGCCGCCAGGCGGTGACACCGGCGGAGAAGGTGACGAACACCTCCTGGCCGTCGTGCATGAACAGGCTGGCGCTCAGCCGGCGCTGCAGCCGCGTCATCACCTGCTGGGCTTCGGCCACCGGAGTGCCGGGCAGCAGCAGCACGAACTCCTCACCGCCGAAGCGGGCGATGTGGTCGACCGGCCGCAGCCATTCCTTGACGCGGGCGGCCAGCCGCTGCAGCGCCACGTCGCCGGCGGCATGCCCCAGGCTGTCGTTGAGCTGCTTGAAGTTGTCGATGTCGATCAAGCCCACCGCCAGCGGCGCGGCGGTGGCGCCGTCGTGCGACTGTTCGCGCACCACCCTGGCGCTTTCCTGCTCGAAGGCCTGGGCCAGGCCGCGGCGGTTGGCCACCTGGGTCAGCACGTCGGTCGAGACCTCGTCGGACAAGCGACGCAGCTCGGCCTCCAGGCCCAGCACCCGCGATTCCAGCGCCAGCGCCCGGTCGTGCCCGGCTGCCAGCCGGTCGCGGGCGCTGGCCACCAGGTCGTGCACGGTGCGGCTTTCGTCGAGCATCTCGCGCATCGCCTCGGCCAGGCTCTCGATCGAATCGGCGGCCTCGATCGCCTGGCCGTAGGCAGTCACCTTGTCGTTGAAGCGGCCGGTCGCGTCGCCCAGCGTGCCCAACTCGGCCAGCAATTGGCCCACCATCTGGCGCAGCGCGTCGCGGGCCCGCGCCCGCTCCAACTGCAGCGTGCGCTGGGTCTCGCGCGTGCCGTCCAGCCACTCGCGGGCGGCCCGCACGGCGCGGGCGCCGGCCACGCCGCCCAGGCGCTGGCGCAGGCTGTCGCTGGTGCCCTGCACCCAGCTGCCGTCCTCGGCCAGGTCGGTCATGCCCTCGGTCAGCGAGCGGCACAGCGCCAGCAATTCATCGACCAGCTCATGGCGCAGGCCCAACAGGCGCTGCACCCGGTGACAGACGTCGGCCACCGCGTCGGCCAGCGGCGGCGTGGCGCCCTCGGTGGCGATGCGCGCGGCCAGCGCCGCCAGTTCATCGGCCAGCTCGGCGGCACGCGGCTCGCCCGGCGGCAAGGCAGCCTGCACCGTGGTGTGCAGGTCGGCAGCCACCCGCAGGGCAGCGCTGGACGGCAGACTGTCCGCCATCGCGGCGCCGGTTGGCTGCTGCGGCGCGGCGGCGGTCGCCACGACGCTGAAGGCGGCCGGCGTCGGGGTCGTCGGGGTCGTCGGGACCGTCGGGATCGTCGAGGCAGCACCAGCCTCGGCCGACTGCACGGCGTCCACGTCTTCGTCGGGCTGGTCGTTCTCCCATGCGCTCATCAACTGCTTCAGCCGCTGCTGCAGGCGCTGGGCATCGCTGCGGCTGCCGTCGAGCACCCGCTGCAGGCTGTCTTTCTTGCGCGCACCGGTCCAGTGGCGGGCGCCGCGCTCCAGGCCGCGGGCCACCCGGTCGATCAGTTGGGCCCAGGCCGCACCCTGCGCGGCGGCGCCGTCGGCGGCGCGGTCCAAGGCGCGTTGCAGGTCGTCGTAGCGGGCCTCCATCAACGCAGCGCTGAGCTCGCCACGCAGCGTGGCGTCGTCACTGGCACGCATCACCAGCCGATCGACCGCGGCCCGCGCCCGCGGCGGCAGCATGGCCTCGGCGGGCAGCGGTTCACCGGCCTCGTCGGCATAGGCGCGGGCAAAGTTGGCGGGGGTGGGTTCCTGCCGAGTCTGGGCCAGACGGCGCAAGGCGCCTTTGGCCAGGGTGGCCGGGCTGGGCCGTTCAGCATCCATCAAGACAAGCTCCAGGGCAGCGGGACAGGGGCGCCAGCAGGGATTCCAGCGGCTACGGCGTCAAGGCCGGCACGGGCGTGCAGGCCCATGACAACGGCAGCGTCGAGACCGGCCAAGCGTCAGCTTCGACGGCCGCCGGTGTTGCGGGGCGGCTCGAGACGGTCGACGCCGGCCTGCACGATCCACGGCGCCTTGCGCGGCAACACGGTTTGCTGCAGCCAACGCTCCAACTCATCCGGCGGCACCGCCCGGCTGAACAGAAAGCCCTGCATCACGCCGCAGCCCAGGCGGTGCAGCACTTCCATCTGGCGCAGGTTCTCGACGCCCTCGGCGATCACCCGCAGGCCCAGCGAGCGGGCCAGCGCAATGATCGCGGTGACCACGGCCGAGCTTTGCGGCGTGATGCCCAGGTCGCGAACGAAACTGCGGTCGATCTTGAGCTCGGAGATCGGCATCGTCGTCAGGTAGGCCAGCGACGAATAACCGGTACCGAAGTCGTCGATCGAGATCTCGACGCCGATCTCGGTCAAACGGTGCAGTGACGGGATCACCTTCTGCAGATCCTTCATCAGGCCGCTCTCGGTGATCTCCAGCTGGATTGCGCGGTGCGGCACGCCGTACATCGAGACACACTGGTGGATGTGCTCGACCAGGTCGCTGCGCTCGAACATGCGGATCGGCAGGTTGACCGCGATGGAATCGGCAAATCCGAAGTTGACCTGCCAGATCTTGGCCTGGCGAGCTGCTTCCTTCAGCGCCCACTCGCTCAGCGGCACGATCAGCCCGGTCTCTTCGGCCAGCGGAATGAAATCGCCCGGCGGCACCAGCGAGGTGCCGCGCTGCCAGCGCATCAAGGCCTCGGCCCCCACCATGCGTGCCGACCGCACGTCGATCTTGGGCTGGTAATGCAACACCAATTCGTTGCGTTCGATCGCCTTGTGCAGCGCCGATTCGAGTTCAAGCTTCTCGCGACCGCGGCCGGCCAGCCGCGGGCTGTAGACCACGCTGTCGTTGCGGCCGGCGCCTTTCACCGAGTACATCGCAACGTCGGAATTGCGCATCAGATCGACCACCGACCCGCCATCGCGCGGAAACATCGCGATGCCCACGCTGGCGGTCACAAAACACTCCTGGCCGCCGACCAGGATCGGCTCGCGCATCGCTTCGAGGATGCGGGTCGACACCCGCTTGGCATCGGCCTCGTCGGCCACTTCGGGCAACAGCGCGACGAACTCGTCGCCGCCAAGCCGGCCCACGGCCTCCAGCGTGCGGTGGCTGCGCACACCGGCTGATTCGAGCGCAGCGTCCATCACCTGATCGGAGTGGCGAACACAGCTGCGCAGCCGGCGCGCCACCTCGACCAGCAATTCATCGCCCGCGGCATGGCCGAGCGTGTCGTTGATGATCTTGAAGCGGTCGAGATCGATCAGCAGCAAGGCCGCCAGGTGACCCAGCCGCCGGGCATGGTCCAGCGCGCGTTCGGCCCGCCAGATCAGCTGGCGGCGGTTGGGCAAGCCGGTCAGCGCATCGAAGTTGGCCAGGTGCCGGATGCGGTCCTCGGCGATACGGCGGTCGGTCACGTCCTGCACGATGCCGGTGTAGCCGATGCTGTGGCCGTGCTCGTTGAACTCGGGCTCGGCCTCGATGTGCACGATGCGTGGCCGACCGTCGGGCAGGTTGAACGGCACGTCCACGGCCAGCACCGTGCTCTGCGATTGCACCTCGAACAGCACCCGGGTCAGGCTGCGCCGCTCGGGCAGCGGCACCATGCGCACCAGCCGGCGCAGCGAGACCTGATCCTGCGGGCCGAAACCGAACACCCGCAGCGCCTCGGGCGCCAGCTGCATGACACCGCCCGGGGCCAGCAGCGTGTGGGCCGTGCCGCCACCTTGGCGCCAGTCGAAACTGCCCATGCGGGCCAGGTCCTGTGCGCGGGCCAGCTTGCTCTTGCTGCGCTCCAACTCCTGGCGGGTACGGGCCGAGCGCAGCAGGTAGCGCAGGCGGCCCGACAGCAGGCTCCACTGGGTGCTCTTGACGAAAAAGTCGGTGGCGCCCACCTGGTAGGCCCGGGTGATCGACGCCTCGTCGTCCAGCCCGGTGAGCATCAGCACCGGCATGTTCTCGAAGCCCGGCGCGGCGCGCAATTCGTGGCAGGTGTCGAAACCGTCGAGTCCGGGCATCATCGCGTCGAGCACGATGATGTCGGGCGTCCAGTCGGCCAGCATCGCCAAGGCCCGCTCGCCGCAGTTGGCCTCGGTGATCTCGAAGCCGCGATCGCGCAGGGCTTGGGCGGTGAGCAGCAGCGTCACCTCGTCGTCGTCGACCAGCAAGACCTTGGGCCGTTCAGGCGATTGATCAGCGTCGAAGGCGTGCGGCAGGATCATCGAGCGTTTGTGGCCAGGTCTGAAAGCAGTTGAAGTGCAGCGGCGTCCACCCGGCCAGCCTCGGATTCGAGCTGGTCGAGCAGCGGGGGCAGATCCTGCAGCCGGCCATCGCGAACCGCCTGCTCGGCCTGGGCGCACAAGACCGACAAGGCCAACGCCCCCACGCTTGCCGAAGATGATTTTAGGGTGTGCGTGGCCAGACGCAGCGCAGCGGCGTCGCCACAGCCGCGGGCCAGCGTCACTTGACCCAGCAATCGGGCCAGGGAAGCGCGGTAGGTGGTCATCACACGCGGCACCAGCCGGTTGGCGCCCGTCGGGTCGAGCTCGTGCAGCGCGACGAGGGCGGCAGCGTCCAGCAGCGAGGTGGACGGCGAACCGGCAGCGGCTTTGGCGCTCTGGGTGACCTGAGGGGCGCTGAGAATCGACGTGGTCAAGGGGCTCATGTCATGTGTCCATCGTGGAGAGCCGGGCGTGCCCACGACCTGATCGGGCCTGTCGCAGACCGAGCATGTCGCGGACGGCAGGCCGCGTCAATCGAGAAATCTCGACAACGTGTCCCTGATCGCAGCCAAAGAAAGACCGTCATGTCCCTGCAAATCCTGAGAGCACGACACCTCGTCGACCAGGCTGCAGCACCGGCCTGATCGGGCTATCGGTGCCGCGGCGGGCAACTTGAGCGTGCCTGCCGACGACTTGAGGCGCATCCGTACAATCTGCGCATGTCGCGCGACCGTGCAACCGATGCCTCGCCGCCCGGCTTCCTCGCCGCCGCCACCGGCCTGCCGCTCTTGCCCATCGCGCTGCTGGCCGCCGCCATCGTCGCGGCCTTGCTGGCCAGCCAGCAGGTCATGGCTGGCTGGCTGGGGGCGATCGCGCTGCTGCTGGCCGTCGCCGGCGCGTTGACCAGCGGTGCCTGCTGGGGCTGGCGGCGCCAACTCGACCCGCTTCGGGAGGCCCGGCGGCAAAACCAGTTGCTCGGACAGTTGCTCGATGTCTGGTGCTGGCAGACCGATGCCGAGCACCGCCTGGTCAAGCTGCAGCCGCCCCACGGCGCCCCGTCATCGGCCTGGGTCGCCGGCGCCTTCAGCGGCGAGTGCCTCTGGCAGCGTTTCGACGATGCAGCACACAGCCTGCAGCCACGGATGCAGGCGCAAGCACCGCTCGGCGACTTGCGGGTCGAGCAGGTGGTCGCCGCGGGCGCCGGGGGTGCCGCAGGTGCCGCAGCGCGGCCCTGGCGCCTGCGCGGCCTGCCGCGCTTCGACGGCCGGGGTCGGTTTGTCGGTTACCTGGGCCTGGCCTGGCCGACCGAGCAGGCCGACAGCCAGGCCGCCGCGCAGCAAGGCCTGGACACCCTGCTGCAACAGGGCCCCACCGCCCTGTGCCTGGCCGTGACGGCGGCCGATGGCTCCGGCTGGCGGCTGCAGCGGGCCAGCCCGCCGGCCTGCGCCTTGCTGGGCCTGGCAACGCCGCCCGACGGCAGCCAGCCCTGGCCGCAGGCGTTGTCCGGCCTGCCCGAGGACCTGCGCGAGGCCGTGGTGCGCCTGCAGCCCGGCCAGGTGGCCGAGGCCGGTGGCTGGCGGGCTCGGCTGGACCGCCTGGACGGCCCGCCCGGCAGCCAGTTGCTGCTGGCCCTGGCACCGTTGCACGCCGATGTCGACCACGCCAGCCGCGCGCTGGCGGCCGAGCACGCGGCCTTCAGCTACACCGTGTCGCACGATTTGCGGGCACCGATCCGCGTCGTCGAAGGCTTCGGCCGCATCCTCAAGGAAGACTACGGCGCTTCGCTGGACCGCGTCGGCCGCGACCATCTCGACCGGGTGATGGCCGCCGCCGCACGCATGAACCAGATGATCGACGCGCTGCTGTCGCTGTCGCGGCTGTCGACCCAGCCGCTGGCGCGCCAGCCGGTGAACCTGTCGCAGATCGCCGGCTGGGTGATCGACGACCTGCGCCGCGGCGCGCCCGAGCGCGAGGTGACAGTCACCATCGCGCCCGACCTGGTGGCCCAGGGCGACCCCACGCTGCTGCGCATGGCGCTGGAAAACCTGCTCGGCAATGCCTGGAAGTACAGCGCCAAGGTGCCGCAGGCGTTGATCTGCTTCGACACTTGCCAGAACGCCGGCCATGCCGCCTTCCGCATCAGCGACAACGGTGCGGGCTTCGACATGCGTTTTGCCGACCGTCTGTTCGGCGTGTTCCAGCGCCTGCACAGCAGCAGCGACTTCGCCGGCACGGGCGTCGGACTGGCTTCGGTGCAGCGCATCGTGCGGCGTCACGGCGGCGAGATCTGGGCCGAAAGCGAAGTCGGCCAGGGCGCGCGCTTTCACTTCACCTTGCCGGGCTGAAGCCGCGCCCTCGCCGCTTGGCGGCGCTTGCTGAGGTGGCGCGCTGGCCGGCCGGCGGCGCCGGCACGGCGTTGCCGCTGTCTGCGGTCTTGACGCGGCACCTGCGGCCGCCTACGGTGGCGCATCACGTCGCCGGAGGCCCCGATGCGCATTTACTTCGCCACCAACCGCAATCCCGACTCGGTCGACAAGCCGACCCAATTCGGCAACCAGTTCAGCCCCAACGGCCTGACCGACTTGCGTTTCGGCAGCGCCGAGGTCACGGGTGCAAAACTCAACCGCTACACCCTGGACGTGGCGCCCGAGAAGCTCGACATCGGTCTCGGCAAGGCTTACCGCAATCAGCTGGGCACGCAGGTGCTGGGCAGCCAGGCGGTGTTCGAGCAGGTGCGCGCCGAGATGGTCGCCGGCCGGCAGGACTGCATGGTGTTCATCCACGGTTTCAACGTCAGCTTCCAGGACGCGATCGCCCGCACCGCGCAGCTCAAGCAGTTCTACGCCGGCCGGCCGATGACCTGGCTGCTGTTCACCTGGCCGTCCGACGGCTCGCTGCTGCCGTTCAAGGCCTACGCCAGCGACCGCGACGACGCGCGCGCCTCGGGCGTGGCGCTGGGCCGCGGGCTGCAGAAGCTGGCGAGCTTCCTGCACGGCTCGCGGCCAGAAGATTTCTGCGGCCAGCATGTCCACCTGATGACCCACAGCATGGGCGGGTTCGCGCTGCGTTGGGCGCTGCAGTCGATCCTGGGATCGACCGGCAGCGGCCTGCGCCGGCTGCTGGAGCAGATCCTGATGTTTGCCGCCGACGAGGACGACGACGCCTTCGAGCTGCCCTACAAGCTGCAAGCATTGCCCGACATGGCGCGACGCGTCAGCGCCTACCACAACGCTGTCGACCTGGCGCTGGTGACCAGCGACGTGACCAAGGGCAACCCCGACCGGCTGGGCGCAGCCGGCCCGCGCAACGGCCGGGCGCTGCCCGACAAGGTGAGCGTGATCGACTGCGAGCCGGTGCTGAACTTCAGGCAAGACCCGAAGGGCCACGGCTACTACGCCAGCAACAGCCGCGTGCGCCAGGACGTGCTGGAGGTGCTGAACGGTGCCGCGCCCAACGACATCAAGGGCCGCCTGTACCAGGCCGACACGCGCAGCTTCCGGCTGCGAAAGTCCTGAGAGATCTTTGCTGCCCCCACGTCGCTGCGCTCCTGCCCCCCAGGGGGGCGTTCAGCCGCCTTGGGGCGGCCCGGCGCCGGCTGAGGGCCCCCACGTCGCTGCGCTCCGGCCCCCCAGGGGGCCTTCAACCCTGCCCGCGGGCCAGCAACTCGACCGCATCGACCAGCCGCCCGGCCTGGTCGCCCAGGCTGCGCTGCTCGTCGTCGGCCAGGGTCTGCAGCCGCGCCAGAGCCGGGCCGCGCTGCAGCGAGTAGCGGTGCATCAGCACGCCCACGGCCATGGCCACCAGGTCGCTGCCGGTGGCGGCGGCTGCGACTGCGGCCCCGCCGGCGGCTCCTGCGGCGGCCGCCAGCGGGGCCGCGGCGGGCCGCGCCGCGTCGCCCGGTGACGGCAGGTTGGCGAAGGCGGTGGCCACGGCGGGCAGGATCTGGCCGATGTCGAGCGGCTTGACCAGGTAGGCCACGGCGCCCAGCGCCCGGACCTGCTGCGCCGTCTCGTCGTCGGCAAAGGCCGACAGGAACATGAACGGCACGTGCAGGTATTCGCGCAGGTAGGCCGCGACGTCGAAGCCGCTCTTGCCTTCCATGCGGATGTCGAGCAGGGCCAGGTCGGGCTTGTGCTCGCGCGCCAGCAGGATGGCGTCGTCGCCGTTGTCGGCGTCGATCACCTCGTAGCCGGCCTGCGCCAGCCCGTGGGCCACGGTGGCCAGCACCAGCCTGTCATCGTCGACCACCAGAATCTTGCCCTTCACGGCCATCGCGCATCCCTTTGCTGTGGCGCCATTGTCGCCCGGCACCAGGGGCCCGGCCGCGCTGCTGCCGCCAATCGACCGTCACCCTGCCGTCACCCTGCCGTCACCCTGCCGTCACGCCGCCGCCACCCCGCCGCAGCCGCGGCTACAACGGCTCCAGCAAGGTGATGCTGGGCGGCACCAGCACCACCCGGGCCTCGACCTCGATGCCGGCCTGCACCAGGGTCAGCGTGGCGGTGCGGCGCGGCAGCAAGGCGCGCACCAGGCCCAGGCCCGACACCCCCGGCGGCACCTGCGCCAGGCTGAAACCCGCCCGCAGCTGGCCCGGGTTGTGCACGCTGATGGCCAGCCGCGCCTCGTCGCAGTGCAGCACGATGCGCAGATCGCCGGGCGTGCTGTGCTTGATGGCGTTGGTCAGCAGCTCGTTGATGGTCAGCGCGATCGGGATCGACTCGGCCTCGGGCAGCGCAAAGCGCTGCGGTGCCAGGCCCTCGACCGCCACGCTGACCGTGCGGCCGAAGGTGCGCCGCACGCTGGCGGTGATGGCCTCGATCAGCGGCAGGATGCGCAGCGGGCCGGTCACGCCCACTTGCAGGCCGTGCACCTGGGCGATGGCCTGCACCTGGCCCACCACCTCGCTGATCAGCGCGGCCACCTCGGGCCGGCGCGCCGCCGTCTGCTGCAGCAGGCCGGCCACGCCCTGCAGGTTGTTCTTGATGCGGTGGTGCACTTCCTTGACCAGCATCTCGCGCTGCGACACCGCGGCGTCGAAGCGGGCCTGCTCGGCCGCGCGCTGCTCGGTCACGTCGCTGGCCACCAGCAGCAGCTGGGCCTCGCCCTTGGCCTCGACGTTGGCGTCCAGCGAGACGATGCGCACGTCCCAGACCCGCTGCTCGGCCGCGTCGTCACCCGGCCCGATGCGCAACGGCCGCGGCAGCTCGCGGCGCAGCACGTCGGTCTGGTCACGGGCGGCGTCCAGGTCGGCGCGCAGCGCCGCGGCGTCTTCGGGGCTGAACCATTCCTCGGGCAGGCGGCCCAGCACCGCCTCGACCGGCCGGCCGAAGAACATCGCCGCCATATGGTTGAGCCGCAGCACGCGGCCGCTCGGCGCGTCGAACAGCGCGATCGCCAGCGGCGCGGTCTCGATGATGCGCTGCAGGCTGGCCTGGGCCTGGGCGATGCTGACCTCGGCCTGGCGGCGACGCTCGATGTCGAGCAGCGCAAAGGTGATCTGGCTGCCGCCGGCCGCCGGGCTGCCGTTGCCCGCCCCGCCAGCGTCGCCGCGGCCGGTGACCACGGCGTTGCCGACGACCCAGAATTCGCGGCCGTCGCGGCCACGCAGCCGGCACTCGAAGGTTTCGGCCTGGCCATCGGCCAGTGCTTGCCGGTAGTGCGTGGCGCGCAACGGGTGGTCAGGATCGGTGGTGGCGACGATGGCGATCGGTTCGCCGACGAAATCAGCCAGCTCGCCGCCGAACATGCGCCGGGCCGAGCGGTTCATCCACTCGATGCCGCCGTCGCCGACGGTGACGATGCCGACCAGCACCGAATCGAGGATCGCCCGGGTGCGCTCGGCCTGCAGTTGCACTGCCTCGCGGGCGCGCCGGCGCTCGTCGACGTCGACATACGAGCAGATCAGGTCGGAGGCCGGATTCGACTCGTCGACCCGCCGCTTGCTGACCTGCACCCACACCAGCCGGCCGTCGCGCCGGCGCAGCCGGCGCTCGCCGCTCCAGCGCCCGCTCTGGCGCAGCGCGTCCTGCTGCTGCGCCCAGCCCTGGACGAAGGCCGGTTCGTCCTCGAACAAGGCCACCAGCGGCATGCCTTGCAACTCGCCCACCGCGTAGCCGGTCAGCGCGGCCAGGGCGCCGTTGGCGCGTTGCAGCATGCCGCTGCGCAACCAGGCCAGGCCGACGTCGGACAGCGTGAACATCAGTTCACGCTCACGCCCCAGCGCCTCCAGCTCGGCCTGCTGCGCCTTCAGCCGCGACACATCGGTGAGCACCACCACCAGCTCGGGCGCGCCGCCCACCGGCGCCCGGCTGACCGACAGCGCGTACCAGACGGCCGACTCGCTGTCGGCGGTGCGGCGCGAGATCTCGATCTCGTGCCGGCCCTCCTCGGCCAGCGCCCGGCGCAGCAGGGCCTGGGCCGCCGGCTGATCGGCCAGCACATCGTCCAGCAGCGCCCCGGCGGCACGCCCGGTGGCCAGGCCCAGCATGGCTTCGAAGCGGCGGTTGCAGCGCACCAGCCGCTCGCCGCGCAGGTAGGCGATGCCGGCGCTGGTGCCGTCGAGGATGGTCGACAGCTCGCGCAACAGCTGCTCGCTGCGGCGGTGCGACTCTTCCTGCTCGGTGACGTCGAGCGTGACCACCGACAGCGCGGCGCGCCCGCCCGTCAGCTCGCCCGGCTCGACCCGGGTCAGCAGCCAGCGGGTGCCGAGGTCGGGCAGCTTGACGGCGTAGCGCACCTGGGCCCGCTGGCCGTCGCGAAGCGCACGCTGCAGCCGCTCGAACTCGTCGCGCGAGGCCGGCTCGACCTGTTCGCGGCGGATCGACTGCAGCGCACCGGCCAGGCCCGGCGGCGCAGCCGGGTCGGCCGCCGCGCCCAGGGCCGCACCGCCGCGCACCGGCCGGCTGTTGACCCAGCCGCGCGAGGCCTCGTAGGTGGCCACGCCGACGCTGGCGGTGTCCATCAACGCGCCGATCTCCAGCTGCGCCAGGTCGTGTTCGTCCTCCAGACTGCGGTCCTCGACCACGGCCATCACACGAAAACCGTGCTCGGTCGGGTGGGCGCCGCCAGCCTCGCCAGTGAACGCCCGCAACCGCGCCCGCAGCCGCTGGCGGCGGCCATCGGGCAGCGCCACGGTGGCGCGCACCTCCACCGGCCGGGCATCCGGGTGCAGGTCGGGATGCGGCGCCTGGCCCTCCCAGGCCAGCAGCTGGCACAGATCAGCCGGCGCATCGGCCAGCAGCACCGGCGCGTGGCCGACCAGCGCCTCGAAGGCGGTGTTGCAGCGCACCACCAGTCCGGCGCTGTCGTAGACCAGCATGCCGACCGGGCTCAATTCGAACCACTGGTCCAGCGTGCGGTCGGACTGCGCCGCCTGGTGGCGGGCCTGGTGCTCCAGCGTCACGTCCTGCAGGATGGCCATCAACAGCGGCGACCCGTCGTCGGCGCTGACCCAGCGCGGCATGAAGCGGAACCAGCGCTCGCGGCCCTGGCCGTCGGTGAGGCGGCGCTCGACCTGGCGGTCGGGCTGGTGGCCGTCGGCCAGCGCCTGGGTCCAGTGCTGGCGCGACCGCCGCACCGCATCGTCGTCGGTGGTCAGCAGGCTGTCGGCAGGGTCGAGGCCCAGCACCTGTTCGGGCGGGCGGCCGCAGGCCTCGAAAAAAGCGCGGTTGGCCGCCACGATCACGAAGTTCGTGTCCTGCACCGTCAGCGGCTGGGGTGAATCCCAGAGCAGGCGCACCAGGTCGCTGGTGGCGCCAGCCGCCAGCGGCGGCACGGCTGGCGCGGGCAACGCCGTGGGGGCCCGCAAGACCCAGCCACTGGTGGCACCACGGGTCAAGCTGAACGGCAGGTGGTGGCCGGCCGCCGGGCCCTGGGCCAGCTGCAAGGTCATCGCGCCGCCGGGCGGGGCCGGCAACGCCGTGCGCAGGGCCTCGCGAGCCGGCGCGGTCAGGGCGGCCAGCGCCCGGTCGAGCGGCTGCCCCGGCTCGCAGCCCAGCAGCTGCTGGGCAGCCCGGTTGCAGAAACTCACCCGCTGTCGCGCGTCCAGCAGCAGCAGCACTTCGTCGACGCCATCGAGCAGCGCAGCCAGCTGGGCGTTGGACGGCGGCGTGGCGTGGCGCGGCAGCAAGGACATGGGCTCAGAGGTTGAGAGGAATTCGAGCGTGCCCGAGCGACGCCCCCAGACGTGCCTGATCCAGACGCAAAGCACAGCCATAGCCCGGGCTATGGCGAGCATTTGCAACGACGAGCAGGTGCATTTGGGGGTGGTGAGCGGGCATGATCGAAAAACTCTCAGCCTCTCAGTTTAGGGGCCGGGCCGTCGGGGCCCAGCCAGCCGGGGCCCTGCCAGCCGGCCCGGCCGCAGGCCGCTGGGCGGCGGCCGCGAAACCGTCAATCCAGCTGCCGGGCGGCCACCAGCGCGCGCAGCGTGGCCTGGTTGACGGCGGCGGTGGTCATCATCAGCGCCTCGGTGGCGGCGCGGATATCGAACAGCGCGGCCGATTCGATCGCCTGCACCAGCGCCAGGTAGGGCTGATGAGGGCCGCGCTGGTGCACCAGCGCCTCGCGTACCGCGTCGGAGACGGGGATGCTGTTGAGCAGTTCGTCGAAAGGCTGCTGCATCAACCGGTCGAGCAGCGAGAACACGCCGCAGACGAACAACTCGCCGCGTCGCTCGGCGTCGGCGCCGCTGTCGCGGCCCAGCTCTTCCATCAGCAGACCGCGCCGCACGGCGGCGAAGATCACCGGTTTCATGCTGGCCTCTCGGCTGCCGGCGGCCAGCAGCAAGGCCAGCCAGCGCTTGAGCCGCTGGTAGCCCAGCAACATGATGGCGTGGCGGAAGCTGGTCACCTCGACATTCAGCCCGAAGGCCGGCGAGTTGATGTAGCGCATCAGCTTGAAGGCCATCGTCGGGTCGTTCTTCATCACCGCTTCCAGCCGGTCTATCGGCTCGGCGCGGTCGACCCGGTTGATCAGCTCGACGATGGCCGACAGCTCGGGCTGCGCGCCACGGCTGGTCGTGGTTTTGACCGGGGCGGTGTCGTCGATCGGCCAGCCCAGCACGGCGATGGCGCCGCGACCGAAGGCCTCGGTCATCTGGGCCAGCGTGCGCACGCCGGCCTGCACGTGCGGGATGTTGCGTGACACGCCGCCGGGCGGCGGCATGCCGTCGCGCCGCTCGTCGGCCAGGTCGATGATCGAGTAGGCGAAACAAGGCAGCACCTCGCGCGGCAGCGGCGACAGCGGCCGACCCTTGATCAGCAAGGTGTTGCCGCGGGTGTGCAGCGCGGCCAGGGCGTCGCTGCAAGCCAGGTCGCTGGCCATGAAGGCCGGCACCTCGATCATCAGGTTCAGCGGCGGGTCGGTGCGCAGCAAGGCGTCGAGCAGGCCCTCGCCGACGATGTTCAGCGACAACCGGTGCGCCGGCTCGGGCCAGGCCTGGGCCAGCGCAGCGAGCAGGTCGTCGACATCGGGCTGGACCTCGGGGCGGATCGGGAAGATCGTCAGGCGCAGCGCGGTGACCGACTTGTGGCGGTCGATCATCGGCGAGTAGCCCAGCGCCACCTGGCCCAGCACGGGGAAGTCGGTCATGTCAGTTCCGCCCGGCCGCCCGGCCGCCCGAAAAAACTGACGCGCGCCTCCGGGAGCGGCAGTGAACAAAGTGAGTTTGGAGAATCATGTCAGCAGTGTGACCGCGGAATCGATCATTTCACGTAGTCGAACAGCGACATCCGCTGCACCATCGCATAGCTCTGCAGCGCGGCCTGGTAGCCGGTCTGCTGATTCTGGAAGGTGCTGATCGCCTGCAGCATGTCGACGTCCTCGGCGTCGGCCTGCACCGACTTGGCCCACAGCGCGCGGTCCTGGTTGCGGCCGTCGATGGTGTCGAGCCGCTTCATCGCGCTGCCCGTCTCCGATCTCGCGGCCTGCAGGTGGCCCATCACCGCGTCGAGGTCACGCAGCCCGCTGTTGACCGCCTGCGCCGCCTGGCCGGCGTTGGCGGTGGCATCGCCCAGCGTGGCGATCGCCGCGTCCAGCGCCGCGAACGGGCTGAGGTCGGCGGTCGACGGGTTCAGGCTGAAGCTGTCCTGGTCGGCCGGCGTGCCCTTGACGGTGACCGACAGACCGTCGACCAAGATCGCCGTGCCCGGGCGGTAGGGCACGTCGGACAGCGCCGTGGCCGCGCCATTCTTCGCCACGCTGTAGCGCAGGTTGCCGGCGTCGTTGGTGAAGGTGATGGCGTAGCGGTCGCTCACCTGGGGCAAGCCGGTGCGGCCGGCGTCGATCCAGCCGTTGCCGGTGTTGCCTGCGCTGGCACTGGTGACGAACACGCCGTTGCCGCTGCGTGCGCCCAGCCAGATCGCCCGGCCGTCTACGGTGGCGGGCATCTGCTCGGTGCTGGACAACTGCGATTGGCCGCCGTCGGCATCGGCCAGCACGCCGCTGGGGGTGTCGACAAACGGCGTCGACGAGGCCCCCTGGCCGCCGAACAGGAAGCCGTCGGCGCCATTGCCCTGGTTGGCCAGCGTCATCAACTGGCCGCGGTACTGCGTCAGCTGCGCGGCCAGCGCCGCCCGCTCAGAGGCGCCGTAGCTGCCGTTGCCGGCGTTGGCCAGGGTTTCGCGCGCGTCCTGCAGCACGTCGCCGGCCTGGCCCAGCGCCGATTCGGCCAGCGTCATCGCGCTGCGGCTGGCCTGCATCGAGCGCTGTTCGCTGGTGATGCGCAACTGCACGATGGCGGCCCGCTCGGCCCGTGCGGCGCCGGTCGGGTCGTCGCTGGGCCGGTTGATGCGCTTGCCGTTGGTCATCTGGGTGTTGGCCTCGGCCATGTCGCGCTGGCGGCGCTGCAGGCTGTCGACGGCGGCTTCGTAGCGGTTGGCGGTGGCGATTCTCATGGCGGTCGGCGGTCGGAGGGGGTGGTGGTGGTGGTGGTGGTGGTGGTGGCGGTGGTGGTGGTGCGTGCAAGCGGTGGGCGACGGGGCTGATGCACGGTGCAGACCGGTGTGGTCAGCGGGCCAGGTTGATGATGGTGTCGAGCAGCAGCTGCGCGGTCTGCATGACCTTGGCCGCGGCCTGGTAGCTCTGCTGGAACTGGATCAGCCGGGCGGCTTCCTCGTCGAGGTTGACACCGGTGGCGCCGGCCATCTCGGCGGTGGCCCGCGCGGCCACGGTGGCGCTGGTGTCGGCCGAGGCGTTGGCGCCCTGCACCCGCACGCCGACCTCGGCCATCGCGTTGGCATAGGCGTCCGAGACGGTCTGGCCATCGACCAGCAAGCGGCTGGCCAGCGCATCGAAGCGCAGCGCGTTGCCGTTGCTGGCAGCCGCAAAGGCGGTGGGCGCGATCTGCAGGCTGTCGTCCTGGCGCGGCACCCCGGCCAACTTCAGCACGATGCCGTCGTGGCTCAGCGGCTGGCTGCCGTCGTAGACGCCGCCGCCGACCACCGCATTGCCGCCATCGACATCGAGGATCTCGTAGCTGCCGGCGTTGTCGGTGAAGCGCACCGTCAGCGCACGGTAGGCGCCGCTGGCCGGTGCCGCCTCGATCGCCAGCGCGGCGATGCCGACGGTGCCGGCATTGCCTGCTGCGACGGTGGCGGTCACCGGATTGGCGGCAGCCAGCAGGCGCGGGTTCTTGACCAGCGCGCTGAGGTTGGCGGCCACCCCTTCGACCGGCCGGAACCGGAAGCTGTCGCCCGCTGCCGGCGGGTTGGGGCCGATCTGCAGCGTGAAACCGTCGATCGTCTGGCCATCGCTGACCGGCGCGAAGCGCTGGCCGTCCGACAGGCGGGTCAGCCGGTACAGGCTGGCGTCGGCCGGATCGGCTTGCAGCCGGTACTCGCTGGCCTTCAGGGCCGAGGCGTCGGCCACGATGATGCTGACCGCACCCACCAGCGCACCGCCGGCGTCGCGGGCGTTGTCGACCGCCGGCACGCCGGCCATCGCCTGACCGCGGCCGGTGTAGTCGAACAGCGGTGTGCCGGCGTTGTTGAGCAGGTCGCGGCCCAGCGATTGCCGGTTGTTCAGCGCGTCGGCCAGGCCGATCACCAGCTGGTCCAGCCGGTTGCGGGCGTCGGCCAGGTCGCTGTCCTGGAAGCGCAGCAGGCCGCCGATCATGCCGTCGCCCACCGCCGCGTTGTCCAGCGCCACGACCCGGCCGCCGGTGTTCACGCCCACGGCCATGCGGTTGGGGTCGGCCAGGTCGGGCACGGCCACCAGCGTGTTCGCATGCGAGCCCTGCACCAGCGTCTGGCCGCTGCCGACGAAGACGTTGGCCGTCTCGTCGGCGCTGATGTAGGTCTGCACCTGCACCTGCTGGCCGATGCGCTTGATCAGCAGGTCGCGCTGGTCGAGCAATTCATTGGGCCGCTGGCCGCCACCGGCAGCTGCCACGATGCCCAGGTTGAGCTTGGCCAGTTCGGCCGCCAGCGTGTTGACCTCGTCGACGCCGCCGTTCACATCGCTTTTCAGATTGGCCTGCAGCGCCTCGATCTGCTGGCTGCCGGCCCGCGACAGCGTCGCGAAATCTTCCAGCCGGCCCAGCACCGCCTGGCGCGCCGACAGGTCGGTGGGCGCGGCGGCGACATCGGCAAAGGCATTGAAGATCTGCGTCGCAGCCTGGCCGAGCCCGGCCTCGCCGCCGCCGAACACCTGTTCCAGCTGCGACAGCATGTCGCGGCGCACGCCATCGGCCGCCGCGGCTGATGCCGTGGCCACAACCTGGCCGCTGAGGTACATGTTCGACGCCCGGGCCACCGTGCTGACGGTGACGCCGTGGCCCATGTAACCCGATCCGTTGAAGGTGCTGCCGCCCGCCGTGGCCAGCTGCGCCGACTGGCGCGAGTAGCCCGGCGTGTTGGCATTGGCGATGTTGTTGCCGGTGACCTGCAGCTGGCTGTAGGCCGCCGAAGCGGCCTGTCGGCCCAGGGTCATCAACGAGAAGGAGCCCATGATTCCGTGGCGGTGGCGGTGGCGGTGGCGGTGGCGGTGGTGGTGGTGAGAGCGGTGGCGGTGGCTCGGCCGCGCCGCTCAGGCCAGGCTGCGCTGCAGGCGCAGCGTGGTGTTGATCACCTTGCCCAGCTTGTCTGCGTAGGCCGGGTCGGTGGCGTAGCCGGCCTTCTGCAGGCCCATCGCAAACTGCCTGGCATCGGCCGCCCCGGCCACCACCTGGGCGTAGCGCGGGCTGTCCTTCATCAGGCGGGCGTAGTCGGCAAAAGACTCGGCCTCGTTGGCATAGGCGCGAAACTTCTGCACCATCTTGCGCGGCTGGCCGCCGATGTACTCGGTGGTGGTCACGTCCACCGTCGGGCCGTTCCACTGGCTGCCGGCCTTGATGCCGAACAGGTTGTGGCTGTGGCTGCCGTCCTTGCCGATGATCTCGCGCTTGCCCCAGCCCGTCTCCAGCGCCGCCTGGGCCAGCATGAACTGGGCGGGAATGCCGGTGGCGCCCGACGCGGCCTCGGCCGCGGCGCTGTGCTGCTGCACGAATCCGGCGGCGCTTTTTTCGGGCAGCTTGGGCGTGGCCTTCGGGTCGCTGACGATCGGCAGGCTGC
The DNA here is from genome assembly GCA_038211805.1 of Burkholderiales bacterium. GTDB lineage: Bacteria > Pseudomonadota > Gammaproteobacteria > Burkholderiales > Burkholderiaceae_C > Pseudaquabacterium. The sequence goes on along the minus strand of JBBQVF010000039.1, from coordinate 15,711 downwards.
TGTTGGCGCTGCCGGCGCCGGGGATCGGGCCGGGCACCAGCGCCATCTGACGCTCGAGCTGCTTGGCGATGACGTCGGACAGGCCGCCCGGGCGCCCCACCATCTTGGTCACCAGTTGGGCGTCGAGCATCTCGGTGCCCAGCTTGGTGGCCGGGTTGTCCAGCAGGCCCGAGGCCCCGGTGGACGCACGCATGCTCTTCATCAGCTCGTTCATGAACAGCGATTCAAACTGATTGGCCGTCTCGCGCGCGGCCGACTTCGGGTCTCGGGCGGCGCCGTGGCGCAGCGCGTCCAGGCTGCGCTGGTCGCTGGCCAGGGCCTGGCCGCTGGTCAGCGTGGCGGCCCGGGGCAGCGCGCTGGCCGCTGTGAGGTTTGCCGGAATGGCGGCCATGGTCAGATCACTTCCAGTTCAGCGTTCAACGCGCCGGCGGTCTTCATCGCCTGCAGGATGGCCTGCAGATCGGCCGGCGTGGCGCCCAGCGTGTTCAGCGCCCGCACCACGTCGGCCAGCTTGGCGCCGGCCGGCAGGTGCATCAGCGCCCCGCCCGCCTGGGTGATGGCGATGTCGACCTGCTCGGTCTGCACCGTGCGCCCGGCACCGAGCGGATTGGGCTGGCTGACGACGGGCGTCGAGTTGACGGTGACGGTCAGTGCGCCGTGCGCCACCGCGCAGCTGCCCAGCGTGACCGCCTCGTTCATCACCACCGAACCGGTGCGGGCGTTCAGCACCACGCGGGCGGCGGGCTTCTGGGTGACGACCTCGAGGTTCTCGATGTCGGCCATGAAACTGACATGGTCGGTGGCCTGTGCCGGCATGCGCACCTGCACCACACGGCCGTCAACCGCCTGCGCGGTGCCGTTGCCCATGGCGCTGTTGATCGCCTTGGCGACCGCACGCGCGGTGGCGAAGTCGTTGGCCGCCAGGTTGTACTGCAGCATGCCGTTGTGGCTGAACGCGGTGGCCACGGCGCGTTCCACCGTGGCGCCATCGGGCACCCGGCCCGACGCCAGGTGGTTGATCTGCACCTTGCTGCCGCCGGCCGCGGCGCCGGCGCCGCCCACCACCAGGCTGCCCTGGGCCATGGCGTAGACCTGGCCGTCGGCGCCGCGCAGCGCGGTGGCCACCAGCAGGCCGCCGCGCAGGCTCTTGGCATTGCCGGCCGACGAGACGTTGATGTCGATGCGCTGACCCGGCTGGGCAAAGGCCGGCAGCTCGGCCGTGACCACCACCGACGCCAGGTTGCGCGGCTGGGTGCTGGTGCCCGGCGGCAAGGTGATGCCGTTCTGCTGCAGAAACGCCGCCAGGGCTTGGGGCGTGTAAGGCGCCTGGGTCGCCTGGTCGCCGGTGCCGTCGAGCCCGAACACCAGGCCGAAGCCGGTCAGCTGGTTGGGACGCACGCCCTGCACGCTGCCCAGCTCCTTGATGCGGGCGGCATGCGCCGGCCACCACACCGCCGCGCTGGCGCACAGCAGGCCAACCAGCACCACCGCGCGCAGCAGGCGGTCGGCGTCGGGCTTGCGGAATTTGAATCGGGGGGTCATGGCGGGCTGGGGCTGGGGTTGGGGCTGGGGTTGGGCCTGCATGGCGTCAGATCGGCAGCACCGTCATGAAGAATCGCGACAACCAGCCCATCGACTGCGCCTCGGCCTGCTGACCGCGGCCTCGCTGTTCGACCCGCACGTTGGCGATCTGGGTGCTCTGCACGGTGTTGCCGGGCGCGATCGACATCGGGTCGACCTGGCCCGAGAAGCGCAGCACGTCGACGTTGGCGTTGACGCCCACCTGCTTCTCGGCCGACACGATCAGGTGGCCGTTGGCCAGCACCTGGACCACGGTGGCGGTGATGGTGCCGGCGAAGTCGTTGCTGTTCTCGGTGGTGCCCTTGCCCTCGAAGGTGTTGCTGGCATTGCCGCTGGCGCTGGCACGGGTCAGCGCCGTGGGTTTGAGGAATGGCAGCGCCGAGACCCCGGCCGAGATGTCGCCGCTGCGGTCGACCTTGCTGGTGCTCTTCTGCACCGCGCTGACCTTCTCGACGATGCTGACCATCAGCGTGTCGCCGACGATGCGGGCGCGGTGGCTCTCGAACAGCGGCCGGTATCGGTCGGCCTGGAAGATCGCGCCGGTCGGCGCCGGTGCGCCCGGGCCGGTGGCCACGGCCGCGGCCACCAACGGCAAGGGCAGTGCGGCCGACGGCAGCACCAGGTCGACCGGCGGCAGGCGGGCCATCTGCTGGCAGCCGCCCAGCACCAGGGACAGCAACAGGGACAGCACCAGGGCCAACGCCAGGCCGGCCGGCCGCGCGGCGCGGCCACCCATGGACCGGGCGGCGACCAGGATCAGGCTGGGGTGTGCGCGCATCACAGCTGGGCCAGCTTCTGCAGCATCTGGTCGGAGGTCTGCACCGCCTTCGAGTTGATCTCGTAGGCTCGCTGGGTCTGGATCATCGAGACCAGCTCCTCGACCACGTTGACGTTGCTGGTCTCCAGGCTGCCGTAGGCGATGGCGCCCAGGCCGCCGGCGGTTGGCGCACCGGCCTGCGGCGCGCCCGACGCAGCGGTCTCGGCATAGAGGTTCTCGCCGCGGGGCTCCAGGCCGCCGGGGTTGACGAAGCCGGCCAGCTGGATCTGCCCCAGTTGCTGCGGCGTCGACTGGCCGACCGTGGTGGTCACGGTGACGAAGCCGTCCTTGGCCACGTTGACCGACAGCGCGTTGGTCGGCACCGTCATGCCCGGCTGCAGCAGGTAGCCCGCCTTGGTGACGATCTGGCCCTGCGAGTTGACCTCGAACGAGCCGTCGCGGGTGTAGGCCGTGGTGCCGTCGGGCATCTGCAGCTGGAAGAAGCCGTTGCCCAGCACGGCCATGTCGTAGGCGCCGCCGGTCTGCTGCAGACTGCCCTGCGCAAAGTTGCGGGCGATGCCCACCGGACGCACACCCAGGCCGACCTGCAACCCGGTGGGCAGCTGGGCCTGCTCGGCGGTGTTGGCACCGACCTGACGCAGGTTCTGGTACATCAGGTCCTCGAACACCGCGTGGCTGCGCTTGTAGCCGTTGGTGGCCGTGTTGGCCAGGTTGTTGGAGATCGCGTCCAACGCGACCTGCTGCGCTTCCATGCCGGTTTTTGAAATCCACAGCGAACGGATCATCGCCACACCCCTTTTTGCCCAATGGCCTGAACTCGGGTTCGATGATCGCGGCAACTTGAGCGCCGCCAAACGCCAAAAAGCACCGCGGTGGCGGTGCTTCTCTGGGGAATTTCTCCGGGTTGCTTCTTTTGGCGTCCTTCGCAGGTGTGCGTCGCAGGTGTGCGTCGCAGGCGTGCGTCGCCGGGCTGCTGTGTCGCCGGGCTGCTGCGTCCCCGGGGTGCGGCGGCCGACCGCCGGGGCTCAGCTGCTGGACAACAGGCGGGTGGCCGACTGCTCGCGCTCCTGCGCGGTCTGCAGCATCTTCATCTGCTGCTCGTACTGGCGCGCCGCGGCGATCATCGCCACCATCGATTCGACCGGGCTGACGTTGCTGCCTTCCAGCGATTCGGCCTGCAGCCTGGCGCCGGCATCGGCCGCCAGATCGCCTTCGGCGGCGCGAAACAGGCCGTCGTCACCGCGCAGCAGCGGCGCCTCGGGGCTCACCAGCTTGAGCCGCCCCACCACCTGCGGGCGGCCGCCCGGCACGGTGGCCGAGACCGTGCCGTCGCTGCCGATCATCACCTGCGCGTTCTGCGGCACGGTGATCGGGCCGCCGTCGCCCTGCACCGGCAGGCCGCTGCGGGTGATCATCAGCCCTTCGTTGTTGACGTCGAGCGAGCCGCTGCGGGTGTAGGCCTCGGTGCCGTCGGCGCCCTGCACCGCCAACCAGGCATTGCCCTTCATCGCCACATCGAGCGCTCGCGCGGTGCTGGTGATCGGGCCGGGCTCGGCGCTGTAGCCGGGCGTCGACTCCAGCGCATAGACCCGGGTGCTGGCGCCATCGCCCAGCACCGGCACCGACCGGAACGCCGTCAACTCGGCCCGAAAGCCGGGCGTGGTGGCGTTGGCCAGGTTGTGGGCCAGCACGTCCTGGCGCTGCATCATGGCCTTGGCACCGGCCATGGCGAGGTAGATCACGCGGTCCATGGCAGTCCCTCACCAAATTCGCTTGGCAGCGAATGATCGCGTGAGCGATTTCCGTCGCGAGCTTGGCGGGCGCAGCAGGAAAGCGCTCATCAAGCGACCTCCGTGCTCCGCACTGCTGTATTCGCGCTTGGGGCGGCCCGGCGAGCTCATGCGATCAACGCAGGTTGACCAGCGTCTGCAGCACCGAGTCCTGGGTCTTGATGGTCTGCGCATTGGCCTGGTAGATGCGCTGGGCCACCATCATGTTCACCAGCTCGGCGGTCAGGTCGACGTTGCTCTCCTCGACCGCGCCGCCCTGCACCACGCCCAGGTTGCCGGTGCCCGGCGAGCCCTTGATCGGCTGCCCCGACTCGTTGGTGCCGCCCCAGGTGTTGCCGCCCAGCGGCTGCAGCCCCTGCTCGTTGCGGAAGGTGGCCAGCTCCAGCTGGCCCACCGGCTGCGACTTGCCGTTGGAATAGGTGGCCATCAGCGTGCCGTCGGTCAAGACCTTGAGCTGCGACAACTGGCCCGGTGCCGAGCCATTGCTGGCCAGGTCGGTGACACCGAACGACGATGCGTACTGGGTCAGGCCGGAAAAGTCGATCGGATTGGAGGTGTTGGTGCCGACATCGAACGGCAGCGTGAACACGCCGCTGGAGGTCGTCGTCGACGGCACGGTGAATTGCAGCGGCGCGCTGACCACGGTGTTGCTCGCCACGTCGGTGAAGGTCGGGTTGCGGCCGTTGCCGTCGAAGGTGACCTTGACATTCCACTGCGTGGTGTCGGCTGCGGACACCTGCACCGGCACCAGCGTGCCGTCGAGACCGGGCACCGCCGCACTGACGATCCAGTTGTCCAGCTGGCTGGTGGGCGGCACGGCGCCAGGATCGGCAGGCGTGAGCAGCGTCTTCTGGAACAGGAAGGTCACCGGCACCTCCTGGCCCTTGGAGTCGTAGAACGTCGCCGAGGTGGCGCTGGTGAACGAGGACGACTTGTTGACGTCGATCGGGATGCCCTGCGTGTTGTCGATCGCGCTGAAGACGGTGGGCTTGGTGGCGTCGAAGTTGGCTTCGATCTTGACCTTGGTGGTCGCGCTGGGCTCGATGCCCTTGGTGCCCAGCACCAGCGGCTGGGCCACCTGGCCCGACTGCACCACGCCGTTGACCGCCGGGAATCCCAGCAGCTTGGACCCCTGGTTGTTGACGATGCTGCCGCCGCTGTCGATCTTGAACTGGCCGGCCCGCGAATACTGGGTGGCGTTGTTGAGGTCCTTGAGCTGGAAGAACCCGCCGCCGCCGATCGCGATGTCCAGCGGGTTGTCGCTGGTGGTGATGCTGCCCTGCGAGAACTGCTGCGACACCGCCGCCAGGCTGACGCCCAGGCCGATGCCACTGGCGCCACCGCCGCCACCGCCCGAGGCGCGGGCGTAGAGATCGGCAAACTCGGCCCGCGCCTTCTTGGCGCCCACCGTGCTGGCGTTGGCCACGTTGTTGCCGATAACGTCCAGATTGCGACCTGCCACGGTGAGACCCGAAACACCTTGTGAAAAGCTCATGTGATGACTCCTGCGGAAAAGGGGGCGGCCGTGATGCCGGCAGCGGGGTCGTGACCCCAAGCCGTCTCGCGGCCTTCGGTGGGGTCGGGGCTCAGAGGTTGAGAGGAATTCGAGCGTGCCCGAGCGACGCCCCCAGGTGCGCCCGATCTAGACGCAAAGCACAGCCATAGCCCGGGCTATGGCGAGCATTTGCAACGACGAGCGGGTGCATTTGGGGGTGGTGAGCGGGCATGATCGAAAAACTCTCAGCCTCTCAGTCCAGCGCCTGGATCGAGCTGTACGGAACGGAGCCGGCTTTCACCAGCTCCAGGGTCAAGGCGTTGCCCGTGGTGTTCACCGCGTCGACCCGGTCTCGCGTCAACGCGGTGGCGGTCAACGGCGTGCTGCCGCTGTGGGCGGTGATGCGGAAACGGTAGCCGCCAGGATCGGCCACCGCGTTTGCACCGGGCCAGGTAAATTCATGGCGACCGATCTTCTGGGCACCGTCGCTGAAGGTGTCGACCAGCGTGCCGGCCGGGCTCAACACCTCGATCTTGACGCGATCGGCAGCGCTGTCGAGCTGGTACAGGCCCTGCGTCACGCCCTCGGCCGTGGTCAGCGTGTCGCCCTTCAGGATCACCTCCTTGCCGATCAGCGAAGCGCCTTGCAGCGCCTGCATCTGCATGAACTGGCTGGTCAGGCCGGCCACCGTGGTGTTGAGCTTCTCGATGCCGCTGACGGTGCTGATCTGCGCCATCTGCGAGGTCATCTGCGCGTTGTCCATCGGGTTCATCGGATCCTGGTTCTGCAACTGGGTGACCAGCAGCTTCAGGAACCGGTCGCTGGCCTCCTTGGCGGTGGTCGCCATCGACGATGCCGACGACGAACTGGAACCCGTACGGGAACTGTTCAGGGCTGCAAAGGGGTTGCTGTCGGACGAGATCGTGGTCATGAAAAACTCCTGGTGTCACAGTGCATCACGACTGGCCCATCTGCAAAGTCTTCAACAGCAGGCTCTTGGCGGTGTTCATCACTTCGACGTTGTTCTGGTACGACCGCGAGGCCGAAATCATGTTGACCATTTCCTCGACCGGACTGACGTTGCTGTAGGTCACATAGCCCTGGGCGTCGGCGGCCGGGTGCTTGGGATCGAGCACCCGGCGGCCGGGGTCGCCGCTCTCGATCACGTCGGTCACCTGCACGCCGGCCGAGGTGGCCTCACCCATCATCAGGGTCTGGAACACCACCTGGCGCGCCTTGTAGGCCTTGCCATCGGGCCCGGCCACGGTGTCGGCGTTGGCCAGGTTGCTGGCCACCACGTTGAGCCGCTGGGTCTGCGCGCTGGCCGCACTGCCCGACACATCAAAAATCTTGAACATGCTCATGTGTGCCCCTCGTCCGGTGAGTACCCCGGCCGGCCTTGCAGGCCGCGCTGGGCCAGAGGGCCCAGCCCTTCGCCAGGCATGAACAGTCCACTGGACTGTTCATGTCCGGGCTCAGCCCCCAAGGGGGTGAGGCAGTTCCGGACAGTCCGGTGGACTGCCCGGAACTGGCGCACGGCCGGCTCGACATATTCGGCCCGGCGCTCGGCCCGCCGCGAGGTGCTACGCGTGTTCATGCATCAGCCCTGGTTCGCGCTCTTCATCGCATCGAGCATCGATCGCACGCTGCCGTTGATGAAGCGCAGCGTGGCTTCGAACTTCACGCTGTTGTCGGCGAAGCTGGCGCGTTCGCGGTCCAGGTCGACGGTGTTGCGGTCGATCGTGTCCTGGCTGTGGCGGGCGAACAGCAGACCGGGTTCTTCGCGCAGGCTCTGCACACCGGCGTCGTGGCCGGGATGGCTGGTGGCCAGGCCGTTGCGGGCTTGGCCGGCGGTGGCCTGGCGCAGCGCGTTGGAAAAGTCCATCTCGCGCGCCTGGTAACCCGGCGTGTCGGCGTTGGCGATGTTGCTGGCAATCAGGCGCTGGCGCTCGGCCCGCAGCACCAGTGCCTGGGATTGGAAGTCGAGCGCATCGGTCAGTCGTTGCATACACGCCCCTTTCATGGGCCAGAAGGCCATCAGGCCATCAGGCCACGGCTGTCGAGTTGGTCGGATTGTGGGCAGGCCCGCGGCTGAACATGAGCCCGAACAAGGGCCGAGACACGCGGCAATTCGGCCCACCCCGCCCGGCACCCCAGGCGCAACATCAGACCCGTGAACAAGCTGGCCCCCTCCCGTCCGACCCCGCCGACCCCTTCCCTGCCCGTCCTGGCGCGCAGGGCATGGCCGCGCGGGCTGCGCCGTGACGTCTCGATCAGCACCGGTCTGCTCGGCGCCTGTCTGGCCGTGTCAGCCCAAGTCCTGGGCACCACGACGGTGCCTGACGACCTGGTGCCCAAGCTGCAGCAGCTGGCCAGCGATGCCGCCAGGCTGCTGTGGCCGGCATCGGCCTCGCCGCCGCGGATCGAAGTGACGGTGGGTCGGCTCGACCCGCGGCTGTCGCTGGCCGCATGCGAGCAGATCGTGCCGTTCTTGCCGCCAGGCACCCGCCCGCTGGGCAGCAGCCGCATCGGGCTGCGCTGCGCCAAGGGCGTCACGGCCTGGCGGGTGACGCTGCCGATGCAGGTGAAGGTGTGGGCACCGGCCCTGGTGGCCAGCACCACGCTGCCGCTGGGCACCGTGCTGCTGGCCCAGCACCTTCACACCGCCGAGGTCGACTTCGCGGCCCGCGCCGACGCCGCCATCGCCCAGCCCCAGGACGCCATCGGCCGCACGCTGCAGCGCGGCCTGGCCGCCGGCGACACCTTGCGCAGCGCCGACCTGAAAGCAGTGCAGTACTTCAATGCCGGCGACACGGTGCGGGTGATCGCCGTCGGCACCGGCTTCTCGATCAGCGGCGAAGGCCAGGCACTCGGCCCGGGCACCGCGGGCCGCAACGCCCAGGTGCGCTTGTTGGGCGGGCGCATCGTCACCGGTGTCGCCACCGGCGACCGGCGGGTCGAGGTGGCGCTGTGATCGTTCGAACCGCTGGCCCGAAACTGCCGGCCATCGCCGCCGAATGCGGCCCCTGGCAGAATTTCCATTGCCAAGCCCTAAAGTCCCGGTTGCGCGGGCCGATACCCCGAGCATGTCTCAGGGTCGGTTGCTATGACCCCCACTGCTGGAGTCCATCATGAAGATCGGTCATCTTGAAAACACGTCGGTTACGCCGGCCATCGGCGAGCGCAAATCGGGCGCCGCAGCCACGCCGGCGGCTGCCGCCGCGCCCGCGGGGGTCGAACCCAGCGCCAAGGTCGCGCTGTCGCCTGCGGTGACGCAGCTGGCCGCCGCCAGCACCGAGGGGGTGTTCGACACCGCCAAGGTACAACGCATCTCCGACGCCATCCGCAACGGCGAATTCAAGGTCAATCCCGATGCCATCGCCGACAAGCTGATCGCCAACGCCCAGGAATTGCTGGGCAGCATCAGCAAGCGCTGATCGGCCCGACGGCATGTCGCATCCCTCTGCCGACCCGCGCCCCGCCGCGCCGGCGGGCCTGCCTGGCGCAGGCGACGAGCTCGAGTCGCTGGTGGCCGATGTCGAGCTCCGCCTGTTCGACCTGGCCGGTTCACTGCGCGAGCGCGACGTCTTGGTGATCGAACAGCAGGCCCAGGCACTGCACCGGGCGCTGGCCCGCGCGGTGGAATGCTGCATGCACGCCGCTCGCCATGGCGGCGTGCCCGAACCGATGCGCCTGCGCCTGGCCAGGGCCAGCGCCCAGCTGGCCCGCCAACGCGAGGCCCTGGCCCGCGCCACCGCGGCACTCGACCGTGCGATCGACGTGCTGATGCCCGGCGCCTCACCGGCGGGCAAGATCTACACCGCCAGCGGCCTGGCCGAACCGCTGCACCGCGGCGGCAGCTACAACGCCTGAAGCGGCGCGTCGCTTGCCTGCGCGGAAGCCGGCGCAACCTACTGCAATTGGCCGGACGACGGCGGCGACTTGAGGTCAGGCGTGAACAACTCGCCCACGTCGACCGGATCGAAGCGGTACATCGCGCCGCAGAAATCGCAACCGATCTCGGCCTCGCCACGCTCGGCCACCAGCGACAGCACTTCATCGGCACCCAGCCCACGCAACATGCCGGCCACCCGGTCGCGCGAACAGCGGCAGGCGAAACGCGGCGTCAGCGGCTCGAACAGCCGCAGCGTTTCCTCCCAGAACAGGCGGTGCAACAGCTGGTCGGGCGACAGGCTCAGCAACTCCTCGGCGGTCAAGGTGCCGGCCAGCAGGGCGATGCGCTTGTAATCCTCGTTGCGGCCGATCTGATCTTCGTCGGCACTGCTCAGCGTCTCGCCGCCTTGTCTGGCGCTGCCGGCGAGAGTGCCACTGCCGGCGAGGTTGCCGCTGCCCGCCATCGGCAGGCGCTGGATCAGCAGGCCGGCGGCCACCTCGTCGTTGGCCGCCAGCACCAGCCGGGTGTCGAGCTGCTCGGACTGCAACATGTAATGCTCCAGCACCTCGCTGAGCTGCTGCAGCGGTTCGCGCTGGTCGCCGTGAAGCGGCACCACGCCCTGGTAGGGCTGCTGGCCGGGCAGGCGGTCCAGCGGATCGAGCGTGATCGCGCAGCGGCCCTGGCCATGCAGGTTGAGCATGGCTTCCAGCCGCGCGTCGCCGGCCACCTCGCCCACCACCTTGGCGGTGGCGCGAAAGCTCAGGTCGGGCAAGGTCTCGGCCACCGCCAGCTTGACCGGCCCGTCGCCCTGCATCTGCAGGATCAGCGCGCCGTTGAACTTCAGGCTGGCCTGCATCAATACGCTGGCCGCCGCCATCTCGCCCAGCAAGGCGCGCACTGGCGCGGCAAAGGCGTGACCGCCGTCACTGGCGGTGCGGCGGCGCTGCAGCAGCTCGCGCCAGCTGGCGTCCAGGCGCACCAGCATGCCTCGCACCGGCAGGCCTTCGAACAGGAATTTGTGCAATTGATCCATGGCCCGGGCCGTCTCAGGCCAGCCGCTTCAGAGCCCGGGCGTGGCGTTGCTGCTGGGCGACGTAGTGCGCAGCGCTGGCCTGCAGGCCGGCGATCTGCGCGGGCGTGAGCTCGCGCACCACCTTGGCTGGCGTGCCGACGATCAGCACGCCATCGGGGAATTCCTTGCCCTCGGTCACCAGCGAGCCGGCGCCGACGATGCTGTTGCGGCCGATGCGTGCACCGTTGAGGATCACGCTCTGGATGCCCACCAGCGAGTAGTCGCCCACGCTGCAGCCGTGCAACATCACCTGGTGGCCGATGGTGACGCCGCGGCCGAGCAGCAGCGGTTTGCCGTGGTCGGTGTGCAGCACGCTGCCGTCCTGCACGTTGCTGTCGGGGCCGATGCTGATCTGGTCGTTGTCGCCTCGCAGCACGGCGCCGTACCAGACGCTGGCGTTTTCAGCCAGCGTGACGCGACCGATCACCTCGGCGCTGTCGGCCACCCAGGCGCTGGGGTGCACGTCGGGGGTTTCGTCTTCAAGCTGGTAGATGGCCACGGTGTGTCCTGGATCCGAAGGGGTCGGCGCCCGCGGCCGGGTGGCTTGGCGGGCAACGGCAGAGCCTATGATTCTAGGGATGCGAGCGACTGAACTGAGGCACCGCGCGCTGGACGCGCTGGCGATCACCGACCCGGCCACCAAAGCCGCTGCGGCCGCTGCGCTGCGGGCCGCCGCAGAGGCCGGCAATGCGGCGCTGGACCGGCAAGCGGCCATCGCCGCGCCCACCGGCCTGCCCGGTCGCCCCGCCCTGCCCCGGTTGGTGCCGGCCAAGCAGGTGCCCGGTCGTTCGCCGTTCACGCTGGAAGGCCGTGCCGCGCTGATCCACGCGATCTGCCACATCGAGTTCAATGCCATCAACCTGGCACTGGATGCCGTCTGGCGTTTCGACAACCTGCCCGAGGCGTATTATTTCGATTGGCTGCAGGTGGCTGCCGAGGAGGCGCTGCACTTCACGCTGCTGCGCGGCCATCTGCAGACCCTGGGCCACGACTACGGCGATTTCGACGCCCACGACGGCCTGTGGCAGATGGCCGAGGCCACCGCCGGCGACATCGTCGCGCGCATGGCGTTGGTGCCGCGCACGCTGGAAGCCCGCGGCCTGGACGCCACGCCGCCGATCCAGGCCAAGCTGGGCAAGGCCGGCGACGCTGCCGCGGTGGCCATCCTGGACATCATCCTGCGCGACGAGATCGGCCATGTGGCGATCGGCAACCGGTGGTACGGCTGGCTTTGCGCCCGCAAGGGGCTGGATGCCGAGGCGCTGTACCCGCAACTGGTGGCCCGCTACGCGGCGCCGCGGCTGCGCGGGCCGTTCAACCTCGCGGCGCGGCGGGCGGCGGGCTTCAGCGCGGCGGAGCTGGCCTGGCTCGACGACGGCCTGGCCGGCACACCGGCCGGCCCGGGTTGAAGATCGACCTGCCCGGTCGCCGGGAAATTGGCTGAGCAGGTCCGCCGATCGGCGCACTGGTGGTCGAGTGCGATGCTTATCTGGTGTCAACTTTGACAACCGGCCTCAATCGTACTCAATTGCACTAATCGCACTCAATCGCACTTATTCGCACTTATTCGCACTCATTTGCACTCAACCGTCCACCCGTCGGCGCATCGGTGCGGGCCGGGTGGGTCGGAAACTGCCGCAGCCAGGCCTTGCGCGCCAAATGCGCCGCCAGCAGATGCAGCGGCATGCGCAACCAGTGCGAGCGCAGGTACAACAGCCAGCGCACCAGGCCTTCACCGGGGCGGTGGCACAGCGGATGCACCGGCCGCAACGCCGTGCCCAGCAGCCAGCCCATCAAGACCCGCGGCAACCAGGGCGGCCGCAAGGCCCGCAGCTCGGCGTGCCAGCGCGCGGGCACCGGATCGCCGAGCCAGCGGGCGAGCTGCGACAACGCATGGTGCAGCGGGCGTTGCAGGCGCAGGGCTCGGGCGCGGTCGAACAACTGCGGCCAGAAATTGGGTTCGGTGGTGTCGAAGTGGTGCAGCAAGTCGTGCAAGTCCAGCAGATCGCGCAACCCGCGGTCGAACTCACCCTCGGCGAACAGGTGCACCGCGCTGTGCAGCACCATGTCCACCGGTTGCAGGATCCACAGTGCACTGCCGGGTGCGGCCGGTCGGGCCGCGGCCAGCAGCAACGACCCGTCGACCCTGAAAGCCGAGGTCGGCGGCGTGATGGTGTGGTGCACGTCGATCGTCGATCCGCGCTGCACATGGGTGAGCGGCGGCAGCTCATGCATCCACTGGCGGTAGTAGCGCTGGTTGTAGGCGTCGGTTTCGTGGCTGATCCAGCCGGCTGCCATCAGCGCGCCTTCGACTTGGTCGATCTGTTCCTGCGGCACCAGGATGTCGATGTCGCCGAACACGCGGCCTTTGGCCGGCGGCAGGCCGGCGCAGAGGTAGGCCGCCCCTTTCAGCAACACGCACCGCGCCGGCAGTTTGGCCAATGCCTGCTGCACCCGCCCCACCTCGCTGACCATGTCGCGGGCGATGCTGGCACCGGTGACCAGCGCGGCGTCGAGCTGGCGTCGCGGCGCCTCGGGCACGGCCGCCAACCCGGGCCCGTCACGCAGGTGCTGGGCCAACCGCATCCACAGCGCACCGCGGCGGGCAATGGACATCAGTTGTTCCCATTGCCGCGGCGTCAACGATGCCAGCCTCACCGGTGCCGGTGCCGGTGCCGGTGCCGGTGCCGGTGCCGGTGCCTCGGGCAAGGTCACCAATGCAACGAGCACGGCGGGCCAGTTCACGTCGACATCGCCAGTTGTTCAAAGGCTGCAACGGCGTCGTCCAGCTGGCTGTAGCTGAAGTCGAAACAACGGCTGGCTTCGACCAGATCGCACAGCCGTTCGAAGCCGGACGTGCCCAGAACGCCAAAATTGAAGCTGTTGCGTGCCAGGTCGACGACCGACTCCGCCCGCGAGCGCGGCGCCATCGCCGCTGGAGCGCCCGCCACGTACTTCGGAAACACCACCCACTGCCACTGCGCCGGCGTGTCCATGGCGGCCAGGTGCGCCGGCGGCACCTGCATGTGCGTGACGCTGCCCTTGGTGGTGTCGTGGGTGATGCGGTTGAACAGCGCGGTCGGTTCGAATTGGCGGATCACGTCGATCGACGCGTTTTTCAGACTCACCGGCCGGCACAGCGGCCAGATCCGGCCATCGGTCATCGACACCAGGGCCAGTTCGTCCGACAGCAGGCGCCAGCCCCGGTGCACCAGGCCGGCGCACAAAGTGCTCTTGCCCGAACCCGGCGGCGCCGGCAGCACGGCGGCACGGCCACCGCGCTCGATCACGGCCGCATGGATGATCAGGTACTGTTGGGCATGGGCCGAGATGCACCAGTTCATCGCCCATTCGAGCAGCGGATAGGCATGGGCTTCGGGCAGCGGCTCGAACACCGGCTGGCCGTCGAACAGGAAGCGTGATTGCGGCTTGATCCAGCGCCGCAGTCCGGCGCCACGGTCGATCTGCACCGCAAAGTCGGCGTAGCCATCGGCCGGTTGCACCGCGTAGCACCCGTACAGCAAGGCCAGGCCGTCGGCGACCGAATCGAACGGCGATGTCAGCCTGAATGAAAACGGCCCGGTGATGACCACCAAGCCAGCGCCGCGCAGCCGATGCCGCAGGTCTGCTGTCGAAAGATCGGCCAGCTTCAATCGAAGGCGCTCACGGCTCGACGGGCTGCACCAGACCAGCGGTGACCAAGGTGGCGAGCACCTGGTCGATCTTGTCGGTCAGCGCAATCGTCAGCGGCGCATCGGCATCGCGCGCCAGCATCACTGCCACGGCTTCGGCGCTCTGGGCGCCCCGCTCCAGAGAATCCAGCACGGTGGCGTTGAACGAATCCAGTGCGGTCAGAACGCCACTGTCGGGCTGAAAGACCACCCATTGATCATCCAGTTGGCGCCAACGAATTGACTTGACGACATAGAGCCTCGGAAGCAGTTGCGGCAGCCCAGCGCAATCCGAGCCGTCCAAGCCATGTCTCGGCAAGATCAACCGAGCTTGGAGGTGTCCATCCCCGACACGCACACCAGCCGGTACAGGGCGGCGGCAGCGGCTTTGTTGGACCCGCTCCATTGGGCCTGGACATCGGTGTCGGGGAATGGCACTTTCTCGGCACCACCGGGAGCAGCGAGTTTGGTGCTGAAAAAAGCGGCAAGAAAGAACGTTTCGTCGCTGTTGGGACGTCCATGCAGTCGCCGCAGCACCCGCGCATTTACGGCCCCAGAGAGTATGGCCGGCACCTTCAAATCAACCCCGTCAAAACCGAACGGCCGATTCAGAGGCGTCAGTTTGCGTGCCTGATTGGCATTCGGTTTGAAGTATTCAGCGTCGGTACGGCTCAGATAACGACCGGTCGCCACGCCCTGCAGCTCGGTTTTCAGCGTGTTGTCGGTCAGATCCGCAATGACAAGTGTCTCGGCCTGGAAAAAATGGGTCGGGTGGAATGCAAGACAGGGCAACTGCGATGCCGCCTGCGACATCACCGCCGACATCTGGCCCGACACCGTGCACTGTTTGCCGTCAGCCGTCTTGACCCGCCCGACTGCAAAGCTGCTGATCGGTGCCGCGGCCGCCACCAGCACGCCGCCCTTGCTCAACCCGGACAGCAGCGCGCGCCGCCGGCCCAACGAGGTGGACTCGCTGGTTGCAGCGGCATCAGTCGATTCACCGGGCGCGGCGATGGGTGGGACGTCTTGGCGATTCATGGTTTTTTCCCGTTGCTGCAGATTTCCGGCTTGCAAAGGCAGGCCAGCAGTTCATCCGCCGGATCGGTGTCGACAAAAGGCCGTGTGCTGCCTCTGTCCGATCCTCGTGGTAGCGAAGATACCCTGTAAACGTCGCATTTTTGTTGACCCAGCCCGGGCACCCCTTGATTCGGGGTGCTCAAACTTCACACTCGACCGCCGCCCGCCTCGCCGGCGCCTGAGCTGGCACCGAAACTCGCCCCGGCGCAGGCCCGTCCCCAAGCCCGACAGCCTCATGAGAAACAAAACGGGTTGAAGTCTGGTTTCACGCCTGGACTGGGGTTGGATTGATCTGGAAGCCCAGCGCAGCGGCGCGACGCTTGAGCGCGGCGATGGTGCGTTCGCGCTGCAG
>JBBQVF010000038.1:0-34571 GCA_038211805.1 Burkholderiales bacterium | reverse complement strand
CCTAGTCGGGCTCGAACCACAGCGGCTGAGACCGCTGCGACGCTCGCACCAATGCGTGTTCGGTCATTTCGGCGCTGCCGTTCACCTTGTAGCGCATGATCGTTTCTCCGCGAACAACGGGCGCCGCCAGGCGCTTGGGACGCTCCTAACGTCAGCTGCGCTCGGCGACCCAGGCGGCCACGCCAGCCAGCGCCTGCGACAGCCTGGACGGATCGGTGCCGCCGGCCATCGCCAGGTCGGGCTTGCCGCCGCCCTTGCCGCCGACCTGCTGAGCGACGAAGTTGACCAGCTCACCGGCCTTGACCTTGACCGCCGGGTTGGCCAGCACGTCCGCGGTGACCCCCGCCGCCAGCTGCACCTTGCCAGCGTCGACCACCGCCAGCACGATGGCCGCGGTCTTCAGCTTGTCTTTCAGCTTGTCGAGCGTGTCGCGCAGCGTCTTGGCATCGGCGCCTTGCAGCACCGCGGCCAGCACCTGGATGCCCTTGACGTCGACCGCCTGGGCCAGCAGCTCGTCGCCCTGGGCGCTGGCCAGCTTGCCCTTGAGCGCGGCGATTTCCTTCTCGAGCGATCGCACCTGGTCGAGCACCGCGCCCACACGGCCGGGCAGTTCGGCCGGCGTGGCCTTCAACGCGCCCGACAGGTCGCCCACCGTGGTTTCCAGCTGCTGCAGGTAGGCCAGTGCGTTGTCTCCGGTCACCGCCTCGACCCGGCGAATGCCGGCGGCCACGCCGCTCTCGGCGACGATCTTGAACAGGCCGATGTCGCCAGTGCGCTGCACATGGGTGCCACCGCACAGCTCCATGCTGCTGCCGATGGACAGCACGCGCACGGTATCGCCGTACTTCTCGCCGAACAGCATCATCGCGCCGGTTTTCTGCGCGTCTTCCAGTGCCATCACCCGGGCGCTGGCGGCGCTGTTCAGCAGGATCTCGGCATTGACGATCGCCTCGACGCGGCGGATCTGTGCGTCGGTCAGCGGGGCGTTGTGGGTGAAGTCGAAGCGGGTGCGCTCGGCATTGACCAGCGATCCCTTCTGCGCCACATGGTCGCCCAGCACCTCGCGCAGTGCCTTGTGCATCAGGTGGGTGGCGCTGTGGTTGCGCACGGTCCTGGCGCGCCGCTCGGCGTCGACCTTGGCGACGAAACTGGCGCCCACGCTGAGCATGCCTTCGACCACCCGGCCCTGGTGGCCGAACACATCAGCCTGGATCTTGGTGGTGTCTTCGACGACCACGCGGGCCACCGCGTTGCGCAGCTCACCGCTGTCGCCGGCCTGGCCGCCGCTCTCGGCATAGAACGGCGTGTGGTCGAGCACGACCACCACGTCGTCGCCGGCCCGGGCCGAGGCCACGCTGGCGCCGTCGATGTACAGCGCGGTGACCTTGCTGGTCTCGCACTGCAGGTGCTCGTGGCCGTGGAAGGTGGTCGGCTCGCCGCTGTAGGCCAGGCCGGCGGCCATCTTGAACTTGGCCGACGCCCTCGCCTGCTCGCGCTGGCGGCCCATCGCGGCATGGAAGCCGGCTTCGTCGACAGTGAAGCCGCGCTCACGGCAGACGTCGCCCGTCAGGTCCACGGGGAAGCCGAAGGTGTCGTGCAACTTGAACGCGGTGTCGCCGTCGATCTGCCGGGCGCCCGACTTTTCCATCGCCGCCAGTTGAGCGTCCAGGATTTCCATGCCGTGGTGGATGGTCTGGAAGAAGCGCTCTTCCTCGGTCTTCAGCACCTCGGTCGTGCGCGCGGCGCCGCGGCGAAGTTCCGGATACGCCTCGCCCATCTCGGCGTCGAGCGCGGCCACCAGGGTGTGGAAAAAAGGCTTGCGCGCACCCAGCTTGTAGCCGTGGCGGATGGCGCGGCGGGCGATGCGGCGCAGCACGTAGCCACGGCCCTCGTTGCCGGGGATCACGCCGTCGGTGACGGTGAAGGCGCAGGCGCGGATGTGGTCGGCGATGACCTTCAGCGACGGGGAATCCTTGCCCACATCACCGCCACCGGCCGCGTCCACCGCCGTCTTGGCGGCCGCCAGCAGGTGCGCAAACAGATCGATCTCGTAGTTGCTGTGCACATGCTGCAGCACCGCGGCCAGGCGCTCCAGGCCCATGCCGGTGTCCACGCTCGGCTTGGGCAGCGGGTGCATCACGCCGTCCTCGGTGCGGTTGAACTGCATGAAGACGTTGTTCCAGATCTCGATGTAGCGGTCACCGTCCTCGGTGGCCGACCCGGGCGGGCCGCCGGCGACATCGGGCCCATGGTCGTAGAAGATCTCGGTGCAGGGGCCGCAGGGGCCCGTGTCGCCCATCATCCAGAAATTGTCGCTGGCGTAGCGCCCGCCCTTGTTGTCGCCGATGCGCACGATGCGCTCAGCCGGAATGCCGATCACCTGGTGCCAGATGTCGTAGGCCTCTTCATCCTCGGAATAGACGGTGACCCAGAGCTTGTCCTTGGGCAGTTGGAAGTCGACCGTCAGCAGTTCCCAGGCGTAGCTGATCGCGTCCTTCTTGAAGTAGTCGCCGAAGCTGAAGTTGCCCAGCATCTCGAAGAAGGTGTGGTGGCGCGCGGTGTAGCCCACGTTGTCCAGGTCGTTGTGCTTGCCGCCGGCGCGGATGCACTTCTGGCTGGTGGTGGCGCGGCTGTACGGACGCTTGTCGAACCCCAGGAACACGTCCTTGAACTGGTTCATGCCGGCGTTGGTGAACAGCAGCGTCGGGTCGTCGCCGGGGATCACCGGCGACGAGGCAACGATGGTGTGGCCCTTGCTCACGAAGAACTTCAGGAAGGTGGAACGGATCTCGGCGGCTTTCATGGGCTTGTGCTCGGCTGTGGTCGCTTGAATGGGGAGTGGGGACGAGTCGGCGCGGACGGACTCAGGACAGGACTTCGATGCCCGCCTTGCGGGCGGCGGCCGCCAGCGCGGCATCGCAGGTGGCGAGCGGGCTGCGACGCACCTGGGCCAGATCGAGGTACATCGCGTCATAGGCGGTCAGGCCGTGTGCCAGGGCCATGCGCAGGTGGAATGCAGGGCCGACGGCGGGAGGCAGCTCGGTCACCACGGCCAGCGCCTCGATCACCTGGCAAACCCGCTCAGCATCATGCGGCAGGTAGCGGCGACGGCGCACGCTGTTGAGCGCCGCATTGGCCACCTCGACCGGAAAGATGTGCGGCGCGATCAAGGGCTGGCCGAGCACCTCGTCGCGGCTCTGCGGCGGGTTCTCGTCCGGGAATGCCAGCGCCAGGGCGTAGCTGCTGTCGAGCACGATCACTGTCTGCGCCTCAGAGGGGGTTACCGAACTGAACGGCACCCGCGTCATTCATTTCGGTAACACCCTATCAGGTCGGCTTGGCGCCGGTGGCGGCACGCCAGATCTGCTCGGCGCGCTCTTCACGGCCCTCGCGGACCAGGCCGACGATCTCTTCGGTGCTCATGGTGCCGTGCGACTGCGACAACTCGGTTCGCAGCGCCGTCAGCGCCTCGATGGCTTGCCGGCGCTTCTCACGGTCGAACGACGGCTGCTCGGTCACGGGCACCAGCTTGGCCACCGGCTTGTTGTGGCGGGTGATGATCACTTCTTCGCCGCGCTCGGCGCGGGCGATCAATTCCGACAGATGGGTCTTGGCTTCGAACAGGCCGATGGATTCCATGGCACCCTCGATACTGGTTGATTCAACCAGATTCTAGCCGAGCCGGCTGCGGTCGAATCGCCTGTGAGGCTGTCGTGGTGGCAACAGCCGGCCCGGCGCGATCTTGTTATCGTGTTCGCCTGCACCAACACACAGACCCGAAGGACCTCACCATGGCCAGCCACGCGAAATATTCCTGGGAAGACCCGCTGCACCTCGACGCACAACTCAGCGACGACGAGCGTGCGGTGCGCGACGCCGCCCACGCCTACTGCCAGGACCACCTGGCGCCGCGGGTGCTGGACGCCTTCCGCCACGAGAAGACCGACCGCGCCATCTTCAACGAGATGGGCGAGCTGGGCCTGCTGGGGGTCACCATCCCCGAGGCCTACGGCGGCTCGGGCCTGAACTACGTCTGCTACGGCCTGGTGGCCCGCGAGGTGGAGCGGGTCGACTCGGGCTACCGGTCGATGATGAGCGTGCAGTCGTCGCTGGTGATGGTGCCGATCAACGACTTCGGCACCGAAGCGCAGAAGCAGAAGTACCTGCCCAAGCTGGCCCGCGGTGAATGGGTCGGCTGCTTCGGCCTGACCGAACCCGACCACGGCAGCGACCCCGGCAGCATGGTCACCCGCGCCAAGGCGGTGCCGGGCGGCTATTCGCTCACCGGCGCCAAGATGTGGATCAGCAACTCGCCGATCGCCGATGTCTTCGTCGTCTGGGCCAAGGAGGACGGCGGCGCCTTCCATGGGCAAATTCGTGGCTTCATCCTGAACAAGGGCGCCAAGGGCTTGAGCGCGCCGACGATCCACAGCAAGGTGGGTCTGCGCGCCAGCATCACCGGCGAGATCGTGATGGACGGCGTGTTCTGCCCCGAGGAAGACGCCTTCCCCGAGGTGCGCGGCCTCAAAGGGCCCTTCACCTGCCTCAACAGTGCCCGCTACGGCATCGCCTGGGGTGCGCTGGGTGCGGCAGAAGACTGCTTCCACCGCGCCCGCCAGTACACGATGGACCGCCTGCAGTTCGGCCGACCACTGGCCGCCAACCAGCTGATCCAGAAGAAGCTGGCCGACATGCAGACCGAGATCGCGCTGGGCCTGCAGGGCTGTCTCCAACTGGGCCGCATGAAGGACGCCGGCACGGCGTCGGTCGAAGCGACGTCGATCCTCAAGCGCAACAGCTGCGGCAAGGCACTGGACATCGCCCGCATGGCGCGCGACATGCTGGGCGGCAACGGCATTTCCGACGAGTACGGCGTGGTGCGCCACATGGTCAACCTGGAGGTGGTGAACACCTACGAGGGCACGCACGACGTGCATGCGCTGATCATCGGCCGCGCCATCACCGGCATTCCGGCCTTCAGTTGACCCCCCCGAAGCGCCTTCGGCGCCGCCTCCGGGGGGCCGAGCCCGGACATACAAGGTCCAGTGGACCTTGTATGCCTGGCGAGGAGTCGGGCTGCAAAGCCCGGCGCGGCCTGCAAGGCACGCCAGCGGCCCGGCAAAGCCGGTTCCGCGGCGTCCACTCGGTTCAACCTCCGTCTAAGGAACTCCGGTGAGTGGTCCCAAACTGCTGGATGGCATTTGCGTCCTCGATCTGTCGCGTGTGCTGGCCGGCCCCTGGTCGGGCCAGATCCTGGCCGACTACGGCGCCGACGTGATCAAGGTCGAGCGGCCAGTGGCCGGCGACGACACCCGCACCTGGGGCCCGCCCTGGTGGGGGCCGGCCGAGGACCGGATGTCGGCGTATTACCTCAGCACCAACCGCGGCAAACGCTCGGTGGCGATCGACATCGCCACGCCAGCCGGCGCAGCGCTGGTGCGCCAGCTGGCGACGGAGGCCGATGTGGTGCTGGAGAACTACAAGGTCGGCCAGTTGGCCAGGTACGGCCTGGACTACGCGGCGCTGTCGGCACTGAACCCCAGACTGATTTACTGCTCGGTCACCGGCTACGGCCAGACCGGGCCGATGGCCCAGGCTGCCGGCTACGACTTCGCGATCCAGGCCACCGGCGGCCTGATGAGCGTGACCGGCGAAAAGGCCGGCACGCCCGGCAGCCAGCCGCAGAAGGTGGGCGTGGCGGTGGCTGATCTGTTCACCGGCGTGTACGCCACCACGGCGATCCTGGCCGCGCTGATCGAGCGGGGCCGCACCGGGCGCGGCCGCCACATCGACGCCGCGTTGCTCGACGTGCAGGTGGCGATGCTGGCCAACCAGGCCGGCAACCACCTGGTCGGCGGGCTGATCCCGCAGCGCATGGGCAACGCCCACCTGAATGTGGTGCCCTACCAGGTGTTCGCCACCCAGGACGGCCACATCGTGCTGGCGGTGGGCAACGACGGCCAGTTCGCGCGTTTCTGCGAGCTGGCGGGCCATCCCGAGGTGGCCAAAGACGAGCGCTTCATCACCAACACCGGCCGCATCGGCCACCGTGAGTTGCTGATCCCGCAACTGGCCGGCTGGATGCTGGAGCGCACGACCCAGGGCTGGATGGACCTGTTGGAACCCAACGCCGTGCCCTGCGCGCCCATACTGGAGCTGCCGGGCGTCTTCCAGCACCCGCAGGTGATCGCGCGCGGCATGAAGATCGAGCTCGACAGCGGCGACGACAAGCCGATGCCGCTGGTGGCCAACCCGATGCGCTTCGATGGCGAGCGGGCGATCGCCGACCAGCCGCCGCCCGGGCTGGACGCGCAGGGCGACGCGATCCGCGCCGCGCTGACTGCCGGCGTCGGCTGGCCCCGGCGCCAGAGTTGAACTTCGGGCCGGCGGCCAGCCCGCGACCCACCACCGCACGGAGAACCCCATGGACTTGAACACCTCCCCCCTGGCGAGCTTGAACGATCCCAGCCTGTTGAAAACCGACGCCTTGATCGGTGGTGAATGGGTGGCCGGCGGGGCCGCCGGAAACGCCCGCTTCGACGTCGTCGATCCGGCCACCGGCTTCAAGCTGGCCGACGTCGCCAACCTGGGCCCGGTGGATTGCCACAACGCCATCGTCGCGGCCAACAAGGCCTGGGGACCCTGGCGCGCCAAGACCGCCAAAGAGCGCGCCGCGGTGATGATGAAGTGGTTCCACCTGCTGCACCAGCATGCCGACGACCTGGCCCGCATCATGACCGCCGAGCAAGGCAAGCCGCTGGCCGAGGCGCGCGGCGAGGTGGTCTACGGCGCCAGCTTCATCGAGTGGTTTGCCGAGGAAGCCAAGCGGGTCTACGGCGAGACCATCCCGACCACCGACAACAACAAGCGCTACCTCGTCATCAAGCAGCCGGTGGGTGTCTGCGCGGCGATCACGCCGTGGAACTTTCCGATCGCGATGATCACCCGCAAGGTGGCGCCGGCGCTGGCCGCCGGCTGCCCGGTGATCATCAAGCCGGCCGAGGCGACGCCGCTGTCGGCGCTGGCGCTGGCCGAACTGGCGATGCGCGCCGGCATGCCCGCGGGCGTGCTCAACATCCTGACGGCGGATGCCGAGCAGTCGATCGAGATCGGCAAGGTGCTGTGCAGCAGCGACGTGGTGCGCCACCTGTCGTTCACCGGATCGACCGAGGTCGGCCGCATCCTGGCGCGCCAATGCGCTCCCACGGTCAAGAAGATCAGCCTGGAACTCGGTGGCAACGCACCGTTCATCGTGTTCGACGATGCCGACCTCGATTCGGCGGTCGAGGGTGCGATGGTCAGCAAGTACCGCAACGCCGGCCAGACCTGCGTCTGCGCCAACCGGTTCTACGTGCAGGCCGGCGTCTACGACCAGTTTGTCGAGAAGCTGGCGGCCAAGGCGCTGGGCATCAAGGTGGGCAACGGCTTCGAGGCCGGCGTCACCCAAGGACCGATGATCGACGACCAGGCCATCGCCAAGGTGCAAGCCCATGTGGCCGACGCCCTGGCCAAGGGTGCGCGCGTGGTGGCGGGTGGTGAACGCCTGGGCGAGCGCTTCTACTCCCCCACCGTGCTGGCCGACGTGACGCCCGACATGCTGTGCTCGAAGGAGGAAACCTTCGGCCCGGTGGCGCCGGTGTTCCGCTTCGACACCGAGGCCGAAGTGATCGCGCTGGCCAACGACACCGAGTTCGGCCTGGCCAGCTACTTCTACAGCCGCGACATCGGCCGCGTGTTCCGCGTCGGCGAGGCGCTGGAGTACGGCATGGTCGGCATCAACACCGGCCTGATCTCGACCGCCGAGGTGCCGTTCGGCGGTGTCAAGCAATCGGGCCTGGGCCGCGAGGGTGCGCACCAGGGCATGGACGACTATGTCGAGATCAAGTACCTCTGCCTCGGCGACATCCTGAAATAGGCCCGTCCCCGTAGCGCATTCGGCGTCCTTGCAGGCCGCGCCAGGCCAGATCCGGCTGGCGCGGCGTGGCCGACTCAGTCGTCGTTGGCCGCCGCGCCGCCCAGCCGCGGACTGAGCCCGGCACGGCCCAGCACCTGGCCCTCACCGGCCTGGCCGAGCGCACGGCGCAGCAGCGCGTCGGCCTCCTTGCCATGCTGCGGGTACTGGGCCACGCCGGTCGACACGGCGATCGCGACATCCTGGCCGGCAACGGTGAACGGCCGCTGCAGCGATTGCGCCAGCTTCAGCACCACCCGGTCGGCGTTGGCGGCGTCGTCGATCCAGGCCAGCAGCACGGCGAAGCTGTCGACGCCCACCGAGGCCACCACGTCACTGGCGCGCAGGCCCGAGCGCAGGCGCACGGCCACCTTGCGCCGCAGCACGTTAGCGGCCTCGGTACCCAGCCGGGCTTCAGTCGCGCTCAAACCGTCGATGTGCAGGGCCAGCAGCGCCATCGCCGCCGGCTCGCGCTCGCGCAGCGCCAGCAGGTGCGACATGTGCTCCATCAGCTGCGCATGGTTGGGCAGGCCGGTCGCCAGGTCGGTGGCATAGGCCTTTCGGGCCACGCGCTCAAGCCGCTTGCGTTGCACCGCCAGTCGCACCGCACGAGCCAGCGCGGGCGAACCGGCCTCGCGCGGCGGCAGCACGTCCTGCACGCCCAGGTGCACCAGGCGCAGGGCTTCGGTCGCGTCGGGCTCGGGGGCCACCACCAGCAGCGCGGTGTCCAGCACCGCGCGCGCCAAACCGGGCCAGGCGGCCAGCACCGGCAAGCTGCTGGCTTCGGTCTGCCAGATCACGATGGCGTCGTAGGCCTGCTGGTCGAGCGCGGCGGCCAGTTCGTCCTGCGACGTGACCGCATGCACCACGAAAGGGCCGTAGGCCGAGGTCGAGAGATCGGGCGCGACCGGGCCCTGGTAAAGCAGCTGGATGGGATCGTTCATGGTGTTTGATGGCCATGATGCCGCAGGGGCCGACCCGATGCCACGCAGGGAACTACCCGGTCGGCTGCTGCGACGCGCCGCCAGTTGCGTGCTGGCCATGGCGAAGTCGATGGCATGGGCCGGCGATCGCGCTGGCACGACGGTCTTCAGTTGCGAGGCGGTGGGCCGATATCCCCACAAATGCCCATGCCTGTCCCGCCTTGGTCCACATGCCCACCGACGCGTCACGCCAACTGCCGATGACACTTCCCACGCCGCCGCACCTGCCACAGCCTGCCCTCCGGGCGGCTGCGGTGGTGGCCTGAGCGCCGGCAGACACAGCGCCATGCGCTGGCCGATGCTGTCGATCCGCGTCACCGTGCTGACGGCCATCGCCGCTGCCGTGCTGGCGCCCACCTTGGTGCTGTGGCACCTGGAACAGCAGTTGACGCGCCAAGCCCAGGAGCCCCTGGTGGCGCAGAACCGCCAGGCCGTGCTGTTGATGACGGCCAACGCGCTGGTGCAGCCGATGTGGTCGCTGGACGCACCGGCCATCCAGCAAGCGGCGCTGCGCGCGCTGGACGAACCCGCCGTGCTGAGCCTGCGGCTGATCGAACGCCGGCCCCTGACGGCGCCGACGTTGCTGGCACGTGACGATCAAGCGCCTTTCGAGGGCGTGTCGCTGAAAACCCCGATCCGGCACGAGGGCGAAACCCTGGGCGAACTGGAGCTGTGGTTCGATCCCGCCCAGATCGACCGGCTGCTGGCCGACCGGCGGCTGGCCACCCTGCAACTGGCCGGCCTGCAGGTGCTGCTGAGCATGGCCGTGCTGATCGCCGTGCTGTACCGGCGGCTGCTGAGGCCGATCCAGCGGCTCAAACGCCAAGCCAGCGAGATCGCCTCGCGTGCCGACGTCGAACCGGTGCGCTGGGACCGGCGCGACGAACTGGGCCAGCTCGGCGCCCACCTCAACGACGTTCACGAGCAGATCGACGCCCTGTTCGACCAGTTGGAGGCGCAGAAGGCCGAACTGGAAAAGATCGCGCTGCACGACAGCCTGACCGGCCTGCCCAACCGCGCGCTGTTCCGCGAACTGACGCGGGCTGCAGTGGCCACCGCGGCGCGCGACGGCAGCCGCCTGGCCCTGCTGTTCATCGACATCGACCGCTTCAAGACCGTCAACGACACGCTGGGCCATGCCGCAGGCGACGTCCTGCTGACCACCTTGGCGCAACGGTTGCGATCAACGGTGCGGGCGTCCGACGTGGTGTGCCGCCACAGCGGCGACGAGTTCATCGTGCTGCTGCACGACGGCAGCGCCTGGGACGAAGTGGCCGCCACGGCCGACCGGCTGCTCAAGGAGATGGAACGGTCGGTGCAGTTCGACCACCACCAGACCGCGGTGTCGGCCAGCATCGGCGTGGCGATCTACCCCGACGACGCCACCGACCCGGAAACCCTGGTCCGCCATGCCGACACCGCGATGTACGCGGCGAAGAACCTGGGGCGGGCGCGGGTCAGCTTCTTCCGCGCCGACTTCAACGCCCAGCTGCAGGCCACCCAGCAGCTCGAGCGCGAACTGCGCCAGGCGCTGGTCGACAACGAGTTCATCCTGCACTACCAGCCCCAGGTCGACGCCGGCAGCGGCGAGTTGCTGGGCTGCGAGGCCCTGATCCGCTGGCAGCACCCGACGCGCGGCATGGTGCCGCCGCTGCAGTTCATCGGCGCGGCAGAGCAATGCGGGCTGATCAGCGAGCTGGGCGCCTGGACCATCCGCACCGCCTGCGCCCAGATCGCGCGCTGGAAGGCCAGCGGCCTGCGCTTCGGCAGCGTGGCCGTCAACGTGTCGGCGCTGGAATTCCGCAACCACCGGCTGGTCGACACGCTGACCCGCGCGATGGCCGATTTCGGCATTCAGCCGCACGAGCTGGAGATCGAACTGACCGAGAGCGTGCTGATGACCGACACCCAGACCACGCAGCGCATCGTCGAGCGGCTGCATGGCCTGGGCCTGCCGCTGGCGGTGGACGACTTCGGCACCGGCTACTCGTCGCTGGCCTACCTGAAGCACCTGCGGCCGTCGAAGATCAAGATCGACCGCAGCTTCGTCACCGACCTGCCCGGCGACGAGGACGACCGCGTGCTGGTGCAGGCGATCGTGCAACTGGCGAAGGCCCTGGGCATCCGGGTGGTCGCCGAGGGTGTCGAGACCGAAGCCCAGCGCAGCTACCTGCACCGCATCGGCTGCGGCACCCTGCAGGGTTACCTGATCAGCCGGCCGCAGGCGGCCGAAGGCTTCGAGCAGTTCGCGCGGCAGAACGCTGAATCGCGTGCACCGCAGCTGTTGCCGGTGTCGTGGCAGCGATCGGACAGCGCCACGGCGGCAGGCTAGAATTTGAGGAGTGGCGGGCGTAGCTCAATGGCAGAGCTGAAGCTTCCCAAGCTTAAGACGAGGGTTCGATTCCCTTCGCCCGCTCCACCCGGCCAACCGGACGCAGCTCCAGGCGCCGACCCCAGCCCCAGGCCGCCGCGCTGCAGATCGCCCAGCAGCACCAGGCCGACCACAGGGTGTGGCTCGCAAAGTGCGCGCCGCGCGCCATCTGAGCCCAACCAAACACCGCGCCCAACACCCACACCGCCGCCAGCGCGCCGCGCGCCAGGCCGGGGCGGTAGGTCCGCCACAGGAAGTACACGCTGAAGAACGCAAACGCGGCCACCGCATGGCCCGACGGAAAGCAGTGGCCGGGCCCGCCATCGACCACCCGCAGCCACCAGTGCGGCACATAGGCAACCGTGCCGCCGAAGGGCACCAGGTCCCACGGGCAGCTGGTGCTGGTGAAGCGCTTGAAGGTGGGCGCCGCCACCAGACTGGCGACGGTGGTGGCCAGCCAATACAGCCGCTCGCGCCGCGGCGGGCCGGCGGGATCGGCGGGATCGGCGCGGATGGCATCCCAGACCAGCACCGCCATCACCACCCAGGCCAGCCAGCGCCCGCCGTGGTGCAGCACGGTGCTGGTCAGCCAGGCATCGCGCCAGGCAAATCCGGTGCTGTCGCCGTACAGCTGCGCCAGTGCCAGGTCAGCGCCCGACGATTCCCAGGCCACCAGGGCAAGCAAGCCGGCCAGCAGCCAGCCGGCGTCGCGGCGCTGCTGCAGCGGCCATTGGTTCACTTCGCTGCCACCGCGGTGTCACGGCAGCCCTGCGTCAGGTCCCAGGCGGCGTCGGCGGTCTGGCTGCGCACGTCCAACAGGCCCAGCAGGCTGGCGTAGATGTGGTCGTGGGCGACCGGCCGCGCCGCGCCTGCCGCGGCCTGGCGCTGCAGCGCCGGCCGCAGGCAACCGGCGTTGAAGCCGGCGCCGCGCTCGAAGCCGTCGCTGAACCACATCACCATCGGCACGCGGGTCTGCACCTCGGGCGCGATGGCGTAGGGCATGCCGTGCAGAAACAGGCCGCGCTCGCCCAGCGACTCGCCGTGGTCGGAAACATAGACCAGCGCCGTGTCGACCTCACCCGACCGGGCCTGCAGCTTGGCGATCGCGGTGGCCAGCACGTGGTCGGTGTAGAGCAAGGCGTTGTCGTAGCTGTTGGTGATCTGCTCGGGCGTGCAGCGGCGCAGGTCGTCGTCGCGGCATTCGGGCTGGAACTTCGCGAAGCCCGGCGGGTGGCGCCTGAAATACGACGGGCCATGGTTGCCCAGCATGTGCAGCACCCAAAGCTGCGTGCCCTTGGCAGATTTCAGGCGCTGGTCGAAGTCATGCACCAGGCCTTCGTCCAGGCACTGGTCGCCGATGCACAGCCCGGGCGCGTTGGCGGCCGACACCATGTCGTTCGGCAGCCCTTCGCAGACGCCCTTGCAGCCGCTCTGGTTGTCACGCCAGTGCACCGCCACGCCGGCCCGCGCGGCGACGTGCAGCAACGATTGCTGGCCGCGAATGCGGGCCTCGTCGTAGTCGCGCCGGCCGACCGGGGCGAACATGCAGGGCAGCGAGACCTCGGTGTTGGTGCCGCAGGCCTGCACAGCGCCGAAGTTCAGCACCGGCAGTTGCGCCAGCTGCGGCGTGGTTTGCCGGGCGTAGCCGTTGAGCCCCCAGTTGGCCGCGCGGGCGGTCTCGCCCACCACCATCACCACCACCAGCGGCTTTCGGCGCACGGCCCAAGACGGCCCGGGCGCGGCGTCCAGCCCGATCGCCTGGCGCGGTTGGGCGGCACCGCGGGCATCGGCCACGGCGATGCTGCCGACCGACCACAGCAGGTTGGCCGGAGTGATCAGGTAGCGCACCTCCTTGTGGTTGCGCATCAGCGAAGCCAGCGGCTGGAACACCGACATCACCGCACCGACCAGCAGCCCGGCGCTGAGCAGCAGCATGCCCAGCCGCACGCCGGCGGCGCGCAGCACCGGCCGGTTGACCAGGCGCACCCGCCACAACAGCAACAGCGGCAGGCCGGCATAGACCAGCATGTGCACCGCCCAACGTGGACCCATCAGTTCACGCGCCTCGGCGACGTTGGTGCGCAGCACGTTGCGAATCATCGATGGGTCGAGAAAGACACCGTAGGCCGTCATGTAATAGCCCGCACTGGCGGTGACCAGTGTCAGCACCACCAGCAACGGCTTGACCGTCCAGCGGTTGGCGACCAGCAGCAACATCAGGCCGTGCAGCGACAGCGCCAGCACGAACATCGCCGCGCCGAAGCCCCAGGCCGCGGCGTCCGACAGGTTGCGGCCCTGCAGCGTGGCAGACAGGAACGCCCGGTTGGCCGACAAGGCCCAGAACAGGCTGGCGACGAAGACCAACTGCTCGACCGTCGCGTCGATGGTGAACCGACCCCGATCGGGGCCGGCGGGCACGGCCTGGTTGGCGGTGGCCGTGGCGGCCGCGGTGGATCGGCCAGCCGGGCGGTTCAGCAAATTCATGACGCTGATTGCAGGCTGCCAGCGTGAAGCCCACCTGAAGGCTGAAGGTGGTGCCGGCAGTGGTACGGTTCGAGCCGGCGCCACCCGCGCGCAACCGTCCGCACCTGCCCCGATCCTGGACCTGCGATCCGACACCACCCGCCATGAGACTGCTGCTGCTGGAAGACGACCCCTTGCTCGGCGACGGCCTGCGCGATTACCTGCAGGGCGACGGCCATGTCGTCGACTGGTGCCGGTCGCTGCACGACGCCCTGGCCTTGCAGGGCGAGCCGTTCGACGCGCTGCTGGTCGATTGGCAACTGCCCGACGGCTCGGGCCTGGACTGGCTGCGCAGCCGCCGAAGCCGCGGCGACACCACGCCGGCGCTGATGTTGACGGCACGCGACCGCCTGCAGCACCGCATCGAAGGCCTGGATGCCGGCGCCGACGATTACCTGGTCAAGCCCTTCGCGCCCGAGGAACTGGCCGCGCGGCTGCGCGCGCTGGGCCGCCGCATGACCGGTGGCGGCAGTGCCGTGCGGCGCTTCGGCGACGTCGAAGTCGACCTCACTGCCCGCGCCGCGCGGTCGCAGGGTGCACGGGTCGAGCTGACCGCGCGCGAATGGGCGGTGCTCGAAGCCCTGGTGCTGCGGGCCGGGCGCATCGTGCCCAAGGCCGACCTGGAGCGGCTGGTGCTGGGCTTCGAGGCCGAACTGGCCAGCAACGCGCTGGAGGTGCATGTCTCGGCGCTGCGGCGCAAGCTGGGCCGTGCGCTGATCGAGACCGTGCGGGGCCTGGGTTACCGGATGGACGGCGCATGACACGGGCCGTGCCGTCGATCCGCACCCGATTGGCCAACGCCCTGGCGGTCTGGGCGGTGGTCTGGGGCCTGGCGGTGGGCGCTGCGGTGTGGCTGGCCGCCACCCACGAAGTCGATGAACTGCTGGACGATGGCCTGCAGTCGTCGGCCGAGTTGATCGCCGCGATCGCCATCAACGTCGACCGCCTGCCCATGCCCCCTTCCACGCCCGCGGCCACGCCCGAACCGAGCAACGCGGCCGCGTCCGCCGCCAGCGGCTCGCCGGAGCGTTTTGCCTGGCAGGTGGTGGCGAGCGACGGCACGGTGGGCCTGCGTTCGCCCCGCGCGCCCGCCAGGCCGTGGCTGGCCACGCCCACGGCGGGCTTCAGCGACACCGCGGGTTGGCGGCTGTTCGGCCTGGCGCTGGGCGCCGACGGCCGCATGCTGTACGCCGCGCAGACCCGCGACGAGCGGCAAGAGGCCCGCGCCGAAGCCGCCCTGGGCGCTGTGCTGGCGGCGCTGGCCGTGGGGCTGCTGGGCCACCTCTGGCTGCGCTCGCACGTGCGCCGCGAGCTCGAACCGCTGCAGACCCTGTCGGACCGCCTGCAGCGGCTGGACTTCGACGCGGCCGTCGAAAGCGGCGACCGCCACCTGGGCCCGGCCGAGCGGCGTGAGCTGCAACCCGTGCACCAGGCGCTGGATGCGCTGCTGGAACGGCTGGCGTTGCGCATGGCCACCGAACGGGCCTTCTCGGCGCACGCGGCGCACGCGTTGCGCACGCCGCTGGCCGGCATCGACGCCCAGCTCGCGGTGGCACTGCGTGAAGGCCCCCCGGCGCTGGCCCCGCGGCTGCAGCGGGTGCGCGATGCCGCCGCCCGGCTGCAAGGCGTGGTGGCCGCGCTGCTGGGCCTGTTCCGCACCGGCAGCCCGCCTGCCCGCGCGCCGGTGGATGTCGCCCGGCTGCTGGCACGCCTGCCGGTGGCCGGGCTGCAGGTGAAGGTGGACGGCCCCGCCACGGTGGTGGCCGACGCCGACCTGCTGGCCGCGGCGCTGGTGAACCTGCTGGACAACGCCCTGCGCCACGGCGCACACCGGGTGACGGTGCACGGCACGGCCTCGGGCGGCCTGCGGCTGGACGACGACGGCCCCGGGGTGCCGACGCCGCGCCGCCGCCAGTTGCAGGCGGCGCTGGACGCCCAGGCTTACGACGGCGTCACCGGCCTGGGCCTGATGCTGGCCGACCGGGTGGCCCGCGCCCATGGCGGGCGGCTGTGGCTGCCGGCCGCCGACCAGGGGTTTGCGGTCGAACTCGAGCTGGTACCGCTGCCGTGAGGCGCTGGCCGCCGGGCGCAGTGCTTCAGCCCCGCTTCACCCACGCTTGCGATGATGCAGCGTCGACCCGGTGCCCGAGACCGATGGCCGGCGCCACCACCCGACCCCGCCGATGATGCCCTCCGACCCCCACGACCCGCCCGCCCCGCCCACCGCCGCAACCGACGACCGCGCGCCGGCCCGGGCATTCGCCAAGAGCCGCAACGACATCGGCCGGCTGGTGCGGGCCACGGTTTATTCCTGGCAGGGCCTGCGCGCAGCCTGGCAGCACGAGGCCGCGTTCCGCCTGGAAGTCATGCTCGGCGTGCCGCTGCTGGCCGTGGCGGCCTGGGCGGCACCCAGCCGCTGGGAGGCGCTGGCGCTGGCGCTGTCGGTGCTGGCGGTGTGGATCGTCGAACTGCTGAACTCGGCGGTCGAGGCGCTGGCCGACGCGGTGTCGGTCGAGCGCCACCCGCTGATCGGCCGCGCCAAGGACATGGCCAGCGCTGCAGTCACCTGCAGCCTGCTGGCGCTGGTGCTGACCTGGGGCGTGGTGTTCTGGCCCTGACCGGCCCTGACCTGCCCTGACCGGCCTCGACCAGCCCCGGGCGGCCTTCGCGCAGAATCGGGCCCGCTGCAAGCGCGGCCGTTATCGCCCGCAGCACTTGGCCCGGGAATACACCGGCGCGGCCAACCCCCTTCGAGACCATGCCAGACACCCCGCCCCGCCCCACCGATGCCGTCGTCGCGCCCGTCGACGCCGGCACGCCCTTGCGCCAGCGGCCGGTGCGCAGCTTCGTGCTGCGCGCTGGCCGCCTGGGCAGCGGCCAGCAGCGTGCGCTGCACGCGCTGGGGCCGCGCTACCTGCTGCCGTTCCAGCCCACCGTGCCCGACTGGAACGCCTTGTTCGGCCGGGCCGCACCGCGGGTGCTGGAGATCGGCTTCGGCATGGGCCAGGCCACGGCGCAGATCGCACTGGCGCGGCCCGACCTGGACTTCATCGGCGTCGAGGTGCACCAGCCCGGCGTGGGCGCGCTGCTCAGCGAGATCGGCCGCCTGGGCCTGGACAACCTGCGCCTGCTTCGCCACGACGCGGTCGAGGTGCTGCAGCAGATGGTGGCGCCGCAATCGCTCGCCGGCGTGCACCTCTATTTTCCCGACCCCTGGCACAAGAAGCGGCACCACAAGCGCCGGCTGATCCAGCCCGCCTTCGTCGACCTGCTGACCAGCCGCATGGCCCCCGGCAGCTGGCTGCACTGCGCCACCGATTGGCAAGACTATGCCCAGCAGATGCTGCAGGTGCTGGGCGACTGCCCGGCGCTGCGCAACAGCGCCGAGGGCTACGCGCTCAAGCCCGCGTTGCGGCCGCTGACCAAGTTCGAGGCCCGCGGCATCCAGCTGGGCCACGGCGTGTGGGACCTCTACTTCCTGAAGACCTGAAGCCTCACGGCGACCAGTTGACCAGACCGCTCCACGCGGTGGCCAGCACCACGATGCCGAAGGCGATGCGGTACCAGGCGAAGGGCACGAAATTGTGGTTGGTGATGTAGCGCAACAGCCAGCGCACGCAGGCATAGGCGCTGATGAACGCGGCCAGCAGGCCGACGGTGAACATCGGCAGATCGGCCCAGCTCAGCAGCGCGCGCTCCTTGTACAGGCTGTAGGCGCCGGCGCCGATCAGCGTGGGGATGGCCAGGAAGAAGCTGAAATCGATCGCCGCCTTGCGCGACAGCCCCAGCAGCATGCCGCCGATGATGGTGGCGCCCGACCGGCTGGTGCCGGGGATCATCGCCAGGCACTGCACCAGGCCCACCTTCAGCGCGTCGAGCGGCGTCATCTCGTCGACCGTCTGGATGCGCACCGCCACCGCCTGGCGCCGCTCGGCCCACAGGATGATGAAGCCGCCGACGATGAAGGTGCTGGCCACCACCTCGGCGGTGAACAGGTGCGCCTTGATCGCCTTGCCGAACAGCAGGCCCAGCACCACCGCCGGAAAGAAGCCGATCGCCACGTTCAGCACGAAGCGCCGCGCCTGGGGCTGGCTGGGCAACTGCAGCACGGTGTCGCGCAGCCGCTGCCAGTAGACGATGATCACCGCGACGATCGCGCCGGTCTGGATCGCGATGTCGAAGACCTTGCCCTTGTCGTCGTTCAGCCCCAGCAGCGAGCCGGCCAGGATCAGGTGCCCGGTGGACGAGATCGGCAGAAACTCGGTCAGTCCCTCGACCACGCCCATGATGGCGGCCTTCAGCAACAACACCAGATCCACGGCCACTCCCCCGCCAAAAGGGGGCGATGATAGCGGCGGCCTGTGGCGGCCTGTGGCGGCCTGTGGCAGCCTTTGGCAGCCGGTGCTGGCCTGCTGCCGCGGGCGCCGAGCGGGTGGCACGGCGGAGTTGCACGGCTGGCCTGCCCGGCTGGCCTGCCCGGCTGACCTGCCCGGCTGACCTGCCCAGCTTGCGGCCCTGCTCAGCGGCCCGGTTCGGCGGCCACGCGCTGCAGCGTGATCTCGACCCCGCGTGCGCTCACCGTCACCGCCCCGGGTGCCAGCCCGGCCTCGCGCAGACGGGACAGTGGCTCGGCCCCCGGCCGGTAGATCACCAGATCGTCCAGCACCCGCTCGGCCAGCGCGGGGCCCAGGCTCGGCGGCGCGCCGGTCGACTCGCGGGGGGCAGGCGGCTGGGCTGGCGGCGGCTTCGCAGACCGGTGGGGGTCGGAGTCGGAGTGGGGTTCAGGGCCAGAGCCGGGCGCGAACCACAGCTGCCGCACCCGCACCTGCGTCAGGCGCAGCGAGGCATCTTCTGGCGCCCAGCGCAAGGCCGCATCGAACGCCAATTGGCCGTGGCCAGCGTTGCCCATCAGGCGCTCGCGGCTGCGCAGCCACAGCGCCAGCGCCAACCGGTTCGATTCGGGCAGCAGCCGCAGACGGGGCGCGCTGAGCTCGATGTCCAGCACCTCCAGCAGCCGCCGGGTCAGCGGAAACAGCCGCGCCAGCCGGTCGGCCAGTTCAGCCTCGCCCAGGGTGATGACCTGCGGCCCTGCCCAGCGGCTGCAAGCCACCTGGGCCAGCAGCGTGGCGCCGGCCAGGAGGGTTAGCAGCCCTTGTCGTCGGTTCAGCAACGGGGTCGGCATGGAACGGTGGATTTTAGGCAACCAGGCCAACCCGAGCCGACCCTGCTTGACCCACCGGCCTGCGCTGCACTACATTACTGACCAGTCAGTCATTAAAAATGCTACCTTCCGACCTGCTCCACCGTCGCCGCCGCAAGGAGGCTCGCCCGCAAGAACTGCTGGACGCTGCGCTCGAACTCTTTGTCGAAAAGGGCTTTGCCGCCACGCGCATCGAGGAGGTGGCGCTGCGCGCCGGCGTGTCCAAGGGCACGCTCTACCTCTACTACCCCAGCAAGGAAGAGCTGCTGAAGGCGGTGATCAGCCACACCCTGTCGGCGCGCATCGCCGAAGGGGCAGCGCAGGCGGCGTTGCACGCGGGCAGCGCGGCCGATCTGCTGCGCGGCATCCTGGTCGACTGGTGGGGCCAGCTCTACGCAAGCCCGGCGTCGGGGGTGTTCAAACTGGTCATCACCGAGGTGCGCAACTTCCCCGAGATCGGCGAGTTCTACGCCCGCCAGGTGATCGAGCCGGCCCACCAGTTGCTCAGCGGCGTTGTCCGTCAAGGCATCGCCCGCGGCGAATTCCGCGCCGTCGACGTCGACCATGCCGTGCATTCGCTGGTGCTGCCGCTGGTGATGATCTGCCTGCACCGCCATTCGCTGGGGGCCTGCCCGGGAGAATGGCACCTCGATGGCAGCGCCTTCATTGCGCAGCATGTGCAGCTGGTGCTCGAGGGCCTGTGCCAGCGGCCAGCGACCGCCTGAAACACTTTCAGACGCTGCCCGCTGCCATTGCCCCATGCCCATCGCCCATTGCCCCATGCCGATTGCTCGCCGCGCCCCCCGCCCGCCCCTCGTACGCCCTCACTCCCCTGTCACGCCCTGCCCATGAAATCCTGGATCCGTTGGTTGTTGCTGGCTGTCGTGGTGGTGCTGTTGATCTGGGGCGGTTCGCGGTGGTTCAAGGGCCGCAGTGCCGCGGGCGCCACCGCCCCCGCGGCGCCCGCCAGCGCCGCCGCGCCAGTTCCGCGGCTGGAGTTGGCTGCACTCGACGTGCTGCCGGTGGCCCGCCTGCCGCTGACCCGCACGCTGGAGGTCTCAGGCAGCCTGAAGGCGGTCGACAGCGCCTTCGTCAAGGCCCGCGTCGCCGCCGAGCTGAAGCGCCTGACGGTGCGCGAGGGCGACACCGTCAAGGCCGGTCAGGTGATCGGCCAGATCGACCCGACCGAATTCGACTGGCGCCTGCGCCAGGCCGAGCAGCAGGCCAACGCGGCCCGCGCGCAGCAGGAGATCGCCCAGCGCCAGCTGACCAACAACCGCGCGCTGGTGGCCCAGGGCTTCATCTCGCCGACCGCGCTGGAGACGGCGGTCTCGACCGAGGCCGGCGCCCAGGCCACGCTGCAGGCCGCGCTGGCTGCGGTGGAGCTGGCGCGCAAGTCGCGCAGCGACGCCACCCTCACCGCGCCGATCAACGGCACCGTCGCCCAGCGCCTGGCCCAGCCGGGTGAGCGGGTGCCGCTGGACGGGCGCATCGTCGAGATCGTCGACCTGTCGCGGCTGGAGCTGGAAGCCGCGATCGCGCCTCAAGACCTGGCGGCACTGCGGCTGGGCGCCAAGGCCCGTCTGGTGGTCGAAGGCAGCACCGAGACGGTGCCGGCCACCGTGGCCCGGCTGAACCCCAGCGCGCAGGCCGGCTCGCGCACCGTGCTGGCCTACCTGGCGGTGGCGCCCCACCCCAGCTTGCGCAACGGCCTGTTCGCCCGCGGCGCGATCGACCTCGAGCAGCGCGTGGCGCTGGCGATCCCGTTGTCGGCGGTGCGCAGCGACCAGAGCCAGCCCTATGCCATCCTGATCGACGGCAACCAGGCCCGC
The DNA here is from genome assembly GCA_038211805.1 of Burkholderiales bacterium. Classification (GTDB taxonomy): domain Bacteria; phylum Pseudomonadota; class Gammaproteobacteria; order Burkholderiales; family Burkholderiaceae_C; genus Pseudaquabacterium. Next base: position 13,711 of record JBBQVF010000038.1, on the reverse strand, counting down.
CGGCGCACGCTGACCCTGGGCCTGCGCGGCATGGCCAACGGCGTGGCCATGGTCGAGGTGCTGAGCGGCCTGGCCGAAGGCGACCGCGTGCTGGCGGTGAGTGCCGGGCTGGTGCCCGACGGGGTGCAGCTGGTGCTGCCGGCATCGGCAGCGGCATCGGCATCGGCGGCCGCAACGGCATCAGCAGCCGCGCCGGCATCGGCACCGACGGCCGCTGCGCAGGCCGGCCCGGCCAGCGCCGCCGGCCCCACCGGCGCCGCCGCCAGCCCTGCAGCTTCGCGCTGACCCGGCCATGTGGTTCACCCGCGTTTCCATCGCCAACCCGGTCATGGCCGTCATGGTCATGCTGGCCTTCGTCGTGCTGGGACTGTTTTCGTACCAGCGGCTGAAGGTCGACCAGTTTCCCGACATCGACTTTCCCACCGTGGTGGTGCAGACCGACTACCCCGGCGCGTCGCCCGAGGTGGTCGAGAGCGAGGTGACCAAGAAGATCGAGGAATCGGTCAACACCATCGCCGGCATCAACCAGCTGTTCTCGCGCAGCTACGAAGGCAGCTCGGTCGTCATCGTCCAGTTCAACCTCGACATCAACGGCCGCCGTGCCGCCGATGACGTGCGCGAGAAGCTGGCCGTCATCAAGGCCAGCTTCCGCGACGAGGTGAAGGAGTCGCGGGTCTCGCGTTTCGACCCGGCCAGCACGCCGATCTTCTCGCTCGCCGTCACCTCGCCCGACGGCAGCCGCGACGTGCAGTCGCTGACCACCTACGCCGACCAGATCGTCAAGAAGCGGCTGGAGAACACCCGCGGCGTCGGCTCGGTCACGCTGGTTGGCGGCGTCAAGCGCGAGATCAACGTCTACCTGCAACCGGCGCAGATGGAGGCCTTCGGCGTCGGCGTCGACGCGGTGATGGCCGCCGTGCGCACCGAAAACCAGGACCTGCCTGCCGGCAGCCTGCGCTCGCGCGAGGCCGAGCGCACGGTGCAGATCGACGGCCGCGTCAAGCGGCCCGAAGAGCTGAACAACCTGATCGTTGCCCGCCGCGGCGGCACCAGCACCGGCACCAGCACCGGAACAAGCACCGCAGCACAGCCGGTGCGGCTGTCGCAAGTGGCCCAGGTGGTCGACGGCCCCGAGGAAGTGGAAAGCCTGGCGCTCTACAACGGCCAACGCACGCTGGCGCTCGAAGTCAAGAAGAGCCAGGGCGAGAACACCATCGACGTCGTCGACGGCCTGTTCCAGGCGGTGGCGGCGCTCAAGCCCCAGCTGCCGCCCGGCGTGGCGCTGGAGGTGGTGCGCGACAGCTCACGGCCGATCCGTGTCTCGGTGGCGAATGTGAAGCGCACGCTGTTCGAGGGCGCGCTGCTGACCGTGGGCATCGTCTTCCTGTTCCTGAACAGCTGGCGCTCGACCATCATCACCGGGCTGACGCTGCCGATCGCGCTGATCGGCACCTTCCTGTTCATGGACCTGTTCGGCTTCTCGATCAACATGATCACGCTGATGGCCATGAGCCTGTGCGTGGGCCTGCTGATCGACGACGCGATCGTCGTGCGCGAGAACATCGTGCGCCATGTGCAGATGGGCAAGAGCGCGCACGACGCCGCACTGGCCGGCACCAACGAGATCGGCCTGGCGGTGCTGGCCACCACGCTGTCGATCGTCGCGGTGTTCCTGCCGATCGGCTTCATGAGCGGCATCATCGGCAAGTTCTTCCACGAGTTCGGCATCACCATCGTCGCCGCGGTGCTGATCTCGATGTTCGTCAGCTTCACGCTCGACCCGATGCTCAGCTCGATCTGGCACGACCCGGCGATCGACCGTGAACTGGAGCAAAGGAACGGCAAACCGTTCAAGCCGGTCGGTCTCTACGACCACACGCTGGGCCGCGTGACGCACGGGGTCGACCGCGCCTCGCACCGGCTGGGCGATGTCTACGTCGCCACGCTCGGCTGGTCGCTGCGCCACAAGGGCATCACCGTGCTGATCGCGCTGGCCACGCTGGTGGCCGCGCTGGCGCTGGTGCCGCGGCTGGGCACCGAGTTCGTGCCCAAGGCCGATTTCTCCGAAACCACCCTCACCTACTACACGCCGGTCGGCTCGTCGCTGGCCACCACCGAGGCCCGCGCGATCCAGGTTGACGCCATCCTGCGCGCGATGCCCGAGGTGCGCTACACGCTGTCGACCATCAACACCGGCAACGCGGCGGGGCGCAATTACGTGTCGGTGTTCGTGCGCCTGGTCGACCGCCAGCAGCGCAGCCGCAGCGTCGACGAGTTGTCCAAGCCGCTGCGTGCGCGGCTCAAGCAGGTGGCCGGCATCACCGTCACCCATGTCGGCCTGCTCGATGCGGTGGGCGGCGGCAAGCCGATCTCGCTGTCGATCCAGGGCACCGATCTGCCCGAACTGCAGCGCCTGACCACCGCCGCGATGGCCAAGCTGGCCACCGTGCCCGGTCTGGTCGACCTGGACACCAGCATGAAACCGCCCAAGCCCACGGTGGCCATCGACGTCAAGCGCGATGTCGCCAGCGACCTGGGCCTGTCGGTGGGCGCCATCACCAGCAGCTTGCGCGCGCTGATCGCCGGCCAGACGGTGGGCGACTGGCGTGCCGCCAACGACCAGACCTACGACGTCAAGGTGCGGCTGGCGCCCGAGGCGCGCGACAACCCCGCCGATCTGACCCGGCTGAGTTTGGTGCTGGGCGGGAATGCTGCTGTCGCGGCCGACGGCAGCATGCGCACCGTGCGCCTGGGCCAGGTGGCCGAGGTGCGCAACGGCTTCGGCGCAACCCAAATCAACCGCCGCGACCTGAACCGCGAGAGCGAGCTGACCGCCAACACCGACGGCCGCGCGCTGGGCCAGGTGTCGGCCGACATCCGCAAGGTGCTCGACGCCACGCCGCTGCCCCCCGGCTACAGCTACCGTTTCGGCGGCAGCACCAAGGACATGCAAGAGAGCTTCGGCTACGCCATCTCGGCACTGGTGATGGGCGTGGTCTTCATCTACATGATCCTGGCCAGCCAGTTCCGAAGCTTCCTGCAGCCGCTGGCGCTGATGAGTTCGCTGCCGCTCACCTTGATCGGTGTGGTCGGTGCGCTGCTGCTCTGGCGCAGCACGTTGAACATGTTCTCGGTCATCGGCGTGATCATGCTGATGGGCCTGGTGACCAAGAACGCGATCCTGCTGATCGACTTCGCGATCCGCGCCCGCGAGCCCGGGATCGGCGCGGACGGTGTCCGAACCGAGGGCCTGGAGCGCAGCGCTGCCCTGCTGCAGGCCGCCCGGGTGCGGCTGCGGCCGATCCTGATGACCACGCTGGCGATGATCTTCGGCATGCTGCCGCTGGCGCTGGCGCTGTCCGAAGGCTCAGAGCAGCGGGCGCCGATGGGCCAGGCGGTGATCGGCGGCGTGATCACCTCGTCGCTGCTCACGCTGGTGGTGGTGCCGGTGATCTACTGCTGGCTCGACGACCTGGGCAACTGGTTCCAGCGGCGCCTGTTCGGCCGCCCGGCGGTGGCCACGGCAGCGGCTGCCGCACATCAGTCTGCCGTCATGCCGGCGAAATAGAATCGGCGGCTGACCCTGATCGCTGACCGATCACCCCCCTCCACAAGACCCGCCCTTGCCCGCATCGACTGTCAGGAATCGCGCCATGAACATCGAACAAGCCCGCTTCAACATGATCGAGCAGCAGATTCGTCCCTGGGACGTGCTGGATGCCCAGGTGCTGTCGCTGCTGGCCATCGTCCGCCGCGAGGACTTCGTGCCGGCTGCCTACCGGGCGCTGGCCTTCGTCGACAGCGAGTTGCCGCTGGCCCCGGGCGGCGCCGATGGCCAGGTGATGCTGGCGCCGCGGGTCGAAGCCCGGCTGCTGCAGGAAGCCCAGGTGCAACGCCACGAGCGGGTGCTCGAAATCGGTGCCGGCTCGGGTTTCATGGCCGCGCTGCTGGCGCACCGGGCCCAGTCGGTGATCTCGCTGGAGCGGGTGCCGGCGCTGGCCGCGATGGCCACTGCCCACCTGCGCCGCGCCGGCGTGCTGAACGCCAGCGTGCGCGAGATGGACGGCAGCCGCGGCCTCAGCGCCGACGGCCCGTTCGACGTGATCATGCTGTCGGGTTCGGTCGCCGAGGTGCCGCCGGTGCTGCTCGACCAGTTGAAGCCCGCCGGGCGCCTGTTGGCCATCGTCGGCCAGGAGCCGGTGATGCGCGCGGTGCGCATCACCCGCCTGTCCGACCAGGCGTTCAAGACTGACGAGCTGTTCGACACCGTGGCGCCGCGGCTGCTGGGTTTTGCCGAACCCACGCGGTTTGCGCTCTGACCCTGCCGACGCACCGATGAACCGCCCCGTCGAGCAGATCAGCGTGCAGGACCTGACCGCCTTCGTGGCGGACCGGGCCCCGGCCGAGCCGGTGTTGCTGGACGTGCGCGAGGCCTGGGAACTGCAGACCGCGCGCCTGGACCTGCCCGGTGCGCGCACCTTGCACATCCCGATGGCCACGCTGCCGGCCCGGCTGCACGAGCTGGACCGTGCCCAGCCCATCCTCGGTTTGTGCCACCACGGCGCCCGCAGCCAGCAGTGCGTCGCATTCCTGCAGCGCCAGGGTTTCGACGCGGTGTACAACGTGGCCGGCGGCATCGATGCCTGGTCGCGCGAGGTCGACGCCTCGGTGCCCCGGTATTGACCGGCGCGAAGATCGATCAAACGACCGACCGACCGACCGACCGACCGACCCACTGACCGCCTGCCCGACCGCCTGCCCCGACCGACCGCTCCCCTGCCGCGCCGACACCGCCCTTTACTCTTGCCCCACTGCCTCAAGGACACCCGTTCATGCCCAGCCTGATCACGCCAGCACTGACCCGGCACCTGCCGTCGCGCCTCCGCATGGGGCTGCTGGCCGCGGCCACCGGCCTGGCGCTGGCGGGTGCCGGCGTTGCCCGGGCGCAGAGCCTGCAGGTGCTCTACGAAGCGGCGCGCGACTACGACGCGGCTTACCGCTCGGCCCGGGCGCAGGCCGATTCGGTTGTCTTCAGGGCCGAGCAGAGCCGCGCCCTGCGCCGCCCGACCGTCAACGCCACCGGCACGGCGGTCTACAACGACGCGTCCACGCCCTACACGCAGAACCTCAACAGCACGACCCAGCAGCAGTCGGTCGCGCTGACGGCCCAGCAGTTGCTGTTCAACCGTGCCAACGACCGCACCATCGACCAGGCCGAGCGCGCGATCGAGATCGCGCAGGCCCAGGTGCAACTGGCCGAGCAAGACCTGATCGTGCGGGTGACGCAGGCCTATTTCGACGTGCTGTCGGCCGGCGACGCGCTGGGCACGGTGCAGGCCAGCAAGAAGGCCACTGCCGAGCAACTGGCCTCGGCCAAGCGCAACTTCGAGGTCGGCACCGCCACCATCACCGACACCCGCGAGGCCCAGGCCAAGTTCGACCTGGTGGTGGCCCAGGAGCTGGCCGCCGAAAACGACCTGAACTTGAAGCGCCTGGCCCTGGCCAGCGTGGTCGGCCGCCGCGGCGTGGCGCCCAAGGCGATGGCGCTGCCGTTCGCGCTGCCGCCGCTGGTGCCGGCCGACATGGAGGAGTGGGTCACCCGCGCCGACGAGGTGAGCCCGTCACTCAAGCAGTTGCGCCTGTCGCTGGACGTTGCCCGGCTCGAGATCGAGAAGGCCCGCGCCGGCCACCTGCCCACCGTGGGCATCAGCGCGTCGGTGACCGACGCCCACACCCGGTTGAAGGGCGAAAGCCGCGTCAGCGGCAGCGCCGTGCCGTTCGGCCCGACCTCGGGCACCGGCCTGACCAGCAACGTCTCGCTGCAGCTCAACCTGCCGCTGTTTGCCGGCTACTCGGTGCAGAACCGCATCAAGGAAACCTTGTCGCTGGAAGAGAAGACCGGCAGCGACCTGGAAGCCGGCCGCCGCGCCGTGGCCCAGAACACCCGCGGTGCCTTCCTCGGCGTGCAATCGCTGGAGGCGCAGGTGACCGCGCTGGAGGCGGCCGAGGCGTCCAACAAACTGTCGCTCGAAGCCACCCAGCTGGGCTACAAGGTCGGCGTGCGGGTCAACATCGACGTGCTGAACGCCCAGACCCAGCTGTTCCAGACCCAGCGCGACCTGGCCAAGGCCCGCTACGACGTGATCCTCAACCGGCTGAAACTGCGTCAGGCCTCCGGCGTGCTGACGCCGCAGGACGTCTACACGGTCGAAGCCTTGCTGGTGAAGTAAGGCCCGCTCCTGGGCGGCCGGTGTGGCCGGTGCGGCGGTTGCGGCGGTTGCGGCCGAAACAGCCGAAGCTGCCGAAGCACCCGGTCCCGCCAAAGCGGTTGCCGGATCAGCGGTCCGGCTCACCCGGTGCGCAGCGGTCCAGAATCTGCCGGGCCATCAGCGCCGCCGCACCGCGGTGGGCGTTGGAAAAATCCAGCGCGCGCTGCGCCCAGGCGTTGCGGTCGGGGTCGCGCGACAGCGCCACCGCCCGCTGCACGCCGGCCTGGATGTCGGCCACCCGCACCGCCGCCCGAGCCGCCAGCGCCTGCTTGGAGGCCTGGGCGAAGTTGAAGGTGTGCGGACCCATCACCACCGGGCAGCCGCAGGCCGCGGCCTCGATCAGGTTCTGCCCGCCCAGCGGGGCGAAGCTGCCGCCGAGCAGCGCCACGTCGGCGCAGGCGAAATAGACCGGCATCTCGCCCATCGAATCGCCCAGCCAGACATCGGCTGCCGCGGCGTCGGGCGGCGGCTCGACGGTCCACTGGCTGCGCCGCAGCATCACCAGGCCCTGCATGCGCACCAGCGCCTCGACCTCGTCGAACCGCTGCGGGTGGCGCGGCACCAGCAACAGCAGCGGCCGCGGCGCGGGCTGCGCCAGCCAGGCGGACAGCAGCGGGCCTTCCTCGCCCTCGCGGGTGCTGGCGGCCAGCACCACCGGCCGGCTCAGGCGCTGCCGCCATTGCAGGCCCAACGCGGTGAGCCGCGGCGCGGGGGTCATGTCGAACTTCAGATTGCCGCTGACCATCACCTCAGGGGCGCCGGCGGCGCGCAGCCGCCGGGCATCGTCCACCGTCTGCGCCAGCACCAGCGACAGCCGCTTCGCCGCCGGGTGCATCAGCGCGGCCAGCCGCCGGCCCCTGGCCGCGCTGCGGGCGCTGAGCCGGGCGTTGGCCAGCACCATCGGCACGCCGGCTTTTTCGGCCTCGCGCATCAGATTGGGCCACAGCTCGGTTTCCATCAGCACGCCGACCGACGGCCGGAAATGGCGCAGAAACCGCCGCGCGGCGCCCGGCGTGTCGTAGGGCAGCCAGACCTGGCCGTCGCCGGCCAGCATCAAACGGCGGCCGGCAGCGCGGCCGGTGGCGGTGCCGTGGGTCAGCAGCAGGCGCAGGTCGGGGTCGGCGGCGCGCAGCGCCTCCACCAGCGGCAGCGCGGCCCGGGTCTCGCCCAGCGACACCGCATGCAGCCACAAGGCGCCGGGCAGCGGGCGCTGGCCGGGATAGAAGCCCAGACGCTCCAGCAAACCCAGCCGGTAGCCCGGTTCGCTGGCGCCACGCCGCCACAGGCGCAGCAGGTACAGCGGCGTGGCCAAGCGCAGCACGGTGGCGTAGGCCGCCCGGACCAGCCCCTGCCAGGCCCGCTGCATCAGTGGCACGGCAGCGGCCTGCCCGTGGCCCGCGGTCGGCTCAGTGCGCCGCCTGCGAGACCTGGGCATCGGGCTTGACCGCCCGCAGCGCGGCCATGAAATCGGTCTCGATGCGGTGCAGCGCCTCGGGCGTGTGGCCCTCGAACCGCAGCACCAGCACCGGCGTGGTGTTGGACGCCCGCACCAGGCCGAAGCCATCGGGGTAGTCGGCGCGCAGGCCGTCGATGGTGTTGATCTCGGCGCCGGGGAACTTCGCGCTGGCCTGCAGCGCGGCCACCACCCGGGGCGGCTCGCCCTCGGCGCAGGCCACATTCAGTTCGGGCGTCGAGAACGAGGTCGGCAACGCATCCAGCACGGCGCTGGGGTCGTCGCTGCGCGACAGGATCTCCAGCACCCGCGCGGCCGTGTAGGTGGCGTCGTCGAAGCCGTACCAGCGCTCGCCGAAGAAGATGTGGCCGCTCATCTCGCCCGATATCGGTGCGCCCACTTCCTTCATCCTGGCCTTGATCAGCGAGTGGCCGGTCTTGAACATCATCGGCACGCCGCCGGCCTCGCGGATGACCACCGGCAGGCGTTGCGAACACTTGACATCGAAGATCACCGTGGCGCCCTTCTGGCGCGACAGCACGTCGCGGGCGATCAGCATCAGCTGGCGGTCGGGGTAGATGACATGGCCGTCGCGGGTGACCAGGCCCAGCCTGTCGCCATCGCCGTCGAAGGCCAGGCCCAGCTCGGCGCCGGTGGCATGCACCACCTTGATCAGGTCGGCCAGGTTCTCGGGCTTGCTGGGGTCGGGATGGTGGTTGGGAAAGTCGCCATCGACCTTCGAATACAGGTCGATCACCTCGCAGCCCAGCGCGCGCAAAATGCCCGGCGCCGATGCACCCGGAATGCCGTTGCCCGAATCGACGACGATCTTCATCGGCCGCGCCAGCTTGGCGTCACCGACGATGCGCGCGCTGTACTCGGGCACGATGTCCATCGCCGCACTGCGCCCCTTGCCGGCGGTGTAGGACTCGGTCTCGATGCGCTGGCGCAGTGTCTGGATGTCGTCGCCGTAGATCGCGCGGCCAGCCAGCACCATCTTGAAGCCGTTGTAGTCCTTGGGGTTGTGGCTGCCTGTGACCTGGATGCCCGAGCTGCAGCCGTGTTTGCCCCGCGTGGCGGCCACGTAGTACAGCATCGGCGTGGTCACGGCGCCGATGTCGACCACGTCCAGCCCGGTGGCAGCCAAGCCGCGGATCAATCCCGCCACCAGGCCGGGGCCCGACAGGCGGCCGTCGCGGCCCACGACCACGGCGCGCTCGCCGGCGGCGATGGCTTCGCTGCCGAAAGCGCGGCCCAGGTGTTCGGCGAACTCGTCGTCAATGCCTTTGCCGACGATGCCGCGGATGTCGTAGGCCTTGAAGGCCGAGGCTTGCACTTTCATGGTGGACGGTTCCCTGGGTTGGTGGATGCAGTCGATTCTAAGGAGCCGCCGAGACGCCCTCCGAGCGCGTTTGCCGCGCGGGGTCAGCGCGGGGTCAGTGCGGGTGCACAGGTCCGAAAACGGCGAGTCGCTGGCTGGGCGAACCCTATCATCGGCGCATGTCCACCCCCGTTTTGGTGTCCGCCGTGACCGCGCTGCACGACGACGCCGCCTACCGCGCGCTGCAGACCCGCGATGCGCGTTTCGACGGCAGGTTGTTCGTCGGCGTCACCTCCACCGGCATCTACTGCCGACCGGTCTGCCGGGTCAAACCGCCCAGGCGCGAGAACTGCCGCTTTTACCCCAACGCCGCGCAGGCTGAATCAAACGGCTTCCGCCCCTGCCTGCGCTGCCGGCCCGAGCTGGCGCCGGGCCTGTCGCTGACCGATTCGTCCGCCGTGCTGGCCGACCAGGCGGCACGCTGGCTGGCCCAGGCCGCGCACGAGGGCCAGGACCCGCCGTTGCCCTCGCTGGCCGCCCGGCTGGGCGTGACCGACCGCCACCTGCGCCGCATCTTTGCCAAGCGTCATGGCGTCACGCCGCTGGCCTGGCTGACGACGCAGCGCCTGCTGCTGGCCAAACAACTGCTGACCGACACCGCGCTGCCGGTCACCCAGGTGGCGCTGGCCACCGGCTTCGGCAGCTTGCGGCGCTTCAACGCCGCCTTTGCCGATCGCTACCGCCTCAGCCCGACCGCCCTGCGGCGCGAAGGTGCGGCCGAGCCGGGTGTGCTGAAGCTGGCCTGGCGGCCGCCGTTCGACCTGGCCGGGCTGCTGGCCTTCATCTCCCGCCGTGCCGTGCCGGGCCAGGAGGTGGTCGACGACCTGACCGTGCGCCGCACGCTGGCCGTGCGGCACCATGGCCAACCGCTGCAAGGCTGGCTCAGCGCCCGTTTCGTGCCTGACCGCTGCGAACTGCACCTCGGCGTGTCGCCCAGCCTGCGCCCAGCGCTGGGCCCGCTGCTGCAGCGCGCCCGCCATGCCTACGACCTGGACGCCGACCCGGCCCTGATCGATCCGGTGCTGGCCGCCGTGCCCGGCCCCGCGCGCGAGGGCGTGCGCCTGCCGGGCAGCTGGTGCGGCTTCGAGACCGCCGTGCGGGTGGTGCTGGGCCAGCAGGTCACCGTGGCCGCCGCGCGCACGCTGACGCTGCGGCTGGTGCAGCGCTTCGGCTCGGCCGTCGAAACGCCGTTTGCCGACCTCAACCGGTTGTTTCCCAGTGCCGCGGTGCTGGCCGCCGCCGATCCGGCCGACATCGGCACGCTGGGCATCGTGCGCCAGCGGGTCAAGGCGCTGCAGGCCCTGGCGACAGCCGTGGCCAGCGGCGACCTGACGCTGCAACCCGGCGCCGACCTGCCCGCCACGCTGGCCGCCCTGACCGCCCTGCCCGGCATCGGCGACTGGAGCGCGCAGCTCATCGTGCTGCGCACGCTGGCCTGGCCCGACGCCTGGCCGGCCAGCGACATCGGCCTGCTCAAGGCCCTGGGCACCCGCGACATCAGCGCCGCCACCGCCCGAGCCGAGGCCTGGCGTCCCTGGCGCGGCTATGCCGTCTTCAAACTCTGGCTCAGCCTGGAAACCCCCTCATGACGATTCACCCGTTGCTGCAAGCCCAGGCCCGACTGGCCACGCCGCTGGGCACCATGACCGCCGCCGCCACCCCCGCCGGGCTGGCCGGCCTGTGGTTCGACGACCAGGCCCACCACCCCGGCCCGCTGGCGGTGCCGGTGGATGCCGGCCAGCGCTGGCTGCAGGCCACCCAGGCCGCGCTGGATGCCTATTTCGGCGGCGCTGCCGAGCCGCTGCGCGGCTTGCCGCTGGACCTGCACGGCACGCCGTTCCAGCAAGCGGTGTGGCACGCGCTGATCGCGCTGCCACGCGGCGCCAGCAGCAGCTACGGCCGCATCGCCAGCGCCGCCGGATCACCCGCGGCGGTGCGCGCGGCGGGTGCGGCGATCGGCCGCAACCCGGTGTCCATCCTCGTGCCGTGCCACCGCGTGCTGGGCCAGGACGGCTCGCTCACCGGTTACGCCGGCGGCCTGTCGCGCAAGCAGGCGCTGCTGGTGGCCGAAGGGGTGTTGCTGGCATGAGCGTGCCCCTGCCGCAACACGAAACGCGGCGGGTCGTCCGGTGAAGTCGCGCGACCTGACCGACCTGCTGCTGCTGGCCGCCATCTGGGGCAGCAGCTTCTTGTTCATGCGGCTGGCGGTACCGGCCTTCGGGCCGGTGGCGCTGGCCTTCGTGCGGGTGGCTGGCGCGGCGCTGTGCCTGCTGCCCATCCTGCTGCTGCGCGGCGAAGGCCCGGCCTTGCGCCAGCACTGGAAGACCTTGATCGTGCTCGGCCTGACCAACTCGGCATTGCCGTTCCTGTGCTTCGGCTATGCGCTCTACACGCTGCCCGCCGGGCTGGCGGCGATCTTCAATGCCGCGACCCCCTTGTTCACCGCGCTGATCGCCTGGGCCTGGCTGGGCGACCCGCTGAGCCGCTGGCGGAGTGCCGGGCTGGCGCTGGGCTTCGCTGGCGTGGCGGGTCTGGCACTGCACAAATCGCTGGCCATCGGCAGCCTGACCGCGCTGCAATTCGACCGGCCCACCGCGCTGGCCATCACCGCCTGCCTGGTCGGCTCCCTGCTGTACGGCCATGCCGGCAGCTACGCCAAGCGCACCCTGTCGGGCGTGCCGTCGATGGTGATGGCCGCCGGCACCCAGGGGGCAGCAGCGGTCGCATTGCTGCTGCCGGCGCTGCTGACCTGGCCCGCCGTGCTGCCGGGCCCTCGCGACTGGCTGGCCGCTGCCGCACTGGCGGTGCTGGCCTCGGCCCTGGCCTACATCCTGTACTTCCGCCTGATCGGCCGGGTCGGGCCGACCGCGGCCTCGTCGGTCACGTTCCTGGTGCCGGTGTTTGCCGCGCTGTGGGGCGGGCTGTTCCTGGACGAGGCGGTGACGCTGCCGATGCTGGTCGGCGGCGGCGTCATCCTGGCCGGCACGGCCTTGGTGCTGGGCTTGTGGCCACGCCGGCCAGCGCCGGCCACCGCCTAAAATCGGTGATTCACTTCAACGCATCGAGCACGCCCGTGGCCGCCAACATCCTTCAGAGTCTTCCCATCGGCGAGCGCGTCGGCATCGCGTTCTCCGGCGGCCTGGACACCAGCGCCGCGGTGCACTGGATGCGCGCCAAGGGCGCCATCCCCTGCGCCTACACCGCCCACCTGGGCCAGCCCGACGAGACCGACTACGACGAGATCCCGCGCAAGGCGCTGGCCTACGGCGCCCAGACCGCCCGTCTGATCGACTGCCGAGCGCAGCTGGTGGCCGAAGGCATCGCCGCGATCCAGTGCGGCGCCTTCCACATCAGCACCGGCGGCGCCACCTACTTCAACACCACGCCGCTGGGCCGCGCCGTCACCGGCACCGCGCTGGTGGTGGCGATGAAGGAAGACGAGGTCAACATCTGGGGCGACGGCAGCACCTACAAGGGCAACGACATCGAGCGTTTCTACCGCTACGGTCTGCTGGCCAACCCGGCGCTGCGCATCTACAAGCCCTGGCTCGACCAGACCTTCATCGACGAGTTGGGCGGGCGCAAGGAGATGAGCGAATACCTCATCGCCGCCGGCTTCGACTACAAGATGAGCACCGAGAAGGCCTACAGCACCGACAGCAACATGCTGGGCGCCACCCACGAGGCCAAGGACCTGGAGTTCCTCAACGCCGGCCTGCACATCGTCAACCCGATCATGGGCGTGGCCTTCTGGCGCGACGATGTGGTGGTCAAGGCCGAGACGGTGAGCGTGCGCTTCGAAGAAGGCCAGCCGGTGGCGCTGAACGGCCGCAGCTTCGCAAGTGCGGTCTCGCTGTTCGAGGAGGCCAACCTGATCGGTGGCCGCCACGGCCTGGGCACCAGCGACCAGATCGAAAACCGCATCATCGAGGCCAAGAGTCGCGGCATCTACGAGGCCCCGGGCATGGCGCTGCTGCACATCGCCTACGAGCGGCTGGTCACCGGCATCCACAACGAAGACACGATCGAGCAGTACCGCAACAACGGCCGCCGGCTGGGCCGCCTGCTGTACCAGGGCCGCTGGTTCGACCCGCAGTGCCTGATGCTGCGCGAGACCGCCCAGCGCTGGGTGGCGCGCGCGGTCAGCGGCGAAGTGACGCTGGAGCTGCGCCGCGGCAACGACTACTCGATCATGGACACGGTGAGCCCCAACCTGACCTACCAGCCCGAGCGGCTGAGCATGGAAAAGGTCGAAGGCGCGTTCACACCCGCCGACCGCATCGGCCAGCTGACGATGCGCAACCTCGACATCCAGGACACCCGCCAGAAGCTGGGCATCTACAGCCAGGTCGGATTGCTGGGCAGCGATTCAGACGGCGCGATCCCGCTGCTGGCGGGACCGGCGCCCAGCAAGTAGTTGACGTCGGGTTGCGGCTCGTTGCTGACGTTGAAAGTCTTCTTTGTGCTTGGTTGTCCAGCGGCGCAATGGCGCGTCCGGGCAGGCCGTGGCGCTTCACTGCGGCGGTCGTCGCTGCGCGCCGACTTCCTTCCGGTGCTCAGGCTTGCGGCCCGATGCGCAACTCGCTACGCGCCGTGCCGGCGCTGCGC
>JBBQVF010000037.1:0-35065 GCA_038211805.1 Burkholderiales bacterium | reverse complement strand
TGGTCAGGCGGTCAGGCGGCGCAACGCCCGCCGCGCCAGCACGGTGGCCAGGTGGCGCTTGGTGTCGGCGCTGTTGACGATGTCGCCCATCGGCTGCAGTTCGGCGCGCAGGGCTTGCATCGCCTGGTCGATCAGGGCCTCGGTCGGCGCCTGGCCGTCGAGCAGCGCTTCGGTGCGGGGCGCGCGAATCGCCCGGTCGGCCAGGCCGAGAAACGCCAGCCGAACCTCGTGCAGCCTGCCGCCGCGCCACAGTGCACGGGCCGCCAGGCCGGTGATCGCGTAGTCGCCCTGGCGGCGGGCCAGCTCGTCGAAGTGCTGGCGTTCATCGGCCACCAGCGCCGGGATCTCGCAGGCCGCCAGCAACTCGTCGGGCCGCAGCGCGGTGGTGTAGAGGCCCTGGAAAAAATCGGCCGCCGCCACGCGCCGCTCGCCACTGGCGCTGACCAGCACCAGCGTGGCGTCGAGCGCACGCACGCAGGCCGGCCATTCTGCGGCGGGGTCGGCATAGGCCAGCGAGCCGCCCAGCGTGCCGAGGTTGCGGATGGCGCGGTGGGCGATGTGCGGCGCTGCCTGCGCCAGCAGCGGCGCGTGTTGCGCCACCAGCGGCGAGGCCTCGATCTCGGCATGCGTGACCAGCGCACCGATGCGCAGCGTGGGGCGCGCCGGCGTGCCCTGCAACGCCAGGCCGCGCAGCGCGTCGAGTGCAGTGATGTCGATCAGCAGGGCCGGCTCGGACAACCGCATGTTCAGCGTGGCCACCAGCGTCTGGCCACCCGCCAGCAGGCGGGCGTCGTCGCCGTGCTGCTGCAGCAGGCTGAACACCTGGGGCAGCGAGGTCGCGCGCAGGTAGTCGAAAGCGGGGGCCTTCATAGTCGGTCCTTGGCGGGTGGTGGCGGTCGACAGGGTGTCGATCGCGGGTTGACAACAGCTTGCTTGGCGGCTTGGGCGTACACGGAGACCTGCAGCCCCCACCCATGCTTTCAAGCCCTTTCCAGCCTCACCCGTCTTGCGGGTTTGTCGGGATTGGTGCTTGTTGAACAAGGCTTCAACAATGCTCGCACCGTTGAGCGAATGGTCAATACAGAAAAAACCCCACCCTCCACCGTGCCGGCCCCCGCGCCGCGCCGGCGCCTGAGTGCGGCCGACCGCGAGCAGCAGATCCTGGCCAGCGCGGTCGACTTCTTCGCCCGCCGTGGCTTCGATGCCCAGACCCGCGAGCTGGCGGCCGAGATCGGCATCACCCATGCGCTGCTGTACCACTACTTTGCGACCAAGCAGGCGCTGATCGACCGGGTCTACGAGACCGTGTTCATCGGCCGTTGGGATCCGCAATGGGAGACGCTGCTCGACGGCCCGCTGCCGGTCGAAGACAAGCTGTGCCGCTTCTACGGCGCCTACCTCGCGGCCATCCTCACGCCCGAATGGCTGCGCATCTTCATGTACTCGGGCATGAGCGACGGGCTGATCCCCGCGCGCTATTTCGGCCTGCTGCGCGAGCGGCTGTTTCCGCGCCTGCTGCGCGAGGCACGGCGGGCTCATGGCCTGCGCGCCAAGGCGCTGGTTTCTGCCCGCGAAGAGGGCCTGCTGATGGGCCTGCATGGCGGGCTGGTCTACCACCTGGGCGTGTTGCCGCTGTGCTACGGCCAGGGCTTTCGCGGTCAGGGCGATCCGGCCTTGATCGAATGTTTCATCCGCGACCAGGTGCAGGGCTACCTGGCGCAGATGGGCGTGCTGCTGGCCGAGCCAGCCACGCTGGCGGCCGTGCCCGCCGCCCGCAGCCCCACCACCCGTGCGCGCCGCGCCGACCGCGCGCCGCGCGCCGCCTGACCGCAAGGACACCCCCATGGCATTGAGCCTGAACCACTTCTCCATCCGCACCTACGACCTGGAGGCCTGCCGCCGGTTCTACGCCGACGTGCTGGGCCTGGTGGTGGGGCCGCGGCCCGACTTCCCGTTCCCGGGCTTGTGGCTGTATGCCGGCGACACCGCGCAGTGGGCCAACGCCGTGGTGCACATCATCGGCATAGCCCGCGACGACCCCACCGGCCTCAATGCCTACCTGGGCGAGCGCGACAACAGTCAACTGCAGGGCAGCGGCGCGGTCGACCATGTGGCCTTTTTCGCCACCGGCCTGGCGGCGATGCGGGCCACGCTGGCGCGGCTGGGCATCGCCGCGCAGGAGCGCACCGTGCCGGGCATCGACTTGCACCAGGTGTTCGTCAACGACCCCAACGGCATCGTGGTCGAACTCAACTACCCGGCGGCCGAAGCGGCTGCGGTCGCATCGACGGCCAGCGCCGCGGTCTGAACCTGGCCATGGCGCCCGCGCGGTTTCTGATCGTCGGCGGCTCGTTGGGCGGGCTGCTGGCCGCCAACCTGCTGGCGCGTGCCGGCCATGCCGTGACGGTGCTCGAGAAGGCCGCGGGCTCACTCGACGGGCGGGGTGCGGGCATCGTCACCCACCGCCCGCTCACCGACGCGCTGCGTGCGGCCGGTGCCACGGTGGACGACACGCTGGGCGTGCCGGTGCAACGCCGGGTGGCGCTGGATGTGCACGGCGACACCGTGGCCAGCACCGACTGCGCGCAGGTTCTGACCTCCTGGAGCCGGCTCTATGCCTTGCTGCGCGCCGTGCTGCCGCCCGGCTGCGGCGCCGGCGGCCAGGCGCTGCTGCGGGTGGAGCAGCAGGCGTCGGGCGTGCAGGCGGTGCTGGCCGACGGCCAGCGCCTGCAGGCCGATCTGCTGATCGCCTCCGACGGCATCCGCTCGACGGTGCGCGGCCAGTTCGCGCCCGCCGTGCAGCCGCAGTACGCCGGCTACCTGGCCTGGCGCGGTGTCTGTGACGAGGACGTGCTGTCCCGCCACACCCGCGACACCTTGTTCGGCCACTTCGCCTTCGGCCTGCCCGAGGGCGAGCAGATGATCGGCTACCCGGTGGCCGGCCCTGCCAACACCACGCAGCCCGGGGCGCGGCGCTACAACTTCGTCTGGTACCGGCCCGCCGACGAAGCGGTGGTGCTGAAGCGGCTGATGACCGATGCCGACGGCCAGCACCACCCGGGTGGCATCGCGCCGCAGCAGGTGAGCTGGCGCGAGATCGCCGCGATGCGCGAGGCCGGCCGCCGGCTGCTGGCGCCGCAATGGGCCGAGGTGCTGGAGAAGACCGCGCGGCCGTTCCTGCAACCGATCTTCGACCTGGCCAGCGAGCGACTGGCCTTCGGCCGCGTGGCGCTGATGGGCGATGCCGCCTTCGTCGCCCGGCCGCACGTGGGCATGGGCGTGACCAAGGCCGGCGAGGACGCGCTGGCGCTGGCCGAGGCCGTTGCCCGGCACGGCGCCACGCCGACCGCGCTGTCGGCCTACGAGGCGATGCGGCTGGCCCCGGGCCAGGCGGTGGTCGAGCGTGGCCGCCGGTTGGGGGCTTACCTGCAGGCCCGCGCACGGGAAGCCGGCGGGCCGCCGATCGGTGAATGCCCGCCGCCCCGCGATGCGCTGAGCGTGCTGCGCGAGACCGCCATCGACCTGTCGCCGGTGGCGGCCGAGACTGCCTGAGCCCACCGCCCACCGCCCACCGCCCACCCTTGCCCCTGTTGTCCGCACCGCCGTTGCCCCGATTGCCAGAGACGCCAAGTCCGAACCCACCCCCGCCAGGAGACCTGCCCATGACCTCACCGACCCCCACCCGCCGCCAATTGCTCAAGTCCCTGGGTGCCGGCGGTGCGCTGGCCGCCAGTCCGGCCTTGTTTTCGATCGCCCAGGCGCAAGGCGGGCCGATCAAGATCGGTTTTCCGGTGCCGCTGACCGGCGCGTTCTCCGCCGAGGCGCAAGACCAGGTGCGCGCGGCCGAGCTGGCGGTCAAGCAGTTCAACGCGGCAGGCGGCTACAAGGGCCGGCTGTGTGAACTGCTGGTGCGTGACGACAAGCTCAACCCCGGCGAGGCCGCCACCCGCACGCTGGAGCTGATCGAGAAGGACAAGGTCGACTTCGTCGTCGGTTCGCTGTCGGCCGCCACCCAGCTGTCGATCAACGCGGTGTGCCGCGACCGCAAGGTGTTGTTCAACTCGATCAGCCAGAGCGACGCGATCAACGAGGCCAAGGACTGGAGCCTCTACACTTTCCACGAAGCGTTGAACCCGCACCTCACCGCCGGTGCGGTGGCGCGTTATGCCTTCCCCAAGTTCGGCAAGAAGGTGGTCTACCTGACGGCCGACTACGCCTACGGCCACGAGATGGTGCGTGGTTTCCAGCGCGCCGGCTTGGGCCTGGGCAGCCAGACGCTGGCCGACATCCGCCACCCGCTGGGGGCGGCCGACTACTCGGCGTTTTTGCCGCGCATCCAGTCGCTCAAGCCCGACGTGCTGGTGCTGTGCAACTTCGGCCGTGATCTGGTCAATTCGGCCAAGCAGGTGACTGACTTCGGCCTCAAGCAGAACACCAAGGTGATCGCGCCGGTGCTGCTGTACACCGCGCGCCAGGCCGGCGGGGCCGATGCCTTCGAGGGCATCCTCGGCGGCACCTCGTACTACTGGGGCATGGAAGACAAGATCCCGGCGGCCAAGGCCTTCAACGATGCCTTCCGCAAGGCTTACGGCGGCGCCGTGCCCAGCGACTACGGCGCGCTGGGCTTCGCGGGCGTGAAGAGCGTGCTGCAGGCGGTGGTCAACGCCGACGCCACCGATTCGGTGCGCGTCAGCATTGCGCTGCGCCAGCTCAAGTACAACTGGTACAAGGGTGAGCAGCACTACCGCAAGTGCGATCACCAGTCGGTGCAGTCGGTGGTCATCGTCGAATCCAAGTCCAAGGCCATGAAAGACAAGTACGACGTCTTCAACGTGCTGGCGATCGAGGACGCCAACGAGAAGAACCTCAGAACCTGCGACGAAATGGGCCACAAGATCACCACTTGAAGAGCGGGCTCATGGGCGACATCACCCCCCAACTGCTGGCGCTGCAACTCGTCACCGGCGTGGCGCTGGGCGCCATCTATGCGCTGCTGGCGATCGGCCTGTCGCTGATCTTCGGCATGCTGACGGTGGTGAACTTCGCCCACGGTGCGTTTTTCATGGTGGGCGCCTTCCTGGGTGTGTACTTCCTGCAGGTCACCGGCAACTTCTGGTTCAGCCTGCTGCTGACGCCGCTGGCGGTGGGCGCGCTGGGGCTGGTGGTCGAGCGCGTGCTGGTGCGCCCGCTCTACGGCCGTGGCATCGACTACCCGCTGCTGCTGACCTTCGGCCTGGGCTATGTGCTGATCGACGCGATGCGCTTTTTCTTCGGCATCGAGGGCATGCCCTCGGGCACGCCGGCCGAACTGCGCGGCGCCACCGACCTGGGCTTCGGCCACTTCCCCACCTACCGGCTGTTCCTGATCGCCGCCACCGCGCTGGTGATCGGCGCGCTGTGGCTGTTCATCGAGAAAACGCGCTACGGCCTGATCATCCGCGCCGGTGCGCGCGACCCCGAGATCGTGCGCGTGCTGGGCATCGATGTCTCCAAGGTCTGGCTGCTGGTGTTCGGCATCGGCACGGCGATCGCCGGCCTGTCGGGCGCGCTGGCCGCACCGACCCGGGCGGTCAACCCCGAGATGGGCATCACCATCCTGGCCGAGTCCTTCGTGGTCACGGTGGTCGGCGGCATGGGCTCGCTGCCGGGTGCGGTGGTCGCCGGCCTGCTGGTGGGCATCGTCTTCAGCCTGACCTCGCTGTTCGCGCCGGCCTATGCCGAGTTGTCGATCTTCGTGCTGATGGCGGTGGTGCTGCTGCTGCGCCCGCAAGGCCTGTTCGGCAAAGCCGGCCTGATGGGTTGAAGGCGACTGTGACATGACACCCCCACGCTCGCATTGCTCGCTGCCCCCCGAGGGGGCGCTTCAGGTCCTTCGGACGGCCGGGCGGACCTGAATATGAATCTCCAACCCCTGCTGGCCTTCACCGCCCGCCACCGCGTCGCTGCGGTGCTGGCCTTCCTGGTCGTGTTTCCGCTGGTCATGCCCTACGAGGCGCTGGCGGTCAACATCCTGATCTTCGGCCTCTATGCGGTGGGCTTCAACTTGCTGTTCGGCTACACCGGCATGCTGTCGTTCGGCCATGCGGCGTTTCTGGGCATCGGCAGCTACGTGGCCGGCATGGGCATCGTGCATGCCGGCCTGCCGTGGTGGGCGGTGATCCCGCTGGGCATCGCGGCCTCGGCGCTGGCCGGCCTGCTGATCGGCGCGCTGGCCATCCGCACCAAGGGCATCTATTTCTCGATGGTCACGCTGGCGCTGGGCCAGATCGTCTACTACGTGTTCTACAAGGCCGAGGCCTGGACCGGCGGCGAAAACGGCCTGCGTGGCATCACCGTCAAGGCGATCGAGATCGGCGGCCTGAGCATCGACCTGCTCGACCCGGTGGCCAAGTACTACTTCATGCTGGTGTTCGTGGCGGCCGCGCTGTGGTTCGTCTCGCGGGTGCTGGCGTCGCCGTTCGGCGCGGTGATCGAGACCGTGCGCGAAAACGAACAACGCGCGGCCGCCTGCGGCTTCGACGTGGCGCGCACCAAGCTGCTGGTGTTCGTGCTGTCGGCGGCGGTCTGCGGGCTGGCGGGCGCGCTGCGCGCGCTGCACCTGTCGATCGTGCCGATCGACTCGCTGCACTACCTGCAGTCGGGTCAGGCGGTGATGATGTGCCTGCTCGGCGGCATGGGCACCTTCTTCGGCCCGTTCGTCGGCGCGCTGGTCTTCCTCTACCTGGAAGACGTGGTCACCCACCTCACGCCTTACTGGATGGCGGCGGTGGGCACGGTGTTCATGGTCTTCGTGCTGTTCTTCCCCAAGGGCATCTGGGGCTCGATCCTGGCTTGGCTGCAGCGCGCGGCAGCGCCCACCGGGGGGCCGCGATGAGTGCCGAGGGACGCATCGAGGGTTTTGTCGATGCACGCGCCGATGCGATTCTTGCGGTCTCGGGTCTCGGCAAGCGCTTCGGTGCCTTCGTCGCGCTGAAGGACGTGACGGTGGCCTTTCCGGCCGGCCAGCTGACGGCCATCATCGGCCCCAACGGCGCCGGCAAGAGCACCTTCTTCAACGTCATCAGCGGTGCCTTTGCGCCCAGCAGTGGCACGGTGCGCTTCGAGGGCCGCGACATCACCGGCCTGCCGCAGCACCAGTTCGCCCGCATCGGCATTGCCAAGAGCTTCCAGATCACCAATGTGTTCAAGCAGCTGAGCGCCTTCGAGAACGTGCGGGTGGCGGCGCAGATGCGCCACGCCCGCTTCGAATTGTTCAAGCCTCGCGCGGCCTTGCGCGAGGTGGCCGAGCAGGCCGAGGCGCTGCTGGCGCGGGTGGGCCTGGCCGACGTGCGCCACAAGAGTGCCGGCGACCTGGCGCACGGCCAGCAGCGTGCGCTGGAGATCGCGATGGCCCTGGCGCCGCAGCCGCGCCTGCTGCTGATGGACGAGCCCACCGCCGGCATGTCGCCCGAGGAGACCACGGTGATGATGGACTTGATCACGACGCTGGCCGCCGAACGCACGGTGGTGCTGGTGGAGCACAAGATGAAGCTGGTGATGGGCATCTGCCAGCGCCTGGTGGTGCTGCACCACGGTGAACTGCTGGCCGAGGGCACACCCGACGAGATCCGCGCCAACACCGACGTCAAGCGTGTCTACCTGGGGCAGCACTGATGGCCACTGACTCAACCACCGACCTGACCGTTGATGTGGCCGCCGACCGAACCGCCGATAGGGCCCCGCTGCTGAGCGTCGAGCACCTTGACGCCTGGTACGACCGCAGCCACGTGGTGCAGGGCTTGAGCCTGCAGGTGTTTCCTGGCGAGATCGTCACCTTGATGGGCCGCAACGGCGCAGGCAAGACCAGCACGCTGCGCACGCTGATGGGGCTGGTGGCCAAGCGCCGCGGCAGGGTGCTGTTTGGCGGCCATGACTGCGGCGCCGAGCCGGCGCACACCCGCTACCACCTGGGCCTGGCCTACGTGCCCGAAGATCGCCGCATCGTGCCCGGCCTGACGGTGCGCGAGAACCTGCAACTCGGCGTCATCGCGCAGAAGGGCCGGCACGACCTGGCGCGCGGGGTCGACGAGATCGCCGAGATCTTCCCGCGGCTGGCCGAGCGGCTCGACCAGGAAGGCAGCTCGATGTCGGGTGGCGAGCAGCAGATGCTGGCGATTGCCCGCGCGATGATGGCCAAGCCGAAGATGATCCTGCTCGACGAGCCCAGCGAGGGCATCATGCCGCTGCTGGTGCACGAGATGTTCGCGCTGTTCTCCCGCATGCGCCAGCAAGGCACCACGCTGCTGCTGGTGGAACAGAACGTGGAGCGTGCGTTGTCGATCTCCGACCGGGCCTACATCCTCGACCAGGGCCGCATCGTGCACACCGGCGACGCGCAGGCCCTGCTGGCCGACCGCGAGATCCAGGAGCGTTACTGCGCGGTGTGAGGCGGGCTTGCCAGGCGGTGCCGGGCCCGCTGGCCGCAGGTCAGCCGGTGTCGCCGAGGGCCATCGGCAGCGCCGGGTCGCGCACCCATTCCGACATCGAGCCGTCGTACACGGCGACGTCGGGATGGCCGATCTGCACCAGGGCCAGCGCGTCCAGGGTGGCGGCGATGCCGCCGCCGCAGTAGCAGATGACGCGACGTGCCGTCGCTGCACCGATGTCGGCCAACGCGGCCCGCAGTTCGTCGGGGCTTCGCAAGCTGCCGTCCTCGTGCGTGAGCCGGGTGTAGGGCAGGTTGACGCTGCCGGCGATGTGTCCCTTGCGGCCGTAGTGCAGTTCGGCCGTGCCGCGGTGCAGGGCGGTCGACAGGGCGTTCACCGTGCACACGTCGCCGTCGCCGATGGCCGCCAGCACGGCCTGCTGGTCGGCCCAGACGCCGGGACGGGGGGTCGCTTCGAAGGCGGCCGGTGGATGTTGCGACGCGCCGCTGACCACCGCGCGCCCTTCGGCAAGCCACTTGGGCAGGCCGCCGTCGAGCACCAGCGCTCGGCGGTGACCGGCACCGCGCAGCATCCACCACAGCCGCGTCGCCCACATCGGGCTGGTGCTGCTGTAGAGCACGATCGTCTGCGCACTGCCGATCCCGGCGGCGCCGAACGCCGCGGCCAGCGCGGCGGCGGCGGGCAGCGTGAAGCGCAGGTCGGAGGTCGGGTCCGAGAGGTCCTGGCCGAGGTCGACGAAGGCGGCGCCGGGCAGATGCGCCCGCGTGTAGTCGGCGCGCCCGCTCTCGATCACGTAGGGCCCCGGCTTGGCCGGCCGCAGGTGCACGGTGCAATCGAAGACGCGCAGGTTGGGTTGATCCAGGCGATCGGCGAGCCAGGCGGTGCTGACGAGCGGGGCTTCGGTGTTCGGGTTCGACATCGTCATGGGCCTGTTGCCTGCGTTGAATGGACCGGGACCGGGACCGGGACAGCACAGCGGCTCAGCCCGCCTGCACGTCCAGCGGTTCACCGCCGAGGTCGACGATCATGCGCGAGACCTCGTCCAGCATGGCGTCCAGGGCCGCGTCGTCGGTGCCGCGCATGACCAGCGTGGTGCCGTAGCGGTTGTCGCGCTGGAACGGATAGCTGCCGAGGTCGATGGTCGGCTGCGCGTCCTGGATCTGGCTCAGCCGTTGGGCGACCTGGCTCTCGGCCAGGAAGGCGGTCACGCTGCGCGAGCGCACGGTGGGGCCGCGGCGCAGCTTGCCGGCGAGTGAGTCGACCATCTGCTGCATCACCCGCGGGATGCCGGCCATCACGTAGACATTGCCGATGAAAAAGCCCGGCGGCCCCAGCGGGTTGTCGATCAGGCCGCCGCCGCGCGGAATGCGGGCCATGCGCATGCGCGCCGCCATGATCTCGGGCGGTGCCGGCCGCAGGGCCAGGATGGCGGCGATCTCGGGCGAGATCACCAGATCGACGCCGAAGGCGGCGGCGATGCAGTCGGCGGTGATGTCGTCGTGGGTCGGACCGATGCCGCCGGTGGTGAAGACGTAGTCGTGGCGCTGGCGCAGCGCGTTCACCGCCTCGACGATGTCGTGCTGGACATCGGGCACCACCCGCGCCTGGCGGATCTGGATGCCGTACTCGTTGAGCTTCCTGGCCAGGTAGGCGAGGTTGGTGTCCTGGGTGCGGCCCGACAGGATCTCGTTGCCGATGATCAGCACGGCGGCCGTGACCGGGGTGGCTTCGGGGGATTCGATCGTCATCGCGGCTCCGCAGGGCAAGTGAGCGCGCATGTTAGGCAATCTCGCCGCAGGGCAGCGGCCAGGGGCCGCGCGCCGCTATCGGCGTGGCCGGTCGCTGCGCTGGCCTGGCGCCGGCGTGGCATCGGCCTGTTGACACGGGCTGGAGACACGGGCCGGAGACACGGGCTGGAGACACGGGCTGAAGAACGCGCCAATACGGCGTCAGGACGACGCCAAGACGGCACCGGGGCGCGCTCAGGCCGCGCTGCCGGCCAGGCGGGCCGCCTGGGCCCGCGCCGGCTGCAGCAGCGGCGGCAGCGCCAGGCCGGGCACGGCGTCCCAGCCAACCAGCGCGTCGCGGGCACGCTGGGCCGACTCGGCCGGCCGGCCCAGCGCCGCCAGCGCAGCTGCGGCTTCGCCCTGCGCCTGCGCCAACAGCCAGCGGCGTGAGGCGTTGTCGTCACCGGCCGGCGGCGGCGCCATCAGTGCAGCGGCGGCGTCGGCCCAGGCCAGCGCCTGGCGGGCGTCGGCATCGCGCCACAGCCGCGCGGCCCACAGCAGGGCGTCGGCCCGCGGTTGCAGGTCGGCAAAGGCGGTGGCAGTGGCGGTGGCGCCAGGTGCGGGCAGCTGGGCGAGCACTCGGCGCACGGCCATGCGCGCCGGGCCGGCCATGCCGGCCGCGGCCAGCAGGCGCGCCTGTGTCAACGCCAGCGTGGCCAGGCGGCGCTGGGCGGCCACGTTGCCGGTGTCGGCCGCGGCCACGGCACGGGCCTGGCGGTCGGCGGTGGCGGCGTGATTCAGCGCCTGGGCATGGCGGCCCAGGGCCGACAGCACCAGCGCCGTCTCGGCCCGGTTGCGGGCGCGCTGCCAGGCAAAGTCCTGGTCGTCAGGGAATTTGGCGACCATGCGCTCGCGCAGGCCCTGCTGTTGCTCCAACAGCAACAGCGCGGCAGCGGGCTGCCCGGCCATGACCCGGCAATGGGCCTGCTCACCCAGGGTGAAGGCCAGGCTGTCGGGCGCGTAGTTGTTGCTCAGGTCGGCCTGGGCGATGTCGGCGGCGGCGCGGGCACGGTCGGCGCTGGTACAGGCCTCCTGCCAGCGTCCGAGGCTGGCATGGGCCAGCTGGTTGCCCAGGATGCGCGCATGCACGCCGTGCAGGCTGATGGCCGCGCCCAGGGCGTGGTTGTCGGTCGGGTCGCGCGCCAGGGCGGCGTCCAGCAGCGGCAGGCCGGCACGCAGGGCCGCATCGGCGCGGGCCATCTCGCCGCGGCGCTGGAACACCTCGCCATGGCTGGTGCGCATGTTCACCGCCTCGAACAGCGCGGGCATCGGCACGTCGGGTCGGCTGGCGTAGGTGGCGCTGAGCGCCAGCGCCTTGTCGAGGTTGGCGCGGGCGGCGGCATGCTGGCCGGTGTTGACCGACTGGTCGATGCCCTGCAGGCGGCTGATGCGGTAGTAGGTGCCGGCCAGCTCCACCGCCAGCGCCATGTCACTGCCGGCGCCACCGTCCCCGGCCTGGCGCAGATCGTCCAGGAAGCCGGCGGCATCGGTCAGCAGCGCCTCGCGCACCTTGCCGGCGGCCGGCAGGTTCTCGATCTGGTCGTGGTACTTGAAGACCAGCTGGTTGGCCAGCTGCCGCACCTGCGCAAAGCGTTGCTGCGCCTGCGCCCGCTGCTGCTCGGCCAGCGCGCGCGCCTCTTCGGCCTGGCCGCGCTGCCACAGCGCCAGGCCCAGTGTGGCCAGCAGTGTGGCCAGCGACAGCGCGGCCAGCGCCACGCCCAGCCGGTGGCGAGCGATGAACTTGTGCGCCCGGTAGGCCCAGCTGGCGGACCGCGCGCTGACCGGAAAGCCGTCGAGGAAGGCGCGCAAGTCGGCCGCGAAGGCGTCCACGCTGGGGTAGCGGCCGGCGGGGGACTTGTCCAACGCCTTCAGCAGCACCTTGTCCAGGTCGCCGGCGAGCTGGCTGCGGTGGGCCAGCCACTGCGGATCGACCGCCCCGCCCGGGCCGGTGCTGCCGCCGCTGGCGGCTGTCACGGCGCTGGGTCGCAGCGGCTGCTCTTCGAGCACGCAGCGCGCGGCCTCGGCGGCGCTGCTGGCGTTGCGGCCGTAGGGCCGCTGGCCGGTCAGCATCAGGTACAGCAGCACGCCCAGGCTGTAGATGTCGGTGGCGGTGCCCACCGGCTCGCCGCGCACCTGCTCGGGGCTGGCGAAATGCGGCGTGAACGGCCGCTCGCCGGCCACGGTGGTTTGGCCGTCGCTGCCCTCCAGCGGGTCCAGCGCCTTGGCGATGCCGAAGTCCAGCAGCTTGACCTGGCCGTGTTCGGTGACCAGCACGTTGCTGGGCTTCAAGTCGCGGTGCACCAGCAAGGCCCGGTGCGCATGCGCCACCGCATCGGCCAGTTGAAGGAACAGCGCCAGCCGCTGCGCCAGCGGCAGGCCGCTGCAGGCCAGGTCGATCGGCCGGCCGACCACGGCCTCCATCACGATGCAGGGCAGGCCGTCGGCGGTGCGTCCGGCGTCCAGC
Source organism: Burkholderiales bacterium (assembly GCA_038211805.1). Taxonomy (GTDB): domain Bacteria; phylum Pseudomonadota; class Gammaproteobacteria; order Burkholderiales; family Burkholderiaceae_C; genus Pseudaquabacterium. The sequence continues at coordinate 22,388 of JBBQVF010000037.1, read as the reverse complement.
AGGTGGGCGATGTGGGGGTGGTTCAGCCGCGCCAGCGCGCGCTGCTCCAACGCAAAGCGTTCCAGCACCCGGTGACTGTCCATGCCGGCGCGCAGCACCTTGATGGCGGCGCTGCCTTCATAGGCGCCGTCGTCGCGCCGCGCGCTCCACACCTCGCCCATGCCGCCGCGTCCCAGCAGGCTGTGGATGCGCCAGGCGCCCACACGCTGGCCGCTGCGGTCGCCATCGGCAGGCGGCAGCGCCTGCGTTGTGGCGGCTTGCGCGGCCAGGAAGCCGTCACCGGCCACTGCGGTTCGTGCTGCATCGGCATGCGCCAGCAGCGAGCGCACCTCGTGCTGCAGCGTCGTGCTGGCGCCGCTGGCGGCCAGCAGCGCTTCGCGCGCCGGCCCGTCAAGCCCGGCGAGCTGGTCGAGCTGATCGAACAGGGCGCGCACCTGCGCCCAGTCAGGCAGGCTGGGGCGGGAGGGCGGGGGCGTCATGGCCTGCATTCTCGGCACGCGGCTGGCGCGGGCCGGCCCCCGGATGCGGTGGTCGGCCTGCGCCGCTCGTTGCCGGCGTGACAGGCCTCACGGCCTGGCGCCCGGGCCGGCGGCAGCCACCGCTGACGGCCGCCGCCGGCCGCCCCGGTGGCTGGTGCGCTGCCCCTTCGGCGGGCTGGATCAAGGCCGGGCCGGTGCCAACAGGGCCGGCGCCCGGCGCTCAATCCAGTTGCAGCCCCAGGTCCTTGGCGGCCTTCGGCAGCACCGCCAACTCACGCTGCAGCACCTCGCCGAAGGCTTCGGCCGTGTTGCCGGTCAGCATCGAGACGCCGCCCAGGTCGTTCAGCCGTTTGCGGAACTCGGGCTCGGTGACGATCTGCGCGACCTTCTGGTTGAGCAAGGCCACGGCGGCTGGCGGCGTCTTGGCCGGCGCGACCAGACCGAACCAGACATCGAAATCGACACCGCCCTTGTAGCCTTGTTCGGTCACCGTCGGCACATCGGGCCACAGCTCGGACCGCGTGGCGCGCAACTGCCCCAGCGCCTTCAACTTGCCCGACTGGATCAAGCTGCGCGCGTCGGCCGTGCCCAGCAGGCCCCACTTGACTTCGCCGGCCATCAGCGCCAGCGCCAGCGGCGCGCCGCCCTTGTAGGGCACGTGGGAGTAGTTGCCATCGGCGTTGGCGTTCAGCAGCTCGGAAGCCAGGTGCGACAAGCCCCCTGCGCCCGCCGAGCCATAGGGCAGGCCGCCCTTGCCGGCAGCCTTGCCGGCGGTCACCAGGTCGCCCACCGTCTTCCACGCTGAATTGGCCGGTACCACCAGCACCAGCGGTGCCAGCGACACCCGGGCCACCGGCACGAAGTCGGCCGCGGTGAAGCCGGCCTTGCTGTAGGTGACCGGGTTGATCGACAGCATGCCGGTCAGGCTCATCGCCAGCGTGTGGCCGTCGGGCGGGCTCTGCAGCAGCGTCACCATGCCCAGGTTGCCGCTGGCGCCGGGTTTGTTCTCGACGACGACGGTCTGCTTCAGTTCTTCTTGCAACCGCGGCGCCAGCAGGCGGGCGGCCACGTCGGTGGCGCCGCCGGCCGGGTAGGGCACGATGATGCGGATCGTTTTGCTCGGAAAGGCCTGTGCCAGCACCAGGCCAGGGCTGGCCGCCAACAGGGCACAGGCGATGAGACGGGTGGTGACAGCGCGGCGCTGGATGAGACGCATGGAAAACTCCTCGGTGAATGGTTTTTGGTGCGGGGAAACGCCGGCGCCAGCTCAGGGCGCTTTGGCCGCGCCCACTTCGTACAGCGCCTGGCGCTGCTCCAGTGCATGCCAGCCGATCAGGTGCTTGAAGTCGGCCATGCTGGTGCGGCCGCAGGGCAGCTCGGCCATCGGCGCGCCGCGCTGCGCGGCCAGCGCCGCGAGGTTGGTCTGCATCGCATGGACGATGCTCAGCAGCGTGACGATCGGGTAGGTGGCAAACGCCGCCACCGACTCGATCTGCGCGCGGTCGAGCCTGGCCATCCAGGTGCCTTCCATCAACTGCAGCGACAGCCGACGCCCGCACACCTCGCGCAGGCGGACCAGGTCGTCGTAGCTGCTGAAGGTGCGCGAGATCGGCTGGATCAAATCGGCGCCGGCCTCGGCAAAGCGGGCGGCGCGCTCCAGCGCCTCCTGCGGGTCGGCGACGTCGGTGCGGGCGACGATCAGCAGGTCGGGGTCTTGCCGCGCATCGACCGCGGCGCGTATCCGGGCCACCGCATCGGCCATCGGCACCACGATCGACTGGGCGGCGGCGGCCGGGCAGCGCTTGGGGCTGACCTGGTCTTCGATCGACAGCGCGGCCACGCCGGCCTTCTCGAAGGCGCGCACCGTGCGGGCGACGTTCAGCACGTTGCCGTAGCCGGTGTCGGCGTCGGCAAAGATCGGCTTGCGCACCACGTTGGCCATGTGGTCGACCACCTGCACGTTCTCGCTGAGGGTGTACAGCTCCATGTCGGGCTGGCCGAGCAGCGAGGCCGAGATGCCGAAGCCGGTGGAGAACACACCGTCGAAATCGGACTGGTCGACCAGCATGGCGGACAGCGCGTCCTGCGCGCCGGCAAACCAGAAGGTCGGGCCGCTGGCAATGCGGCGGCGCAGGTCCTGACGGAGGGTGGTCATGGTGTGAATCCTTTCGATGTGGATGCGCTCTGGGCAGCCTGGGCAGCCTGGGCCCTGGCCAGCCGCGCCTGGAGGTAGGGGATCAGGCCGCCGGCTTCCAGCGTGCCGCGCTCCGCGGCGCCCAGGGGCTGCAACACGAGCACCTGGCCGCGTTCGGGCAGGCGCACCTGCGCGGCCTGCCAGTCGACCTCGATGGCGTCGCCACGCCGGGCCGCCGCCAGGATGCCGGGGCAGGTGACCAGCGGAAAACCCATGCTGATCTCGCCGCGGAAAAAGCCCGGCGAGAACGACTCGGCGACCACGCCGGCGATGCCCAGGTGGCGCATCGCACGCATCGCCGGGTAGTGTGGGTGGCCGTAGCCGAAGTTGCGGCCACCCACCAGCAGGTCGCCGCGCTGCACCGTCTCGGCAAAGTCGGGTGCCTGGTCGGCCATCACCAGCGCCGCCAGTTCGTCGATGTCGGTGATCTTGATGTTGCGCACGCCCACGATCAGGTCGATGTCGTAGTCGTCCTGGTCGAAGACCCAGGCCACGCGGCCGCGCAGGTTGGCCAGGCTCATGGTGCGGCTCCTGCGCTGTTGTCCAGGACATTCCCAGCGACGTTGCCCACGACGTTGCGCACGACGTTGCCCACGACATTGCGAAGGTATGGGCGCGGGTCGGCGACGCAGCCCTCGACCGCCGAGGCGGCGACCACGGCCGCGTTGCAGATGTAGATCTCGGAATCGACACTGCCCATGCGCCCGGGCGTGTTCAACGTGCCGGTGGAGACCGCGCGCTGGCCATCGGCCATGGTGGCGATGCGGCCGTAGCAGTAGTCGCAGGTGGGCGAGCTGATGAAGGCGCCGGCTTCGACCAGGGTCTCGATCAGCCCCTCGCGCGCTGCTTGCACCATGATGGCTTGCGACGTGGGCACCACGTGCAGCTGGAAACCGGGCTTGACCTGGCGCCCGCGCAGCACGTCGGCGGCGATGCGCAGGTCTTCCAGCCGGCCACTGGCGCAGGAGCCGAGGTAGCCCGCGTGCACCTCCAGCCCCAGGTACGCCGACAGGTCACGGGTGTTGGCCGGGCTGGGCGGCACGACGATGACCGGCTCCAGCGCCGACACGTCGATGCTGACCACCCGCTCGTAGACCGCGTCGGGGTCGGGCTGCACCGGCGGCACCGCCAGCCGCTGGCGTCCGTCCAGCCAGGCCAGCGTGCGGGCGTCGGGCGCGACCAGCATCGTCGTGGCGCCGAGGAACATCGCCTGGCCGCAAATGGTCTGCCGGCCTTCGACACTCATCGCGTCGATCACCGGTCCGGCCAGCTCGACCGCCTTGAAGGCGCAGGACGACGGGCCCATCACGCGCACCAGGTGGTGGAAGACGTCGCGTGCCATCACGCCGGTCTGCAGCACGCCGGTGAGCACGATCTTGACGGTGGGCGGCACCCGCAGCGCGATGGTTTCGGACACATAGGCTTCGAGCACGCCCTTGCGGGCACCGAAGGCATAGGCCCCGAAGGCACCCAGCTGGCTGACGTGGCCGTCGAAGTGCACGATGAAGGCGCCCGGCGTGGCATAGCCCAGCTCGGCCGACACCTGGTGGCCGATGCCCTTGCGCTCGTGCACCGGCACGCCCTGCGCGGCGCCCCAGGCCCGGGTGCCGCGGTGCAGCTCTTCCTCCTTGGGGGCGGCGGCCGGGATCATGTGGTCGATGAACAGCACGAACCGCTCGGGCTTGGCGACCTGTTCGACGCCGAACTCTTCGCGCGCCTCGCGGAAGAACACGTCGGTGTAGCCGGGGAAGTCGTAGCTGATGACGAAGTCGGGCCGGGCCTCGATCTCGTCGCCGGGTTGCACCGAGGCCCGACCGCTGGCGCGGGCGAGGATCTTCTCGGTCATGGTTTGCGGCACGCGGGGTTCAGCGATTGTCACGATATGGCAATTCAAAGGCGTCGAAGCGACATAGCATTGGAGGGTGAAAACACAGCCAATGCGTTCGGGTGGAACCCCAGGAAATGCCGCATGGTGGGATCGTTCTCAAAGCTGCTCGGCATGAGCCAGCCCGGCCCCTTGCAGAGCCCGCGCCGCGGCACGCAAAGCATCGAGCGTGTCGTCGGCATGTTGCGGGTGGTGGCCTCGCGGGGGCGCAATGGCATGCGCCTGGGCGATGTGGTCGTGGCCAGCGGGTTGCCGACCTCGACCTGCTTTCGCATGCTGCAGCGGCTGGAAGTCGAGGGGCTTCTTGAACGTCACCCGGTGACGCGCAAGTACTTCCTCGGTCCGCTGCTGCATGAGTTGGGCTTGCTGGCGCGGCCGCGGCTGCAACTGGCGGCGCACGGCGAGCCGGTGCTGGCCGAGATCGCCGAAGAGACGAAGGACACCGTCTACCTCAGCGAGCGGCGCGGGCTGGAGGCGGTGTGCACCGCGCGGGCGCTGGGCGACTACCCGATCAAGGCGCTGACGCTGGACGTGGGCATCCGCCGGCCGCTGGGCGTGGGCGCCGGCGGGCTGGCGATCCTGTGCGCGTTGCCACCTGACGAGGCCGACGAGATCATCGAGGCCAACGCCCAGCGCTATGCCAAGCTGTCGGCACTCGACCCTGCGCGTGTCAAGGCCGCGGTGGCCGAGGGCCGGGCACAGGGCTTTGCGTTTCTCGACAGCGCGGTGGTGGCAGGCACGGCCGCCGTCGGCGTGGCCTTGCCGGCAGACAACCCGGTGGCGGCGATCAGCGTGGCGGCGATCTCGACCCGGCTGGACGAGGCTCGCCGCATCGAGGTGGCGGCTGCGCTGCAGCGGCACACCCGGCGACTGGCCCGCATGCTGGCGGGATTGACCAGCGCGGCCGGCGGGTAGACAGCCCCCCATTCGCCCGCCTGTCCGCCCGATCTGCCGGTCCGATCTGCCAGTCCGACCCGATCTGCCAGACCGGCCGGACCGGCCAGACCGGCCGGACCGGCCCGCTCAGCCGCCCGTGTCCGGGCCGGGGCCGGCCAGCAGGTTGCGCTCGGGCTTGGGCGACAGGCCGATCACGCCGCCCTGCACCAGCGTGTCGAACTGCGCTGCGCTTACCCCGGCATGGCGCTGCAGCACCGGCCCGCTGTGCTCGCCCAGCAGCGGCGCAGGCTGGCGCGCGCCCAGGCGCTGGCCGTCCTGCACGATGGCCAGACCGCCCTGGCGCTGCGGCCCGGACACGGCCCGCACCAAGTCGATGAAGCAGTCGGCACTGGTCAGGTGCGCGTTGCTGGCCAGGTCTTCGGCGTGAACCAGCGGCGCGGCCATCACGCCGGCGGCCTGCAGCTGCGCAGCCGCCTGCTCGGGCGGGTGCTGGCGGCTCCAGGCGCTGATCGCCGCGTCGATGGCATCCTCGTGCGCCTGGCGACCGGCCAGGCCGCGCAGCGCCGGGTCGGTGGCCCAGTCGGGGCGGCCCAGCAGCCCGGCCAGTGCTGCGAACGCGGCATCGCTGTCGATGGCCACGGCCAGCCACTGGTCGCTGCCGGCGGCCGGGTAGAGGCCGTGCGGCGCCAGGCTGTCGCGGCGGTTGCCGCGCCGCAGCGGCGCCGCCGGGTCGGTTTGATGGCTCAGCAAGCCGGGGGTGGTCAGCTGCAGCATCGCCTCGACCATGCTGAGGTTGACGTACTGGCCGGCGCCACTGCGCTGGCGGTGCACCAGCGCGGTCAGCATCGCGGCGCAGCCGTAGAGGCCGCCCACCGGGTCGCCATGGGCCAGGTGGGTCATGGTCGGTGCGCTGCCGGGCAGGCCGGTCAGGCTGGGCAGGCCCGAGCCCTGCTCCAGTGTCGAGCCGTAGGCGCGGGTGTCCGACCAGGCATTGCCGGTGCCGAAGGCCGACATCGACACCATCACCAGGTCGGGCCGGGCCTGCAGCAGCTGGGCATAGTCCAGGCCGAACTTGGCCATCACGCCGGCGGCCTGGTTCTCGACCACCGCATCGGCGCAGGCCACCAGCGCCAGCGCCAACTGCCGGCCCGCCGGCGTGGTGAGGTCGAGGCTGATGCCCTGTTTGCCGCGGTTCAGCCCGCAGAAGGTGGTCGACAGCTCGTACTGCCGGCCCTCGATGAACTCGGGGGTCCAGTTCATGCCACGCCACCAGTCGGGGTAACGCCCGGCCTCGATCTTCAGCACCTCGGCGCCCAGGTCGGCCATCAGGCGGCTGGCCAGCGGGCCGGCCCAGCCCATCGAGAAATCGACCAGGGTGATGCCCTGCAGCGGCGGCTCGGCTGCGGCCGGCGGCGCGGCGTCGGCGGTGGTCGAGCGGGCTGGGGTGGTCTGCGTGGCGGCAGGCGTCGGGTCGGGCGTGGCAGCCAGTGCGGCAGGGTGCGCGGCCATCGGCGCTGCAACTTGCGCTGCAACTTGCGCTGCAACCCGCCCTGCAATGTGCGGTGCATTTTGCGGTACCACCTGCGGTACCACCCGCGCGGCCGCCGCCGGCTCGTCCAGCCGCGTCCGGATCGGCGTGGCCGTCAGGCCGAACGGCGTGCGCGGCACCTGCAGCAGCCCGTCGTCGGTGGCCAGCGCGGCCAGCGACTGGCGCTGCTGGAAGATCGGGTGCGACAGGATGCCCGCGGCATCGGGCACCACCACGATCGGCACCCGGTGCTGGCGGCCGATGGCGGCCCAGTCATCGGCCGAGCGCTGCGCCAGGGCCTGACACAGCACGGCTTCCACCTCGTCCAGCCGGGTGAAGCGCAGCTCGCGGGTCGACAGGCCCTCGTCCAGCGCCTGCGCCTGCAGCCCCAGCGCGCGGCACAGGCCGCGCCACTGGTCGGGCGTGACCACGGTGATGCCGACCCAGCCGGTCTGGCAGGGGTAGATGCCCACCGGGCTGTTGGGCGCGAAGCGGTTGATGCCGTGGCGCTGCATCGGCACGCCGTCCTTCTGAAAGAAGTACAGGTGCATCTCCGCCATCACCAGGTTGGCTTCGAGAATCGACACCTCCAGCCGCCGCGGCGCGCCGGCCGGCCGCCGATGCGCGCCCAGCAGCGCGGCGCAGGCGGCGATGTAGGCGGTGACGCCGGCCAGCGTGGTGGCTTGCCGGTCGCCGGCGGCCAGTGGCGGGCCGTCGACCGTGCCGGCCATCTGCGGCATGCCGGTCAGGGCCTGCACCACCAGATCGCTGCCGCGCCAGTGGCGGTAGTCGCTCTGCTGGCCGAACCACGACAGGGCGATGCTGGCCACCCGTGGCATGAACAGCCCGCCGTCCATGCCGGCGTCTTCGCCCAGCAGCACCAGGTCGACGTCGCGGCCGGCGGCCTGCAGCGCTGCGGCGTCGGCCGGGGTCGGCAGTGCCTGCTTGCCGGCCCCCAGGTAGGCGGCGTAGGCCCGTTCGGCAGGCGTGTCGGTCCGCACGATGCCGGCCAGCCGCCGTGTCTCGTCGACCGCGGTCACGCGCACCGTGGCACCGGCATCGGCCAGCAGCCGGCCGCAATAGGCGCCGGCGGCGCCGCCGCCGATGTCCAGCACCTGGATGCCGGCCAGCGGCAGGGGGGAGTCCATGTTCATCGTGTCGCCTGGGTGCGCCGCGCGCTGTCTTGGGTTCGGTGGGTCGGGTGAGGTGGGTGCAGCGGGTGCAGCGGGTGCATTGGTTTCAGCGCCCGGTGAAGGCCGCGGGTCGCCTCTCGACGAAGTGGGCCACGCCCTCCTTGAAGTCGGCGGTGGCAAAGCTGGCCAACATCTCGCGGTTGCCGGTCGCTATCGCCTCGCGCATCGACAACTGGTCGACCGCCCACAGCTGGCGCTTGATCACCGCCATCGACCGCGGCGAGACGTTGTCGGCCAGGTCCAGCGCATAGGCGCGCACCGCGGCCATCAAGTCACCGGCCGGCAGCACGCGGTCGACGACCCCCAGGCGCAAGGCCTCGTCAGCGTCGAACTTGCGCGCCGACATCAGCAGATCCAGCGCCCGGGCCAGGCCGACCAGGCGCGGCAGCGTGTGGCTGATGCCGTGCTCGGCGATCAGGCCGCGGCGCGCGAACGCGGTGGTGAATTTGGCGCCGGCCGCCGCGAAGCGCTGGTCGCAGTACAGCGCATAGACCAGCCCCAGGCCGGCGCAGGCCCCGTTGATGGCCGCGATGATCGGCTTGGGCACGGCCGGAAAGTAGGAGTGCGGCGTCTGGTAGTCGGGGCTGCTGGCGGGGTCGAACGGGGCGGGCTCGGCCTGGGGGTTCTCGGCCGCCAGCGTGGCGCCGCCACTGGCCGTGCCGGCGCTCAGGCTGGCCATGTCGGCACCGGCGCAAAACCCGCGGCCGGCACCGGTCAGCACGATGACCCGCACGCCGTCATCGTCGGTGGCCCGGCGCATGGCCGCGCGCAGCGCATCGCCCAGGGCCGCGGTGTAGGCGTTGAGCCGGTCGGGCCGGTTCAGCGTGAGGGTGGCGATGCGCTGGGAAACTTCATACAGGACGTCGGTCTGGCTCATGGTGTCGTTCCATTCAATGCGGCGAAGTGGACTGTTCCATCCAGCAGCCGCCACGGAACCGACTATGCCGGGTGGTTGGCGCGCCTTGCAGGCCGCGTCGGGCTTTGCAGCTCGACTCCTCGCCAGGCAGACAAGGCCACTGGACCTTGTCTGTCCGGGCTCGGCCCCTTGGGGGGGGCGCCGAAGGCGCTTCGGGGGGGGTAAATCACGGCCTCATGGAGAAGCTGGCCTTGCCCGGCGTGCGCAAGGGTTCGGCCAGGTGGGCGAAGTCGACCAGCAGGCGGCGGGTCTGGCGCGGGTCGATGATCTCCTCGACCCAGAACTTCTCGGCGCTGCGAAACGGCGAGCGCAGCGCGTTCAGCCGGGCTTCGATCGCCAGCAGCTCGGCCTTCGGATCGGCGGCGGCCTCGATGTCGGCGCGGTAGGCGGCTTCAATGCCGCCTTCCAGCGGCAGGCTGCCCCAGTAGGCCGACAGCCAGGCGTAGCGCAGCGCCAGCCGGTTGAAGGGCTTGTGCGCGGCGCCGGCCACGCCGAAGGCGTTGCGCACGATCACCGTGCACCAGGGCACGGTGGTCTGGCTCATCGCCGCCATCGCCCGCACCCCCAGGCGGATGGTGGCGCTGCGCTCGGCCTCCAGGCCGATCATGAAGCCGGGGCAGTCCATCAGGTAGACAACCGGCAGGTGGAAGGTCTCGGCCAGGTCGACGAAGCGGATCACCTTCTGGCAGGTGTCGGCGCTCCAGGCGCCGCCGTAGTGGTACGGGTCGCTGGCCAGCAGCATCACCGGGTGGCCGTCGAGGCGGGCCAGGCCGGCGATGATGCTGCGGCCGAAGTGGGTGCCCATCTCGAAGAAGCTGCCGTGGTCGACCACCGCGTCGATGATCGGCCGCATCTTGTAGACGCTGCGCCGGTTGCGCGGCACGGCCTTCATCAAGGACTCGTCGGCGCGCTCCGGGTCGTCGCTGGGCGGCGCCACCGGCGGCAGGCCGTGCACCGATTGGGGCAGGTACGAGAGAAAGCGCCGGGCTTGCGCGAAGGCCTCTGCCTCGGTCTCGACCATGTTGTCGATGGCGCCGCTCCGGGTCTGGATGTCGGCGCCGCCCAGCTCTTGTTTGCTCAACGCCTGGCCCAGCCGCGCCACCAACGGCGGGCCGGCGACGAACATCGCCGAGCCGCGCGTCATCACCGAGAAATGGCTGGCGGCCAGCCGTGCCGCGCCCAGCCCGGCCACCGAGCCCAGCCCCAGCCCGACCACCGGCACCTCGGCCAGGTTGGCCGTCATCTTGTAGAAGCCGCGCGAGCTTTCGCCGATGCCGCCGGGCAGGTTGCTGGCGCCCTTGGTCTCGATCGTCTTGACCGAGCCGCCGCCGCCCGAGCCTTCGATGATGCGCAGGATGGGCAGGCGCAGGTCGCTGGCCATGTCCTCGGCCATCAGCGGCTTGGCGGCGATCGACGCATCGGCCGAGCCGCCGCGCACGGTGAAGTCGTCGCCCACCACCACCACCGGCCGGCCGGCGATCTTGCCGCGGCCGAACACGCAGTTGGCCGGCGTCACCTGCTGGATGCGGCCGTCGGCGTCGTACTCGCCGATGCCCGACAGCGCGCCGACCTCGTGGAAGCTGCCGTCGTCAAGCAGCTGGGTGATGCGCTCGCGCACCGTCAGCCGGCCGGCATCGTGCTGGCGCTTGACCTTGTCGGCCCCGCCCATTTGCTGGGCCATCGCGGTGCGCCGCGCCAGTTCGTCGAGTTCGGGTTGCCAGGTCATCGGTCTTGTCCTCTTGGGGGGTGTTCGGTGGTTGCAGCGTCGGCCGGGGCGCTGCGCGCGCGTAGCGGCGGGAAGGGTTGCCGCAGCGTCAGAGCAGGGCGCTCAAGTCCTGCTTCCTGACCTTGCCGGTGGCCGTCATCGGCAGGCTGTCGACCAGCCGGATCTCGGGCAGCTTGTAGCCGGCCATGCGGCTGCCGCACCAATCAAGCAGGCTTTGAACGGCGGTGGCCGCATCGGCAGCGCTGAGGTCTGGTTTCAGTTGCACGAACGCCACCGGCACCTCGCCACGCTGGGCGTCGACACGTCCGACCACGCCCGATCCCAGCACGGCCGGGTGCTGGCCCAGCACGGCCTCGATCTCGGGCGGGAACACGCTCATGCCCTTGACCTTCAGCATCTCCTTGCGGCGGCCCAGGAAGTGCAGGAACCCTTGCGTGTCGATCAGCCCGATGTCGCCGGTGCGCAGCCAGCCGTCGACCAGTGCTTCGGCGGTGGCCTCGGGCTGGTTCCAGTAGCCCTTCAGCAGCGAGGGCGTGCGCACCCGGATCTCGCCGTCTTCGCCCAGCGGCTTCAAGGCACCGGTCTCGAAGTCGCAGATCTTGAACTCGGTGCCCGGCACCGGCAGGCCGACGAACACCGGCTGGGCGTGCAGGTCGAAGTCGCCGTCCTGAAAGCCGGTGGTGAAGGTGTCGCTGGTGTGGGTTTCGGTCATGCCCCAGGCCGCCTCGGCCAGGATGCCGCCGGTGAGCTGCTGCCAGCGGCGGCGGTAGTCGAGGTTGAGCTTCTTGACGAAGGACACCACCCGCACCTGGCGCAGCGACGACAGATCGAATTCGGCAAAACGCGGGTGATCCATCATCTCCACCGCGCCGTCCACCGGCATCGCCATGCAGGTGACGCGGTAGCGCTGCACCGCGGTCATCACGGCCACCGGGTCCCAGCGGGTCAGCAGCACCAGCGTGGCGCCGCAGAACACCGGGAACACCAGACCCAGGTTTTCACCGGCGATCCAGAACTGCGGGAAGAAACTGAGGAACACGGTGTCGTCGGCCCGCTCCAGCGCGATGCCGAAGTTCGACGCCGCGGTGTAGAGCATGTCGCGCTGGGTGTGCACGCAACCCTTGGGCAGGCCGGTGGTGCCGCCGGTGTAGTTGAGCGCGGCGATGTCGTCCAGCCCCGGCCGATGGGCAGGCGCGGGGCCGCCCTTCGCAGCCGCTGCGGCCAGCGCCGGCATCAACTCGATCGCATCGGGGCAGGCGATGCGCGGCGCGCGCATCGAGTCGGGCAGCGGCACGGTGGGCTCGGCCGGCAGCAGGTCGGCAAAACCGGTGACGAAGACGTGGCGCAGGGCCAGCGTGTGCGTGGCGTCGGCACGCACCTCGCGCACCACCGGCATCAGCTCGTCCAGCGCCACCAGGGCCAGCGCGCCGGTGTCGGTCAGCTCGTGCGCCAGTTCGAAGGCGCGCGACATCGGGCTCACCGGCACATGCACCGCACCCAGTTTGAGGATGCCGAAAAACACGATGTGGTACTGCGGCAGGTTGGGCAGGAACACCGCCACCCGGTCGCCCGGGGCTATGCCGTGCGCGGCCAGCAGCGCGGCAAATCGATCGCTGGCCGCGTCGAGTTCGGCATAGGTCAGCGTGTGGCCATAGTGGATGACCGCCGGCTTGTCCGGCTGCAGCCGGGCCCAGGTGCGCAGGTACTCGGTCAGCGGCTGCTCGCCGTGCGGGTAGTGCGGCGCGGTGTTGGCGCCGGCCGGCCAGGCCTGCTGCCACAGGCCCTTCAGCGTGGCGAGGTAGCTGGCTTCGTCTTGGGGTGCGTGCATGGCGATATCCGGTTGCAGAGGCCGTGGGCGGTCACCGGCCTGGCCAAGCAAACGCCGCGGAACCGGCTTCGCCGGGCCGCTGGCGTGCCTTGCAGGCCGCGCCCGGCCTTGCGGCCAGACTCCTCGCCAGGCAGACAAAGTCCACTGGACTTTGTCTGTCCGGGTTCGGCCCCCTTGAGGGGGCGGCCGAAGGCCGTAGGGGGTGGTTCATCGTTTCGTCGTGGGGTCCAGCGCCACGCGCAGCGACTCGCCCAGGGTGTTGAAGGCCAGCGCGGTCAACAGGATCGCCAGGCCGGGCGCGTACATCTGCTCGGGGGCCAGCTCCATGTTCTGGTAGGCGCGCGCCAGCATCGAACCCCAGCTGGGGCTGGGCGGCTGGATGCCCAGGCCGAGGAAGCTCAAGCTGGCCTCGGCCAGCAGCGCGGCGGCCAGCAGCAGCGTCACCTGCACGATCACCGGTTGCACGGTGTTGGGCAGCACATGGCGCCACAGGATGCGCGCGGTGCTGGCACCGAAGCAGCGCGAGGCATCGACGTACAGCTCTTGGCGCACCACCAGCGCGCGCGCCCGCACCAGCCGCGCCAGCTGCGGCGAGAACACGATGCCGACCGCGATCATGCCGTTGGTCAGGCCGATGCCCAGCGCGCCGGTGACGGCGATCGCCAGCACGATGGACGGGAAGGACAACAGCGCGTCGATGAAGCGGCTGATGCCGTCGTCGACCCAGCCACCCAGGTAGCCCGCCAGCAGGCCCACCGGCAGGCCCAGCGCCACGGCGATGCCCACCGCCAGGCCGCTGGCGTAGAGCGTGGCCGCGCCGCCGTGCACCATGCGGCTGAAGACGTCGCGGCCCAGGTCGTCGGTGCCCAGCCAGTGCAGGGCCGACGGGCTGGCCAGGCTGTTGTCCACGTCCTGTGCCGTGACCGGGTAGGGCGCCAGCCAGGGCGCACACAAGGCCATCAGTCCCAGCGCCAGCAGGAAGGCCAGGCTGACGGTGGCGCGCAGATCGCGGCGCAGCCAGGCCAGCAGTCGACGGGGCAGGCGGTGCGCGCCCATCAGCCGATCCGCGGGTCGAGCACGGTGTAGAGCAGGTCGGCCGCCAGGTTGACGCTGATCACCACCAACACCATCACGAAGACCACCCCTTGCACGACAGGCAGGTCGCGGGTGAGCGCGGCATTGACGATCAGGTTGCCCATGCCGGGGATGGCGAACACCGCCTCGACCACCACGGTGGCCGCCAGCATGCGGTTGAACAGCAGTGTGGCGACGGTCAGCAGGTTGACGCCGGCGTTCTTCAGGCCGTGTTTCCACAGGATGACGGTGGCGCTCAAACCCTTGGCGCGCAGGGTACGCACCTGCGGCGACGACAGGATCTCGACCAGCGAGCTGCGCAGCTGGCGCGATACCTCCGCCACGCCACCGGCGGCCAGCGCCAGCGCCGGCAGGATGGCGTGGTGCAGCGCGCGCGGAATGCTCTCTTTCAGCGGCACCGCGCCGGTGGCCGGAAACCAGCCGAAGTGCAAGGCGAGCCAGGCGACCAGGATCATCGCCAGCCAGAAGTTGGGCACCGCGATGCCCAGCGAGGCCAGCGAGGTCACCAACCGGTCGCGCAGGCCGTCGGGCCGGCTGGCGGCCAGCATGCCCAGCGGCACGCCCAGGCCCAGCGCCACCGTCATCGCCAGCACCACGATCAACAGGGTGTTGGGAAAGGCGCGGGCGATGGAGGTGGCCACCGGCTCGCCGTTGGCCAGCGACTTCGACAAATCGCCTTGCACCGCATTCGCCAGCCAGCTGCCGTACTGCACCAGGAAGGGCCGGTTCAGGCCGTACAGCTCGCGGATCTCGGCGATGCGCGCCTCGGTCGCGTTCTCTCCCGCCAGCGTGATCGCGATGTCGCCCGGCATCAGCTTGAGCAGGCCGAACACCACGAAGGTGGCCAGCACCAGCACCGGCAGCGCCTGCAGCAGGCGCCGCCGGATCACCCGCAGACGGGCGGAGGCAAGCATGGTGGCTTCAGCCCTGCAAGCTGATGAATTCGTACTTCGGCTTGCCCAGCAGGTTGGGCTTGTAGCCCTTGACCTTCTGCGACGCGGCCACCAACTCGTACTGGAAGGCCAGCGGCGCGACCAGGGCCTGCTCCATCACGATGCGCTGCAGCTGCCAGAAGATCAGCTTGCGGCCTTCGATGCGTTCGGCCACGCGGCTTTCGGCCAGCAGGTCGGTGAGCTTCTGGCCGTGGTCCACCCGCCCGGCATTGAAATAGGCGTCCTTGCTGTACATCAGGCTGTAGGTCATGCTGGGGTCGGGCCGGCCGGTCCAGGCCGACAGCAGCATGTCGAACTTCTTCTCGTTGCCGAAGAACTGGCCGCTGATCTCGGGGATGGTGCCGGTGACGAACTTCAGCCGGATGCCGGCCTTGCGCAGCTGCTCGCCCACGATCTCGCTGCGGCGCACCGAGTCCTGGTCGGTGTAGCTGCCCACCGTCAGGTCGATGCCGTTGGGAAAGCCGGCCTCGGTCAGCAGCGCACGCGCCTTGTCCAGGTTGTGCGGGTACAGGCCGGCCAGGCTCTGGTCATAGGCCCAGTGGGTCTTGGGCAGGTTCATGTAGGCGGGCTCGCCGACGCCGGCCAGGGAGGCCTTGACGAACGAGTTGCGGTCGAGCGCGAAGTTGATCGCCTGGCGCACCTTCAGGTTGTCCAGCGGCTTCTTGGCCTGGTTGAAGTACAGCTGCAGGCAGTACAGCGTGGGGCCGGTCACCTTGGCGAGGTTCTTCGCCTTGTCGATCAACGGCATCAGCCGCGGCGGCACCTGGTAGGCGAAGTCGCCCTGGCCGGCCACCACCGCGCGCAGGCCGGTGGCCAGCTCGGGGATGATCGAGAACTCGATGCCATCGACGAAGCCGCGGTCGGCGCGCCAGTACTTGTCGGCCCGGGTGACCACGATCTTCTCGTTGGCCGACCAGCTGACGAACTTCCACGGCCCCGCGCCCACCGGCTTGCGGTCGTGCTCGGCGCCCAGCGCCTGCACCGCCTTGGGCGAGACCATCATCCCGGCGCGGTCGCTCAGGATGGCGGGCAGGGCGGTGTCGGGCCGCGCCAGCTTGATGGTGACCTGCAGCGGGCCGGTGACATCCACCTGCGCGACGTTCTGCAGGTCGGCCTTGATGTTGGAGCGGGCGTCGGCGCGGCCGCGATCGAGGTTGAACTTCACCGCGGCCGCATCGAGCGGGCTGCCATCGTGGAAGCTGATGCCGGGCTTGAGGTCGAGCACCATGGTGCGCGGGTCGGGGAAGGTGAACGCCGCCAGGCCGGGCTTGGTTTTCAGCGTTTCGTAGTCCCATTCCACCAGCGTGTCGTAGATGGTCCAGAGGAAGGTGTGGTCCGATCCGGCACCGCCGGTGGCCGGGTCCAGGCTGGACGGGTTGGCATTGGCCGACACCTTGAGCACGCCGCCGCGCTGGGGGGTGGCGGCCTGCGCCCAGGCGCTGCTGCCGCTGGCCAGCGTGCCGGCGGCCGCACCTGCCATCACCATCAGGTCTCGGCGCGTCAGCCCGGTCGAGGGCAAGTTCGTGGCGCGCTCGTCGTGCTCGTCATGTGCGTCGGTCATCGTTGTCTCCTTCTGGGGCGGTGGGTGGCAGTCGGTCCGTCTCAGCGCTGTGCTGCGGTGAGGGGCGAGGTGCAGGGCGCGCCGGCGGTCCGTCGCGCGTCGAGAAATGGCAGGCCACCCAATGCGCCGGGCGCAGCTCACGCCATTCGGGCACGTCGGCGCTGCAGCGCGGCTGGGCGCTGGGGCAACGGGTGCGAAAGCGGCAGCCCGAGGGCGGGTCGATCGGGCTGGGGATCTCGCCCTGCAGCACGATGCGCTGGCGCTGCTGGCGCAGATGCGAGGGCAGCGGCAGCGGGTCGGCCGACATCAGTGCCTCGGTGTAGGGGTGCAGCGGCCGTTCACCGACTTCCTGCGTGGGCCCCAACTCCATCAGCCGGCCCAGGTAGGTGACGGCGATGCGGTCGCTGACATGGGCCACCACCGACAGGTCGTGGGTGATGAAGACATAGGTCAGGCCGAACTCGCGCTGCAGGTCGGCAAACAGGTTCAGCACATCACCGCGAATCGACACGTCGAGGGCGGCCACCACTTCGTCGCAGACGATCAGCTTGGGCCGCAGCGTCAGCACGCGGGCGATGTTGATGCGTTGTTTCTGTCCGCCCGACAGCATGTGCGGGTAGCGCTGCGCGTACTCGGGCGCGATGCCCACGCGGGCCAGTGCGTCCAGCGCGCGCTGCTCGCGTTCGGCCCGGCTCAGGCCGCCGGCGATCTCGAGTGGCTCGCAGACGCTGGCCAGCACACGTTGCCGCGGGTTGAGCGCCGCATGCGGATCCTGGAAGACGATCTGGTAGTCACGCCGGTGCTGGCGCAGCGCGCTGGCCCCGAGCGTGCGGGGATCGACACCGTCGTGCAGGATCGTGCCCTCGCTGGGAGGCAGCAGCGACACCAGCGCGCGGCCCAGCGTGGTCTTGCCCGATCCCGATTCGCCGATGATGCCGAAGGTCTCGCCGGGCATCACGTCGAAGCTGATGCCGTCGACCGCCTTGACCGTCTGCTGCCGGTCCTGGGTGGCAAAACGGATGTGCAGGTCGCGCACGCTGATGAGCGGTGTCGGCCCCTCGCCCGCCGGCGATGCCGGTCTGCCTTGCAGGCCGTGCCGGGCCGGCTGGCCCGGCCCTTCGCCAGGCATGAACAGTCCACCGGACTGTCCGCGTCCGGGCTCAGCCCCCGAGGGAATGGCGGGCCGGCTTGGGGCGGCCCGGCGCTCGTCCCGCGCCGCGATGGACGCAGGTTTCGTCATGCCACCGCCCCCGGCAGCTGCAGCTCGGCGGCGCGGCCGCAGCGGGCCAGGTGGCCGGGTGCCACTTCGGTCGCCACTTGCTCGCCGGCGCAGGCCGGCTGCGCATGGTCGCAACGGGCGCGGAAGCGGCAACCCGGCGGCATCTCGCTGGGCGAGGGCACCCGGCCGCGGATCGACGGCAGCGCCTCGCGTGGCTTGGCCAGCCGCGGCAGCGAGCGCAGCAGGCCCGAGCTGTAGGGGTGGCGCGGGCGCATCAGCACGTCGTCGACCGGCGCGTCCTCGACGATCTCGCCGGCGTACATCGTCAGCATGCGGGTGCAGACCTCGGCCACCACGCCCAGGTCATGGGTGATGAACATCATCGCGGTGCCGGCGCGGTCGCTCAACTCGCGCAGCAGGTCGGTGATCTGCGCCTGCACGGTCACATCCAGTGCGGTGGTCGGCTCGTCGGCGATCAGCAGCTTGGGCTCGCAGATCAGCGCCATCGCGATCATCACCCGCTGGCGCATGCCGCCCGAGAACTGGTGCGGGTACTCGTCGTGCCGGCGCGCCGGCAGCGGGATGCCCACCCGCGCCTGTGCGTCGATGGCGCGCTCGCGCGCCTCGGCCCGGCTGACCGGGAAGTGGGTGCGGTAAGCCTCGGCGATCTGCTCGCCGACGCTGAACACCGGGTCGAGCGCGGTCATCGGCTCCTGGAAGATCATCGCGATGTCGCGGCCACGGATGGCCTGCATGCGGGCTTCGGGCAAGGTGGCCAGGTCCTGGCCCTCGAACAGGATCTGGCCGTCGATCTGCGCCTGCGCCTCGGGCAGCAGGCGCAGCACCGACAGGCCGGTGACGGTCTTGCCGCAACCGCTTTCGCCGACCACGCCCAGCCGCTCACCGGGCGCGATGGCGAAGTTCAGCGCCCGCGTGACGGCCACCCGGCCGGCGCCGGTGCGAAACGAGATCGACAGGTCGCGCACCTCCAGCATGCTCAGCCCACCTGCAGGCGGAAGGCGTCGACGACATCGCTGTGCGAGCGGGCCATGTACTGCAGCACCTCGTCGCGCGTGTCGGTCATGATCTTGCGCATCAGCGTCTCGGCGGCATCGGCCTGGCCTGCGCGGACGGCCACCAGCAGTTGCTCGTAGTCGTGGAAGGTGTCGGCACGCCGCGCCGGGCGCACGTAGTCGGGCGGCTGGGGGGTCACCCACAACATGCGCCACAGCGCATCGTGCGGCAGGTCGCGGTAGGTGGTCTGGATCACCTTGGCACTGGCGCAGGCCGCCAGCAGGCCCATCGCCACGCGGCCGGTGGCCTGCGCGAAGTCGAGCAGCGACGGCTTCTTCTGCGACGCCAGGCGGCGCAGATCCTCCAGCCGGGGGGCGACCTGGTCGAGCGCCGTCTTGTCGGGGTTGAGCGCCAGGTAGCGAACCGCCAGCGTCAGCAGCGCGCAGCGCACGTTGAAGATGTCGGCGACGTCGTTGAGCGCCAGCTCGACCACATAGGCGCCGCGGCGTGGCCGGATCTCGACCAGGCCCTGGCGCGCCAGGATGCGCAGCGCGTCGCGCACCGGGCCGCGGCTGAGCGAGAACATCTCGGCCACCGCCTGCTCGCCCACCCGT
Source organism: Burkholderiales bacterium (assembly GCA_038211805.1). Lineage (GTDB taxonomy): Bacteria > Pseudomonadota > Gammaproteobacteria > Burkholderiales > Burkholderiaceae_C > Pseudaquabacterium. Next base: position 3,286 of record JBBQVF010000037.1, on the reverse strand, counting down.
TCGCCGGGCGCGTAACGGCCCTGCAGGATGTCCTGGCCCAGCTGCTTGGCGATCTGCTCGCCGGTGGTGGCGGTGGTCGCGTTGGTGGTGGTCGCGGTGGTGATGGTGGAGGTGATGGTGGTGCCGCCGGCGGACCGCTGTCGCACCGACCTGGCAGGTTTGTCCGATGGGGCAGAGACGGCGCGTGGCATGGCGATAGCGGGGGTGATTCGAATCATTCTAAAAACAGCATCGAGCGTTGTGTACTGTCAATTGTTAACAATTTGTGGGTGCTTTCCCTGAGCCCGCCACGCTGCCGCAGCGCGTACCGTCGAGGCCTTGGCGCGCCGGTCGCACCCACCCGCGGCGCGGCATCTGGCATCCTGCATCCCCTTCATGAGGCCCTCCATGGCAACCCATCGAATCGAATCCCTGGTGACCGGCACGGTCTGGAAACTCGAACGCCAGACCGGCGACCTGGTGGCCAAGGGCGACACGATCCTGATCGTCGAATCGATGAAGATGGAGATCCCCATCGATGCGCCGGCCGCCGGCACGCTGCGCGAACTGCTGGTGGCCGAAGGCGAGGGCGTCAGCGAAGGGCAGGTGCTGGCGGTCGTGGCAAGTTGATGTTGCGACAGGCTCCGCGGCGCCCCTCGATGGCACCAGACATCCAGGCCGTGATCTGGGATTTCGGCGGCGTGATCAGTTCGTCGCCGTTCGAGTCGTTCAGCCGCTTCGAGCGCGAGCGCGGTTTGCCGCCCAACTTTTTGCGCGGCGTCAACGCGGCCAACCACCACGACAACGCCTGGGCCCGTTTCGAGCGCAATGAGATCGACCTGCCCGGCTTCGACCAGGCCTTCGCCGACGAATGCGCGGCGTTGGGCCAGACGGTGCGCGGGCGCGAGGTGATCGAGCTGCTCGGCGGCACCATCCGCCCGGCCATGGTCGAAGCGCTGCGCCGGCTGCGGCCGCGGCTGAAGATCGGCCTGATCACCAACAACGTGGCCAGCCCCGATTCGACGGGGCTCAGCCCGTCGGGGCGTGACGCGGTGCTCACGCTGTTTCACGCCGTGATCGAGAGCTCGAAAGCCGGCGTCCGCAAGCCCGACCCGGCGATCTACCGGATGATGTGCGAGGCGCTGGGCGTGGCGCCCCAGCACGTGGTGTTGCTGGACGACCTGGGCGTCAACCTCAAACCCGCCCGCGACATGGGCATGCACACGATCAAGGTCGTCGATCCCGATCTCGCGCTGCAGCAGCTGGAGGCGCTGGTCGGCTTCGCGTTGCGTCATCCGGCGGCCTGACGCGCGTTCTCTTCGCGCGCGGCGAGGCGGCGCGTGTCCAGTGGGTCAAGCAGGGCCTCATCGTGCCCGGCGAGCAACTAGCACAAGCCTGGGGGCTCACCCGCCAAGCCTTGGCGCCGGCAGCAGACCGGGGTGACCTCTTCGCCGTGAAGGTCGGCAACCGGCTGCACTACCCGCAGGCATTCCTGGACATGGACCGCGAGGCCGTGGCAGCCATCTGCCGCGCACTGGGTGAGCTCGGTGCCAGCGAAAAGCTGACTTTCTGGCTGCACGAGCACGGCGCCCTGGCAGGAAAGAGCGTGGCGGCGGCCATGGTGGCGGGGACTGGCTTGGCCCAAGTACAGCGCCTGGCCGCAGCGTGGGCGCGCGAGCGAGGAGCCTCGCATGGCGCCAGAAGCTCGGCTGCGGCTGCCTGAACCCAGCTCGTTCGAGGATCTGCTTCGACCGACCAGGATCGAAGTGGCGTCACTGGTGCGATCGAGCCGGTATCCGGCCACCGAGCCGTAGGGGTCGGCTGGGGTCTATCGGTTCGACGACCCAGATCCCGGCGATGCCGACGCGTTCGGTACCTGCTATGCCGCCAGCAGCTTCGAAGTGGCCTTCGCGGAGTGCGTCATCCACGGGTACGGACGGTTTGTCGGTGGCCGCTACGAGGTGCCTGCCGCGGAACTCACCGAGCGCTCGGTCGTGCGGTTTGCTGGCGAACGGCGCAAGACGCTGGTGCTGGCCGACCTGACCGGGGCGGCGCTCAAGGCCCTCGGCCTGAACAACGACATCAGCGCATCCGCCGATTACACGACGAGCCAGGCCTGGGCACAGGCCGTCCACGGCGCGATTTTGCGATGGGACGGGATCCGGTACGTGTCGCGGCAGATGAACAAGGGGTTCGCCTACGCGATCTTCGAGCGCAGCGGGCTCCGCAAGCTGCGCGCCGAGAGGCTCAAGGCGCGGCAGGTGGATGAGCTCTGCGATCGTTTCAACGTCATCGCGGTGTGACAACTGCGCGCCGGGCTGATCCTGAAGGTTGGCAACCTGGCGGGGAGCGGCCGTTTTCTGGCGAGGACCGGTCGACCACGCGTTGCTTGCTCACGACGTCGAATGGGTACTGCCGACCGCTGCAATCGTGCTTGGGCACTCAAGAATGGAGTCGTTGATTTACCCAGGATATCGGCGCGACGTGACGGTCAGCCATCGTCTTCTCCACATCGGCCGTCTCGGATGCCGTCATCGTTCCAGCAATTGGTATTGGTGTCGGAACTTGTCGCGTTCCTCTTCAAACTCTGCAACCTTTTGCAGGGCATCCGTTCCGCCCAGCCTCCAGTACGCAGTACCGAGGTGGTGGAGACTGGCCGCCATGTCGGCATGAACACCGCCAGGTTGGGCCTCACAGGAAACTTGGTTTGTTGCCAATCTCCGACGAAGTATCTGAATATAAGATGCAGACACTTTGCCGCACAGCTACCACATGAATCGGTCTGCGTCAAGTATGTGACGGGTAGGGGGATGAGATCTTCCCTTAAGGGTTTCTCCGAGCGCTTCGCGTTACGACAGATGCCAGATTCCATATGGCGGTAAAAATTGGCCTCGCCAGTCGAAGTCTCTTCTTTACAATGAGCCCTACAACAGGTTAGGCCCGCGAAATGCATTCTCTCGTCGCTCGCATTGCAACCCTCCTGACAGCGGCGTTCATCGCAGCTACTGCCGCGAACGCTCAGTCGGCTTCGGGCCCTCCTGCATCCGCCATCTCAAGGCAACCCGCCGCAACCGTAGCTTTAACTCCGTCGACCCCGACAACTCGTGATCCAGCGGGCTCAAAGTCGACGTGGGAGGCGAAGGACACGGTTCTGGCCGTCGGGCTAGCTGTCACCCTCTTTCTCGGAGTGATGAATGCATTCGCCAACTTTCGGATGAGTCGCCGAACCACATTTATCAACACCGTGACCAGTCAACGAATAAAGTGGATTGAACAACTCAGGCAGGATGTTTCCTCGTACGCGGGT
>JBBQVF010000036.1:0-35654 GCA_038211805.1 Burkholderiales bacterium | reverse complement strand
CGCCGGCACGGCGCGTAGCGAGTTTCGCGGCGCGACCCCGAATCGAGCACCACAGCGGAGTCGGTGCGCAGCGCCGACCGACCCAGCCAGCGACGCTGCCGGGTACCGCCTGGCGCGCTGCGCCGAACAGTGAAAAGCGGGTATTCGGCAACGACAGCAAAGAGCCGAAAACCGCTCGCCGCCTTCAGGCGGCGTTGGCCAAGACCTGCGGGGCGGGTACCTGCGCCAAGGCGGCATCCAGCCGCGCGACAGCGCCGGCCACGTCAGCCAGTTTGTCGAGACCGAAGAGGCCGATGCGGAAGGTCTTGAAGTCGGCCGGTTCGTCGCACATCAGCGGCACACCGGCGGCCGTTTGAAGGCCCAGCGCGGCGAAGGCCTTGCTGCTGTGCAGGTTGACGTCATCGGTGTAGCTGACCACCACGCCCGGTGCCTTGAAGCCGGGGGCGGCCACGCTCTTGAAACCCCTGCGCTCCATCGCCGCGCGCACCGCGTCGCCCAGCGCCTGCTGTTGCGCACGCACGGTGCCAAAGCCGCGGGCCTGGGTTTCCAGCATCACGTCGCGCACTTTCGTCAGCGCATCGGTCGGCAGGGTGGCGTGGTAGGCGTGGCCGCCGCCTTCATAGGTTTCCATGATCTGCAGCCACTTCTTCAAGTCGCAGGCAAAGCTGGTGCTGGTGGTGGTGTCGATGCGCCGGCGGGCATCTTCGCCCAGCATCACCAGGCCGGCGCAGGGCGGGCCGCTCCAGCCCTTTTGCGGCGCGCTCACCAGCACGTCGACGCCGATGTCCGCCATGTCGACCCATATCGTGCCCGATGCGATGCAGTCGAGCACGAACAGCCCGCCCACTTCATGCGTGGCGGTGGCCACCGCGCGCAGGTAGTCGTCGGGCAGGATCATGCCGGCGGCGGTTTCCACGTGCGGTGCAAACACCAGGTCGGGCCGCTGCGCGCGGATGGTGGCCACCACTTCGGCAATGGGAACAGGCGCAAACGCGGCCTGGTGGTGGTCAGCGACGCGGCGGGCCTTCAGCACCGTGCTGCTGGCCGGGATGCCGCCCATCTCCAAAATCTGCGTCCAGCGGTAGCTGAACCAGCCGTTGCGGATCACCAGAGTTTTTTTGCCGGTGGCAAACTGGCGGGCCACCGCCTCCATGCCGAAGCTGCCGCTGCCGGGCACCACGATCGCCGAGCGCGCGTGGTAGACCTCCTTGAGCACTGCGGAGATGTCGCGCATCACGCCCTGGAACTTCTGCGACATGTGGTTGACCGCGCGGTCGGTGTAGACCACCGAATATTCCAGCAGGCCGTCGGGATCGACATCGGGAAGCAGGCCGGGCATGGGGTCTCCTTTTCGCGGGGGGCCGATCAGCTTAGCACCGGGGCGCCGCTGGCACTGGCCAACATCAACGTGGCTGGTCGCTGCCGAACCAGTCGACCCAGTAGTCGACGCAGGCGCGGATCTTCGGCAGGCACTGGCGCCCGCCCGCCATCACCGCGTGCAGCGGCACCGGCTGGCGGTCGACACAGGCCTCCAGCACCGGCAGCAGCGCGCCGGCGCGCACCTGGGGGTCGGCCGCCACCGTGGCCAGCCGGCCGATGCCCAGGCCCTGCAGCACCATGCCCAGCGCCAGCCCGGTGTCGTTGCAGCGCCAGTAGCCTTGCACCGCCAGCTTGAGGGGCCGGCCGTCGACCACGAACGGCCAGTGGTTGAGTTGCGGCACCGCGCTGTTGGTGACCAGCCGGTGCTGCTGCAACTCGTCGGGATGGCGCGGCGTGCCGGCGCCCGCCAGGTAGGCCGGTGCGGCGTACAGCGCACGCCCCAGGTGGCCCAGCGGCCGGGCGACCACGGTGTCGGGCAGGTCGCTGCCGGTGCGGATGGCGATGTCGATGCCTTCGCGCGCCAGGTCGGCGAGCCGGTCGCTCACTTCCAGCGCCACCTGCAGCCGCGGGTGTCGCTGCTGCAGGCCGGCCAGGCTGGGCAGCAACTGGTATTGGGCGATCACCGTGCTGGCCGCGACCCGGACGAGGCCGCGGGCCTCACGCGCCTGGTCGGCGAACTCGCCCGCCAGGTCGTCCAGCGTCTCGCCGATGCGCTGGCAGTAGGCCAGGAAGGTGACGCCCTCGGCGGTGAGCGCCAGCGCGTGGGTGGAGCGGTGGACCAGCCTCACACCGCAGGTCTTCTCGATGCGAGCCAGCGCCCGCGAGACCTGGCTGACCGGCACGTCGCGTTCCCGCGCGACCGCAGACAGCGTACCCAGCGCGGCCACACGGGCGAAGAGGCGCAGGTCGTCGAAGGCCAGTTGGTTCATGCCCGCCATCGTAGGCGGGCCGGCCTTGCAGTGGCTGCAACACGCCTTTGCACCTGGCGCCGTTTCCGTTGTGGTGGGCCGTCCCTAGAGTGACGCCAATGACTGAAGGAGAGCTTGCATGCCCACCGACTTCCGCCCTCCACGCCTCTCGCCGCATGAGCCCGCCGGGCCGTCCCAAGGGCGAATTCCGCAGTGCGCAGCACAGAGGATTTCCAGTGAGCCCGCCGGGCCGTCCCAAGGGCGAATTCCGCAGTGCGCAGCACGACGGTACGCCAGTGACCATGCGGCGCTCTTTGACGCCGCCAAGGCGTACGCACGGGTCTTGCGGCGCGAGGCGGTCGATGCGTTCTGGGCGGCCATCGAACACCGGATTCGGCAGGCGTTGCAGGTTGCACGCTCTGCCGTGATCCGCACCGCCCACCGCCGGCCAAACGACCCGCCGCACGACCCGCCGCACGACCCGCCGCACGCCCCGCCGCACCACCCGTTGCACCACCGCCACCACCCCCGAAAGGCCTGACCATGCCCACCCTGCACCTGCGGCTGTCGCCGCCGACCACTGCCGACCGCCACCAGGCGCTGGTCCGCGCACTGACCCGCATCACGGTCGATACCCTGGGCAAGCGTGGCGAGGTCACCGCCGTGCTGGTCGATGAGCTGGCAATCACGCGCTGGGCCGTGGGCGGGGTGGCCGTGACGCGGCCCACGGCGCTGCTGGAGATCAGCATCACCGTCGGCACCAACACCACTGCGCAGAAGGCGGCCTTCATCGCCGAGGCGTTTGCCGAGCTGCAGCACCAACTGGCGCCAACGGGGTCGCTGGAGGACGCCAGCTACGTCTGCATCCGCGAACTGCCCGCCACCGATTGGGGCTATGGCGGCATCACGCAGCATGGCCGCCAGCAGGCCCGCGCCGCCGCGGCCGTCGCGCCCAGGTGACTGCTTGGCGGCAGCGCTGCAGTGCCGAGGTGCAGCGCCGCCGCAGGCCTGCCGCGACAATGCCGCGGTGACCTCGCGCTCCCTCGCTGCCCCCGGCCTGTCTGCCGCCGCCTTCACCACCCTGCTGTTGATCGCGCTGATGATGGGCGCCAACCACGTCGCGGCGCGGCTGGCCTTCAACCACGGCGTTGATGTGGCCACCGCGGTCAGCGTGCGCAGCGTCGCCACCGCCACCGTGGTCGGTCTGCTGCTGTTGCTGCAGCGGCCGGCGCCGTTCACGTTGAGCCCGCGCCACCGCCGCGCGCTGCCGGTCATCGCTGCGCTGGTGGGCGTGCAGAGCCTGTGCCTGTACTCGTCGGTGGCGCGGCTGCCGGTGGCGCTGGCCCTGCTGGCCTTCAACACCTACCCGCTGTGGACGGCACTGTGGGCACGCGTGGTCTACGGCCACCGGCCGGCACAGCGGCTGCTGCGCGCCATGCCGGTGATGCTGCTGGGCCTGGCGCTGGCGCTGGACGTGATGGGCGCCGCGTCGGGCCTGGGTGCGGCCGCGCAATGGGGGCAGATCGGCGCCGGCGTGGCCTTTGCGCTGGCCGCCGCCGCCACCTTCGGCCTGGCGCTGGTGCTCACCCAGCATGAAGCCGGTGATCTGGACGGCCGCCTGCGCACCTTCACCACGATGACCGGCGTCGGCGCGATCGCGCTGGTCGCGATGGCCTGGCACGGCGGCCCGCAACTGCCGCTGGCGCCCGCCGGCTGGTGGGGCCTGGGGGCATTGACCGTGCTGTACGGCACCGCCTTCACCGTCATGTTCACGGTGCTGCCGCGGCTGGGCGTGGTCGCCAATTCGGCGATCATGAATGTCGAACCGATTTTCGCGCTGGTGCTGGCCTGGGCCATCCTGGGCCAGGCCATTGCACCGATGCAGGTGGCCGGCGGCCTGCTGGTGGTGGCGACGGTGGTCTGGCTGGGCTTGCGCCGAGCATGACCCCACCCCGAATGACCTTTGGCGACTGGGAGCACTGACATCTGGATCGGCACCCTGTTTGCCCTGGCCGCCGGCCTGATGTGGGGGCTGGTCTTCATCGGCCCGCTGCTGCTGCCTGACTACCCGGCGGCGCTGCAATCCTTCGGCCGCTACCTGGCCTTCGGCCTGATCGCGCTGCCACTGGCCTGGCTCGACCGCGACAAGTTGCGCCACTTCAGCCGCAGCGACTGGCTGGAGGCCGGCAAGCTCGGCCTGGTCGGCAACATCGTCTACTACCTGTTCCTGGCCAGCGCCATCGGCCACGCCGGCGGGCCGCTGCCGACCATGATCATCGGCACGCTGCCGGTGGTCATCGCCATCAGCAGCAACCTGCGCGACGGTCGGCGCGACGGCCGCCTGCCGTGGCGCAAGCTGCTGCCGTCGCTGGTGCTGATCGCCGCCGGCATCGGCTGCGTCAACCAGGTCGAACTCGACCACCTGCGCGCCGACCCCAACGCCGATGTCGGCCGCTACGCCCTGGGCGGCTTGCTGGCGGTGGGCGCGGTGGCCTGCTGGACCTGGTATCCGATCCGCAATGCCGATTGGCTGCGCGCCCACGCCGACCGCAGCCCGCGCGCCTGGGCCACGGCGCAGGGCGTGGCCACGCTGCCGCTGGCGCTGGCGGGCTACGCCGGCTTCTGGGCCTGGACCGCGCTCAGCGACAGTCCGCTGCCGATGCCGCTGGGCCCGCGGCCGGCGGTCTTCGTCGGCCTGATGTTCGCCATCGGCCTGTTTGCCAGCTGGCTGGGCACGCTGTGCTGGAACGAGGCCAGCCAGCGCCTGCCGACCACGTTGGTGGGCCAGCTGATCGTCTTCGAGACGCTGTCGGCGCTGGCCTACGCGCTGCTGCTGCGCGGTCAGTGGCCGCCGGCGCTCACCGGTGTGGGCGTGGGGCTGCTGATCGCCGGGGTGAGCTGGGCGCTGCGCATCAGGCCCGAGCCGCTGCCGGAAGCGGCAGTGCAGGCGCATTGACCGCTGCGCCGTCGGGCGCGGCTGGGCAGTAGCGCGGCGGCAGGTCGGCGGCCAGCGATTCGGCGCTGTCGGCGTCGACCAGCGTGGTCTTGGACCATTTGTCGGGCCAGGACCGGCCGCGCGTCATCAGGTTGGACATCAGCAGGTTGGACATCAGCAGGTTGGGCGCCAGCGTCAACGCCAGCGCGGCCAGGTAGAAAATCGCCCGGGCCAGCGGGTCGGCCAGGTCGTCGCTGGTTGCCATCGCCGCCACCAGCAGCACCAACAGCCAACCGACCATCAGCGCATTGCGGCGGGCCGAGATCGCAGGCGTGATGCGCCCGCGCGGCAGGCCGCTGTCGCGCAACGGCCGCAGGTCGAAGGCGATCTTGCCAACCGACCTGCAGTAGCGCAAACACAAGGTGTCGCACAGCAGCATGTAGACCGGCGCCATCAGAATCGCGGCGATGAACAAGGGGTCTTCCAGCAGATAACCCCACTGCGCGGGCAGCACCGTGCCCAGTGCCAGGCCCAGCAAGGCCAGTGCGACCATCACGCCGACCGCCGCCATGGCGTCGAACACCATCGCCAGGGCCCGCCGCAGCGGGTGCGGCGTGGCTGCAATGGCCAAGCCCTGGCGCCGTTGCCACCACCGCCGCAGCCGCCACAGCGGCCAGGTCAGCAGCACCAGCAACTCCATCCAGTAACTCATCAGGGCGTCGCGCAGCGCAGCGCGCAGGCCGGCCAGGCGAGACTCGGGCTGGTGGGCCGTCTCGCACATGGCGATGTAGAAGGCGCTGACGTCCCGGTTGAACAACGACGACACACCAGGGTCGCAGGGCGCGCCGTGCCTGTCTTCAAGCGCCCAGCGCTCCACTTCTGCCGAGATGCCTTTGCCCCTGGTGTACTGCTTGGCATAGCGGTCCAGCAACCACATCTCGGCGGTGGCTTCTTCAGACTTCGCGGGGTCGGGCGGGGCGGCCGGATGCTGCCAACTGGCTGCCATCTGCCGGTGCACCGGGTGCAGGAACGGGGCCTCCTGGGCAGCGCCGAACAACCGACCGGCCGGCCGCGGTGCGGCGGCCGCACTGCCGTTGGCCATGGGCCGCAGGGCCACCAGGCGGCGCCGCTCATCGCGCATGGTGTCGTCCTGCATGCGGGCCAGGTCGTCCATCAACTGGTGCGCCGGGATCGCAAATTGGCCGGGCTCGGTCTGCACCAGGTGATCGGCCTGCTGAATGTCACCGCGGTTCAGCGCTTCGATCAGTTCGAGCAGCAGCAGGTCGCCGCGCTCGAGCGGGCCGAATTCCTTGCAGACGGCACGGTAGACCGGCAGCCAGTGCTCGCCCCAGGTCGACCATGCGCGGCCGTTGGCGGCGTCAGACCGCGCCCGCGGTGTGTCGGCCTGTCCCGACTCTGCGAACTCGTCTGCAGTGTCTGCGGCCTCGGCAGCGTCGTCGGCTTCCGCTTGCGCCGCCTCGCGCTGCATCGCCAGGGCATCGGCACAGCCCGGCACCTCGATGGCGCCATCCTTGCTGCTGCGCAGATCGACCAGGCTGCGCATGGCCGTGGTCTTGCCCAGCATGTCCTGGATCGACCGGGCCTTGTCGGCGCGCTCCCGGATCTGCGACAGGTCGTCGGCCACCCAGCCCAGCGTGGCCACCACCAGCACCGACAGCACCAGGCCGACCAGGCTGCCGACCACCCGCCGGTTGCGGCGGCGGGCCTGCTGGCGCGTCAGCACCGCCGCCTGGCTGTCGTCGAGGAAGTCCATCGCCTGCCGGAAGTCGCCGCCATAGCGCCTCGCCCAGCCCGCGGTGGGTTGCCGCGCCTCGCGCCAGTCCCAGGTCTCGCGCAGGTCGGTCTCGTCCCACAGCGCGGCGACACCGCGGCCGTGGCGTTCGGCCGTGTCGGCCAGCCGCAGGTACAACTTGGCCGAGGCGGCCTCGGCCTGCTGCCAGCCCTGCAGCGTGCGCCAGTGGCGCATCAGGCTCTCGTGCGAGATGTCGAGGTCGGACTCGGGGGTCACCGGCTCGCCGGCCGGCGGCATCAGGAAGGCGTTGCGCGGTTGGCGGAAGACCTCGGCCACTGCCAGCACCTCGTCGACGCTGGCACCGGCTTCCAGCGCGACATCGCCCGCCCGCGCCAGGCGCCGCACTTCACGGCCGGCGGTGTGGGTGTCGGTCAGCGCCTGGAACAGGCGTTCGGCGATCTGCAGGCGGCGTGCGGCCTGCGCCGGCGTTCGGCCGTCGGCCAGGCTGGCCAGCACCTCGTCGGCATGGCGGTTCAAAGCCTGGGCCATGCCGCCCACCGCTTCGGCCTCGTAGTGGTCGAGGGCCAGCGTGCCGTCCGGGCAGCCCCGGCGCGCCCATTCGTCCCAGGTGCGCATCAGCGCGTGCTGCAGGATCGGCAGCTGGTCGGGGTTGTCGCCCACGTCGTTGAGCAGGCGGTTGACCAGTGGCGGCGACAACGCCACGCCCATCACCGCGGCCGGGCCGGTCACCGCCTCGGCGATCTGGTCGCGGGTCAGCCGCGGGATCAGGTACTGGCCGCCGTTGATCGCCTCCGGCAGGCCGCGAAACCGCGCGCAGTCGCCCAGGAAATCCGAGCGCATCGTGATCACGACATAGATGTTCAGCTCGGCCTGGCTGCTGGCAGCCAGCAGCAGCTTGACGAAGGCGCTGGCGTCGTCCCGGGCCTTGGCACTGTCGCGGGCCTCCAGGCCGCGGAACAGCTCCTCGAACTGGTCGACCAGCACCAGCAGCCGGTCGGCCGCGGGCAGCCGGGCTTCGCGCACCGCTTCGACCAGGCCCTGGGCGCTGCGGCGCAGCGTGGTCTCGGTGTAGCTGGGCCCGCGCTCGCCATCGGCGTCGTCATGCAGCACCTCGGGCTGGTCGAGCGCGCGGGCCAGGTTGCCGATCGGGTCGGTGCCGGGGCGCAGGTCGGCCACGCGCCAGTAACCACCTCGCCCGGCCATGAAGCCGCCGTGCAGCCCCGGCAGCAAGCCGGCGCGAACCAGCGACGACTTGCCGCTGCCCGAGGTGCCGATGATGGCCAGGAAGCGCGACAGGCGCAGCCGTCGCAGCAGTTCGACCCGCTGCTCGTCGCGGCCGAAGAACAGAGGGGTCTCGTCGGCCAGGAAGGGCCGCAGCCCGGGGTAGGGGTTGTCCGGGTGGGTGGTGGCTTCGTTCATGTCAGTTCTTCATGGCGCCAGGCGCCAGCCGTGCGGCATGAAACAGGCGCCACCCAGCGAACGCCGCGGAACCGGCTTTGCCGGGCCGCTGGCGTTGCCCCCTTGAGGGGGCGCGCGAAGCGCGTAGGGGGTGTTTCATTTCAGTACCGCCCGGCCGTTCCGAAGGTACTGACAGCCCCCTCGGGGGGCAGCGAACGAAGTGAGCGTGGGGGTTGTTTCATGTCAGTGCTGCCCGGCCGCCCGCGTGGCGGCTGCGCGCACCAGGTCGACGAAGGCCTGCAACTGGTCGGCGCTGAAGCCCTCGGGGCCTTTGCAAACCACCACGCCCTGGGCCCGTACCCGGCCCTTGAACGGCGCATCGGGTGGCCCGATGTAGACCCCGCGCGCGGCCATCGGCGCGCCTGTGCGCTTGCCCAGGGCGTTCTGCAGGCCGCTCAGCTGGGCGCTCAGCCACGATTCCCGGGTCTTGCCGACGCAAACCAGGGCCGCGCTGCACTGTTGCAGCTTGCACTGGTGGTCCAGCGTGAGCTCGGCTTCGTCGGCCTCGGGGTCGGTCAGCGGATTCAGCACGTTGAAGCCCAGCCCGTACAGATGATCGTCCACCGTCCTGGCCAGCGCCTCATCGTCCGGGTGCCACAGGAGATAGATCGATGGCGGTTCGCCATCGTCCGGTACCGATGCCGATGCCGATGCCGATGCCGGCGCCGGCGCCGGCGCCGGTGTGGGCCGGGATGCGGCCACCGCCGCGGCCGCCGTCGCTGCGGTCGCCACTGCGGCTGCTGCTGCTGCGGCGGCGGAGGCAGCGGCAGCGGCCGTTGCCTGGAGCTGCTGCTCTTCTTGTGCCCGCCGCTGCTTGCGCAGCGTCTCGTGGATGCGGGTGATCAGGTCCTGCAGCGGCATCGTCAGCGTCTCGGCACCGTGGCGGGTGGCCGGGTCGCGTCCCAGCTGGTCGATGAACCGCTGCTGGCTGGCATCGTCGGCCGGGGTGCCGCCGATCAGGTGCTCGGGCAGCCACACCAGGCGTTGCAGGCCGCTGGCGGCACTTTGTTCGGCGGCCAGCCGGTTCTGCAGCACCACGCAGTCGTCGCGCTCGTCGGCCACGCCCGCACCGCGCAGGGCCGACACCAAGTGCACCGCCAGGCTGCTGGCCGCCAGCGCCTGTTGCACCGATTCACGAAACTGCTGCGGGTTGCGCAGCGGCAATTCACCGGCCGGCAGCACGGTGGCGCCCAGTGCTTCGAGCTCGCGGCGGATCTGCTGCCGGGCTTCGTCCAGCCCCCAGTGGCATTCGGCCAGGTACACCGTCATGCCGGCGTAGGCCAGCGCGGGCGCTGCCGTGCCGCGCTGGGTGTCGGCCTGCTGGTTGATCGCGTTCAGCACGGTCTCGATGCTGAAGGCCAGGTCGTCGATCGCCCGCTGGGCCTGCGCGGCGTTGTCGTCGCCGTCCGACAGGGTGTATTCGCGGGGGTTGGCCGGGTCACGCCCCGGAGCGTAGAAGGGAAAGCCGGTTTCATCCTGCAGCATCGCCGGGTGCTTGTCGCGGTCGACCGGGGTCTTGAGCACCTTCAGGATGCGCAACTTCTTGTCGACCCGCAGGCCGGCCTGGGCCTGCGCGGCGCGGCTGAATTCCTCGAGCTCGCGCCGGCACCACGGCGAGCTCACATAGCTGGGTGTCAGCACCGACACCACCAGCGCCACCCGCTGCAGCTCTTCGGTCAGCACCGCGGAAAAGCTGTCATTGCCCTGCAGGCTGTTGTCGCGCCAGATCACCGGTGCCTGGCTGTCGCGGCCCAGCCGCTGCTTCAGCCGCCAGAGCAGGGCCTCGTGGAAGACGTCGACCCAGCCTCGTTTGGCCATCGGATTGACGTTGTCGTCATGGCAGTAGCTGATGAAGATGTCCTTGTCGAAGGACTTGGCGATCGGCATGGCAATGCTCCTGTTGCCGCAGGCGCGCCTACGGCGTGCCTGCGGCAACATTGTGCAGGCCAGGCCCGCCATTGGCGACGCGGAGAGTCCCCTGAACGCCGCGGCACGGGCCAATCCTGCGGTTCAGGCAGGCGGCCGCAGGGGCTGCCCCCCCTGACCAGAAGTCGCCCTGCGCCGGAACCGGTGGGGCGGGCTCAGCCGCCCAGTGCCTCGTCCAGCGCCTCGACCCAGTGCTTGACCGGCGTGGCCGTGCCGCTCTGCAGGTGCTGGATGCAGCCGATGTTGGCCGACAGGATGGCCGTGGGCTGCAGTTCGGCCAGGTGGCCCAGCTTGCGGTCGCGCAGCTGGTGGCTCAGTTCGGGCTGCAGCACGCTGTAGGTGCCGGCCGAGCCGCAGCACAGGTGGGACTCGGTGCTGGCCACGCGGATGGTGAAGCCCAGTGCGCGGAACGCGCCTTCCACACCACCGCGCAGCTGCTGGCCATGCTGCAGCGTGCAGGGGGGGTGGAAGGCCAGCATGCCGGCCGGCGCGGCCTGCAGCCGTGGCTTCAGCGCGGTCACGATCTCGGGCAGCAGCTCGCTCAGGTCGCGCGTCAGCGCGCTGATGCGCTGCGCCTTGTCGGCATAGGCCGGGTCGGCGGCCAGCGCGTGGCCATAGTCCTTCACCGCCACGCCGCAGCCGCTGGCGTTCATCACGATCGCCTCGACCGTGCCGGCGCTGACCAGTGGCCACCAGGCGTCGATGTTGCGGCGCATGTCGGCCAGGCCGCCTGCGTGGTCGTTCAAGTGGGTGCGCAAGGCGCCGCAGCAGCCGGCCTTGTCGGCCACCAGGGTCTGGATGCCGGCGGCGTCCAGCACGCGGGCGGTGGCGCTGTTGATGTTGGGCAGCATCGCCGGCTGCACGCAGCCGGCCAGCATCAGCACCTTGCGCGGGTGCTCGCGCGCGGGCCACTGCTTGGCGCGCGGGTGGGCAGCGCCCGGCACCTTGTCTTTCAGCGCGGCCGGCAGCAGCGGGCGCGCCAGCTTGCCCAGCGCCATTGCCGGGGCGAACAGCGGTGAGGTCAGGCCCTCCTTCAGCAGCCAGCGCACCGCGCGCTCGGCCACCGGGCGCTCGACCTTGGCCTCGACGATCTTGCGGCCGATGTCGACCAGATGGCCGTACTGCACGCCGCTGGGGCAGGTGGTTTCACAGTTGCGGCAGGTCAGGCAGCGGTCCAGGTGCAGCTGGGTGGCGCGGGTCGGCGTGGCGCCTTCGAGCACCTGCTTCATCAGGTAGATGCGCCCGCGCGGGCCGTCCAGCTCGTCGCCCAGCAGCAAGTAGGTGGGGCAGGTGGCGGTGCAGAAGCCGCAGTGCACGCACTTGCGCAGGATGGCCTCGGCCGCCTCGCCGTCGGGGGTGCCTTTGAATTCAGGAGCGAGGGCGGTTTGCATGGCGTGGTGGTCTGACGGTGAAAGGGACGGCGGCCGGGGTGGCTGCGGTTGTGCTGCGGATGTGCTGCGGTTGTGCTGCAGTTGTGGTCGATGGCCTCAGCGCAGCAGCCAGGCGCCGATCAGCGGCATCAACAGCGACGCCAGCACCACCTGCAAGCCCAGCGCCAGCCCGGCGTAGGCGCCGGCGTCGGGGTGCACCTGCATCGCACGGGCCGCGCCGATGCCGTGCGAGGTGGTGCCCAGCGCGAAGCCGCGCAGGTCGTGGCCGGTGATGCCCAGCCGGTCGAACAGGAACTTGCCGCTGATCGCGCCGACCAGCCCGGTGATCACCGCCAGCGCGGCGGCCAGCGCAGGGATGCCGCCCAGCTGCTCGGCGATGCCCATGGCCACCGGTGCGGTGACCGATTTCGGTGCCAGCGAGCGCAGCACCTCGGCCGGCAGGCCCAGCGCCCAGCCGATGGCCACCGCGCTGCCGGCGGCGGCGGCACCGCCGGCCAGCGCCGCCGCCAGCAGCGCCGGGCCACGCTGGCGCAGTTGCGCCCGGCGCTGCCACAGCGGCCAGCCCAGCGCGACCACTGCCGGCCCCAGCAGGAAGTGGATGAACTGGGCGCCGGAAAAGTAAGTGGGGTAGGAGGTGCCGGTGGCCGTCAACAAACCAGCCAGCGCCAGCACCGTCCACAGCACCGGGTTGGCCCAGGGTGCGTGGTCCAGCCGCTGGTAGACGGCCTGGGCGACGACATAGACGCTCAGCGTGGCGGTCAGCCCGAACAGCGGCGTGGCCGACAAGTAGACCCACAGTTGCACGAAGTCGGTCATCGTGGCGGCCCGGGTTCAGCGCGCCGGCGCCGGGGTGGGCGGTGCGAGCGGCGCGGCGGGCGGTTTGGGCAGCAGCGCGCGCAACACCAGTGCGCACACCACCAGGCCGATCCAGGTCGACAGCACCAGCGCCAGCACCATGCGCACGCCGTGCTGTGCGATCAGCGCGCCATGCACCATCACGCCCACGCCCACCGGCACGAACAGCAGCGACAGGTGCGCCAGCAGCCCGTCGGCGGCCTCGCCCACCGGCCGGCGCAGCGGCGCCCAGCACAGCAGCCCGGCCAGCGCCAGCATGCCCAGCACCGGCCCGGGCAGCGGCAGGTTCAGGCCCAGCTTGAGCAGGCGCGACAAGGCTTCGCCCGCCGATTGGCAGAGCAGCAGCACGGCCAGACCTTGCAGCAGCGTCATCAGGGTGACGCCCGGCCGCCTGCTGACCCGGCCGCCGCGGCGGGCTGCGGGCCCGACGCGGCCGCGGGTGCTGCCACGCCGGCCGCCGATGGCGCTGCTGGGCCGGTGTGCGCCAGGGCCGAGCTGTCCGGCGTGGCGATCGTTGCAGGCGGGGCCGGCGCGGCAGGGGTGGTCATCGGCGGCGGGCCTTCACAGGCCCGGGTACAGCCGGCCGGGGTTGAAGACCCGGTCGGGGTCGAAAGCGGTCTTCATCTCGCGGTGGATGCGCGCCAGCGGGGCCGACAGCGGTGCGAAGACAGCGCCCGCCTGGGCGCCCCGGAAGGCCGTGGCATGGCCGGCGGCGCTGGCGGCGGCGTTGCGCAGCGTGGCCGCCGGCGCGGTGGTGACCACCCAGCGCTGGGCGCCGCCCCATTCGACCAGCTGCTCGCCGCTCAGTGCCAGCGGCGGCGCGGTGGACGCCACCGACAGGCGCCACAGCGTGGCGCCACCGGCCACGGCCCGCTCGGCGCCGGCAAAGAACTCGTCGGTCTGGTCGCGCAGGCCGGTCCAGAAGGCGGCGGCCTGCGCCGGGTCGACCACCTCGCCACCCAGCTGGCGCACCGCCGACTGCACCGCGGCGGCCGCGCCCGACAGCCGCAGCACCAACGTGCCCTCCCACCAGGCGCTGGCGCTGACCGGCAGGGGCTGGCCACCCCAGGTGTTGAGTTGCTTGAGCGCCGCGGCTTCGCCCAGCTCGAAGCGCAGCGTGGCGGTGGCCACCGCCACCGGCAACACCTTCAGCGAGACCTCGCAGATCACGCCCAGCAGGCCCATCGATCCGGCCAGCAGGCGCGACACGTCGTAGCCGGCGACGTTCTTCATCACCTGGCCGCCGAAGCTCAGCACCTCGGCCCGGCCGTTGAGCAGGGTGGCGCCCAGCAGGTAGTCGCGCACACCGCCCACGGTGGCACGGGCCGGGCCGGCCAGGCCGGCGGCGACCATGCCGCCCACGGTGCCGGTGGTGCCGGTGGTGGCGAAGCGCGGCGGCTCGAACGGCAGGCACTGGCCCTTTTCGGCCAGCGTGGCTTCCAGCTCGGCCAGCGGCGTGCCGGCGCGCACGGTGACGACCAGCTCGCTGGGCTCGTAGCTGCTGATGCCGGCCAGCGGGCGGACATCCAGCGGCTCACCGCGCGGCGCTTCGCCATAGAAAGCCTTGGTCTGGCCGCCGCTGATGTTGAGCGTGGTCTTGCCGGCGCGGGCGGCGCGCACGCGGTCGACCAGGGTTTGCAGGGCGGTGTCGGCCATGGTCAGAAGCGTTCGAGTTCGGGGAAGGGCAGCAAGCCCTTCCTGACATGCATGCGCCCGTACTCGGCGCAGCGGTGCAGCGTCGGGATCACCTTGCCGGGGTTCAGCGTGCCGGCGGGGTCGAACGCTCGCTTGACGCCGAAGAACTGCTCACGCTCGTCGGGGCTGAACTGCACGCACATGCTGCTCAGCTTCTCGACGCCCACGCCATGCTCGCCGGTCACCGTGCCGCCCAGCGCCACGCTGGTCTCCAGGATGTCGGCGCCGAACAGTTCGCAGCGGTGCAGCTGGTCCGGGTCGTTGGCGTCGTACAGGATCAGCGGGTGCAGGTTGCCGTCGCCGGCATGGAACACGTTGCAGCAGCGCAGGCCGTACTTCTTCTCCATCTCGGCAATCGCCAGCAGGATGTCGGCCAGGCGTTTTCGCGGGATGGTCGAATCCATGCACATGTAGTCGGGGCTGATGCGCCCGCTGGCCGGGAAGGCGTTCTTGCGCCCGCTCCAGAAGCGCAGCCGCTGGGCTTCGTCTTCGCTGACTGCCAGCCGGCTGGCACCGTTGGCCTGCAGCACGGCCAGCATGCGGCCGATTTCTTCTTCCACCTCTTCGGCCGTGCCGTCGCTCTCGCACAGCAGGATGGCGGCGGCGTCGAGGTCGTAGCCTGCGTGCACGAAGTCCTCGACCGCGGCGGTCATCGGCTTGTCCATCATCTCCAGCCCGGCCGGGATGATGCCGGCGGCGATCACTGCGGCCACCGCATCACCGGCGCGGCGGATGTCGTCGAAGCTGGCCATGATGCAGCGTGCCACCTGCGGTTTGGGGCAGAGCTTGACGGTGACCTCGATCGTCACCGCCAGCATGCCTTCGCTGCCGACCACCACCGCCAGCAGGTCGAGCCCGGCGGCGTCCAGCGCCTCGCTGCCGAAGACCACCGGCTCGCCTTCGACGGTGAAGCCGCGCACCTTCAGCAGGTTGTGCAGCGTCAGGCCGTATTTCAGGCAGTGCACGCCGCCGGAGTTTTCAGCCACGTTGCCGCCGATGGTGCAGGCGATCTGGCTGCTGGGGTCGGGCGCGTAGTACAGACCGTGGGGCGCCGCGGCCTCGCTGATGGCCAGGTTGCGCACGCCGCACTGCACGGTGGCCGTGCGTGCCAGCGCATCGACCCGGACGATCTTGTTGAAGCGGGCCAGCGACAGTGTCACGCCAAGGGCATGCGGCATCGCGCCGCCGCTCAGGCCGGTGCCGGCGCCGCGCGCCACCACCGGCACGCCGAGCGCGTGGCAGGACTTCAGCACCGCGGCCACCTGGGCTTCGGTCTCGGGCAGGGCCACCGCCAGCGGCAGCATGCGGTAGGCGGTAAGACCGTCGCACTCGTAGGGCACGGTGTCCTCGCGGCGGTACAGCAGGGCGTGGCGCGGCAGCACGGCGGCCAGCGCGGCCACCACTTCGGTCTGGCGGGCGGCGCGCTGCGCGGCATCGGCCACGGCATCCAGGGCGGGGTGCAGGGTGGCAACCGGCAGGGGGGCATTCATCGGGTCTCCTCGAATCCGACCGTCACTGTAAGCAGTTTGCGGCCGCTGGATGCACAAGGCCGCACAGGGCGCTTCCGCCCTGGGGGCATGCAATGGCGCACCGGTCAGTGCACGACCATCAGCGTGAACGGCCAGACACAGGCCTGCAGCGTGACGAAGCCACCGACCAGGCAGGCCAGCGCGATCGAATGGAAGAACACGTAGCGCAGGATGTCGCCTTCGTGGTTGAACCAGCGGGTGGCGCTGGAGGCGACGACGATCGACTGGGCATCGATCATCTTGCCCATCACGCCGCCCGGGCTGTTGGCCGCGCCCATCAGGTTGGCGCTCAGCCCCAGCTGTTCGGCCGCCACCTTCTGCATGCCGCCGAACAGCACGTTGCTG
Source organism: Burkholderiales bacterium (assembly GCA_038211805.1). Lineage (GTDB taxonomy): Bacteria > Pseudomonadota > Gammaproteobacteria > Burkholderiales > Burkholderiaceae_C > Pseudaquabacterium. The sequence continues at coordinate 19,458 of JBBQVF010000036.1, read as the reverse complement.
GCGGTGTCGCTGCCGGTCATGGCCACGCCGATCCAGCCCATCAGGGTGCCGAAGAAGGGGTAGAAGACGCCGGTGTTGGCAAACGCCAGGCCCAGTGTGGTGTCGGTGCCCGAGAAGCGGGTCAGGGTGCCCAGCGCGAGCATCAGCACGATGGTCAGCAGCGAGTAGCGCACCAGCCAGAAGGTGCGGCCATAGCTGCGCACGATCTCCATCGGGCGGATCTTCATCACCAGCGCGCCCACCACCGCGGCCAGCAGGATGCCGGTGCCGGTCGCCGACAGCAGGTTCAAGGTGTAGACGGCCGATTCGAAGTGCGGCGTGGGCACCACCGGTGGCACCTTCTGGACCAGGTTGTGCAGGCCGTCGATCGGGAACTGGGGTGCGAAGATGCCGTTGAAGAACTTCTTCACCGGCGGCAGGCCCCAGACGAACACCGCCACCGTCAGGATGGCCCAGGGCGTCCAGGCGCGCACCAGGTCGGCCCGGCCGTGCTGCACCGGCGCGCGCGGCGGTTTGGCCTCGGCAGCGCTGATGTCCCGGCCACGCAGCGTGGGCGAGGTCCACAGGTTCTTGGGCTGCCAGACGCGCAGGAAGGCGATCAGCGAGGCCATCGAGACGATGGCCGCGATGATGTCGACCAGCTCCGGGCCGATGAAGTTGCTGACCAGGTACTGCGGGATCGCGAAGCTCAGGCCGGTGACCAGGATCGCCGGCCAGATCTCCACCATCGCCTTGCGTCCGGCGAAGGCCCAGATCAGCCAGAACGGCACCAGCAGGCTGAAGAACGGCAGCTGGCGTCCGATCATCGCGGTGACTTCCATGAGGTCGTAGCCGTGCACCTTGGCCAGCGTGATGACCGGTGTGCCGAGTGCGCCGAAGGCCACCGGTGCGGTGTTGGCGATCAGGCTCAGCCCCGACGCGGCCAGCGGCGAGAAGCCCAGCCCGATCAGGATGCCCGCGGTCACCGCCACCGGCGTGCCGAAGCCGGCGGCACCCTCGAAGAACGCGCCGAAGCAGAAGGCGATCAGCAGCAGCTGCAGGCTCCGGTCCTCGCTCTGCTGGCGCGGGCGGTCTTGCTGGCGGGCCGGGTCACCCGACAGCTGCGCCATGGTGCCGAGGAGCGGCGCGGCGGTCGTGAATCCCGCTGCCGCCAGGCGTGAGGAAATTTCACGCCGCCTGCCAGCGTGGTGTCAGCCTGCGCGGTGTCGGCCGGTGGTGACCAGCCGCTGGCGGTCAGCGGCCCAGCAACTCGCCGATCGGCTTGAAGTCGTCGACGCGGTCGCAGACCGCCTTCACCGTCGTCAGGATCGGCACGCCCAGCAGCAGCCCCCAGACGCCCCACAGCCAGCCGAAGGCCAGCACGCCGACGAACACGCTGACGGCATTCAGCCGGCTGGTGCGGCTGGTCAGCCAGGGCGTCAGCAGGTTGCCGGTGACGGTGTGCAGCCCGATCGCGATGCCGGCGACCACCAGCGTCATGTCCATGCTGCCGAACTGCACGAAGGCCACCAGCGCCGCCGCCGCCGTGAACACGATGGTGCCGAAGTAGGGTATGAAGTTCAGCACGAAGGCCGCCACGCCCCAGACCGCGGCCTGTTCGAGGCCGATCGCCAAAAACGCCAGCCAGGTGACCACGCCGACCAGCATGCTGGTGAACACCTGCACCAGCAGGTAGCGGTGGATCTGCGCCGTGACCTCGTCGAGCAACTGCACGGTGATGCGCTTCTGGGCAAAGGTGGTCCCGGTGATCTTGACCATCTTGCGGCGAAAACTGTCGCCCGAGGCCATCAGGAAAAACGCGATGAACACCACCACCAGGGCCTGCCCGATCGAGGCCGCCACGCCCAGTGTGCCCGTCCACAGGTAGTCCTTGATGTCGAAGCGGGTGCGCTCGATGCTGACCCGGGTAACGCCGCGGGTGGCCAGCGGCGGCGCCGGGCCGCCGTCCTGCGCGGCCTGCTCCAGCTGCGTGGCGGCGCGCTGCACCTTGTCGATCGCCGACTCGCTGCGGCCGCGCTGGGCCCGCAACGTTTCGCGCACCTTCTGCGCGGCGGTCGGCAGCGATTCGATCAGGGTCGTGGCGTCGTCGCTCAGCGCCGCCACGGTCCAGCCCGCGCCGGCGCCCATCGCGCCCATCAGAAGCGCTGCGCCCAGGGCCCGCGGGATGTGGAACCGGGCCATCCGGTCGACCAGCGGGCTCAGCGCATAACTCAGCATCAGTCCCAGCAGCAACGGGATGAACACCGGGCTGGCCAGTTTCAGCGCCGCCAGCGAGCCCAGCGTGGCCAGCACCGCCAGCGAGGCGCTGCGCAGCTTGATGCTGCGGGGCGGCCGGCTGTCGGGCGGCGGCTTGTCGGCCGCAGGCAGGTCGAGCGGGGGCTTGTTGTCCATGGCCGAGCGTACTGCAAGCCGCTGCGCCGGCCGGCACGCCATGCCGGCCTGGCAGCGCCCGCTGATCAAGCGGCGTGGGGCGGCTGCAGCGCGGCGGTCAGCCAGTCGACGAAGGCGGCACATTCCCAGCGCTCCAGCGTGCCCGGCTTCCAGCACAGGAAGTGGTGGAACGGCGAGGCCACGCTGCGCGGCGACAGCCGCACCAGGCGGCCGCTGTCGAGCCAGCCGGCGGCCAGCTTCAGCCGCGTCAGGGTGACGCCGAAACCGGCCGCCGCAGCGTCGAGCATCAGCCCGACGTCATTGAACTGGGCGCCTTCGCGCGGCTCGGGCAGCGCAATGTCGCAGGCCTTGAACCACACGCTCCAGGGCACCGGCGGGCTGCGGATCAAGCGCACCCGGCGCACCTCGTCGGCGGTCTCGAAGCAGCCGGGGAACGGCCCGGCCTTGGCCTCGTACTCGGGGCTGCACACGGGGCACACCACATCGCCGAGGACGCGCACCTGCTCGACGTCGGCGTACGGGCCGGTGCCGAAGCGGATTTCCAGGTCGGCCTCCTCGGCCTTCACGTCCAGCAGCGGGATGGCCACCTGCAGCACCAGTTCGACCTCGGGGAAAGCGCGGCGGAAGGCGGCCAGCCGCGGCAGCAGGATCTGGCGCGAGAAGGTGGGCGTCACCGCCAGCCGCAGCCGGGCCACCGGCGCCGCGCTGTCGTGGCGGCCCGGCAGCTGGGCCAGCGCCTGCAGCGCCAGGCGCACCTGGGCTAGGAGGCTGTCGGGCTTGGGGACGGGCCTGCGCCAGGGCGAGTTTCGTTGCCAGCTTAGGCGCCGGCGAGGCGTGGGATCGGCCCCCACAACGAGCCGGCAACGACAGATGGCACCGAAAATCGCCCTGGCCCTTCGGGTCGAAGCTGGAAATGGGCTGATCCGTCGTTGCCAATGCGCGCCATGCCGCCCGGCATGGCTGTGCTTGGCGCCTATGCTGGGCCAATTTCCAGCTTCAACGCAGGCCCGTCCTCAAGCCCGACAGCCTCCTAGGGCGTCTGCAGGCGGCGCAGCAAATCCGGCGTGGGATATCCGTCCGCTGGCAGGTCGGCACTGCGCTGGAATCGACGAACGGCGTCACGCGTGGTCGGGCCCATCATCCCGTCGGGAAGGCCGCTGGCAAAGCCGCGCTCGTTCAGCGCTGTCTGCAGCGCCAGCAACTGGTTGCGCGTGAGGCTCTGCTGATCTCGTGGCCAGGCGGCCTGCACGCCGGGGCCATCGGCCAGGGCTTGGGCGAGCAGGCCCACCGCCAACGCGTAGCTCGTCGAATGGTTGTAGCGCAGGAGGGCTTGGAAGTTGGGGCCGATCAGGAATGCCGGCCCGAGCGCCCCTGCGGGCAGCAGGATCGAGGCCCCGGCCATCGCCGGCAGCGGTGCGGCACCCAGAGGGCTGACACCTTCTTCAGCCCACTTCTCTGTCGTCTGCTGCACCGAGGCGTCGGTGCGCCCGACATCGAATCCCGGAGGCAACCGAACCTCCACGCCCCACGGCTGATCGGCCTGCCAACCCGACCGCGCCAGGAAGTGGGCGGTTGACGCCATCACGTCGGCCATGCTGCCCCAGATATCGCGCCGGCCGTCGCCGTCGGCGTCCACCGCATAGGCCAGGTAGCTCGACGGCAGGAACTGGGTCTGACCCATGGCGCCAGCCCATGATCCGACCATCTGCGCCCGGTCGATGTCGCGGTTCTGCAGGATCTGCAACGCGGCCAGCAATTGCCCACGGGCCCAGCCTTCGCGCCGACCATCGAAACCCAGCGTGGCCAGTGCGTCGATGGTCGAGATGTCGCCATGGTTGGCGCCATAGCTGCTTTCGATGCCCCAGATGGCGACCAAGATGCGGGCCGGGACGCCGTAACGCGCAGCCGCCGCATCGGCCTCGGTGCCCACCTGCTGCAGCTTGCGCCGACCCATCGTGATGCGTTGGGGTGTCACGGTGCGGTCGAGGTAGTCCCAGACCGGTCGGGTGAACTCAGGCTGCGCACGGTCCAGTTCAACGATGCGCGGCAGGTAGCGGGCCCCGGCCAACGCGGCGCGCAACGTGTCGTCGTCGATGCCTGAAGCGCGTGCACTGGTGTTGAAGTCGGCGATCCAGGCGGCGAAGGCCAGCTGACGGGTCGCCAGGTCGGTCGCTGCGTCGGTCGCGACGACGCTGGTGGCCGCCGCCGCGACCGATGCCGTTGCCGCTGCCGGCGGTTGGGGGGCCGTCGGGGGGGGCGATGCACATCCGGCCAGCCCACCGAAGGCCAGCGCCAGGCCGGAGAGGCGAGACCGATCGACTCCGCGCGGGAGGGGTGGTTTGCACATGGTTCCATTTTCGCTGCTCGATCGTGAAGGGGCGTTCAGGGCCGCGGCTTTACCTGGCATTGACATTCGGCGGTGGTCTCCCGGCGGGTCTCAGGCGTTGTATCGGGGCGGCCACCGATGGCCGTCAACTTTAGGAGAGACGCATGAGCCATCGCCAACTGTTCTGGGCCGCCGCCATTTGCCTGGCCGGCGGTGTCGGCACGGCACAGGCGCGCGACGCCGACGTGCAGTGGTCGGTCACGATCGGCACACCGGTCTATGCCCAGCCGATCGTCCAGTACGCCCAGCCGGTCGTCCGGTATGTCCAGCCGGTACCCGTTTACCGCCGATTGTTGCCCGTCTATGTCCAGCCCGTGCAGGTCTACCAGCCCCAGGACCACGGGCCAGCGCCGCGATGGCAGGCGAGCCGCTGGGACCGTGACGGCGACGGCATCCCGAACCGCCATGACCGTCTGTACAACCCGCGTTGGGATCGCGACGGCGATGGCATTCCCAACCGACGCGACGCGTACGACAACGGCCAGCGCGACAACAGCTGGCGTGGTGAGTTTCGCGGCGGCGCTGGCCACCGTGCGGATCGGCACGCCGGTCAGGGTCGGTACGGCGACTGACCTTATCCTCGCCAGTGTGACCCGCCGTTTCCTCCGCCCCACCTGGACACCGCCCTCGCGCGACGGTGTCAGCCCCAGCCGGCTGGCGGTGCTGCCGGGCCCCTGGGCCACGGTGGCCGATTTCCTGGGCGCCCGCTTGAGGCCGGGCATCGACTGGCCCGCGCGGATGGTGCAGGGCGACGTGCTCGATGGCCAGGGACGACCGCTGGCGGCCGACGCGCCTTGCTCGCCCGGCCAGGTGCTGTGGTACTGGCGCAGCCTGCCGCCTGAGCGCCGCGTTCCGTTCGAGCTGGAACTGCTGCACTGCGACGAGCACCTGATCGTCGTCGACAAGCCGCATTTCCTGGCATCGATACCTGGCGGCCGCTACCTGCAGGAGACGGTGCAGGTGCGGCTGCGGCGCTTGCTGGGCAACGATGACTTGATGCCCTTGCACCGGCTCGATCGCGAGACTGCGGGCGTGTTGCTGTTCAGCGCCCAGCCGGCCACGCGCGACGCCTATCACGCGCTGCTGCGCGAGCAGCGCCTGCACAAGGTCTACGAGGCCGTGGCGCCCTGGCGCGGCGATCTGCCACTGCCGCTGACCGCGCGCCACCGCCTGCAGGACCCGCCCGATGCCCGCCATCTGCCGATGCAGGTGGTGGCGGGCGAGCCCAATGCGCAGACCCAGGTCGAGTTGTTGCGGCGGCTGGGCCGCCAGCGGCAGGGCAGCGTGCCGGCGCCGGGGCTGATCCCCGATCTGTACCGGCCAGGGGCGCAGCCATGTGGCCACGACCTTGCGCCAGACCGTGCCCCGGAACTTGCACCGGAACATGCTCCAGAACATGCGTCGGAACTTGCACCGGAACTTGCACCGGAACTTGCGCCGGAACTTGCACATTACCGCCTGACGCCCCTGACCGGCCGCCGCCATCAGCTGCGGGCGCAGCTCAATGCGCTGGGCCTGCCGATCGTCGGCGACCGCATCTACCCGACGCTGTGGCCCGAGCCGGCGGCCGATGCGGCGCCCGACTACACCCAGCCGCTGCAGTTGCTGGCGCGCGAAGTGGCGTTCACCGACCCGCTGAGCGGCGCGCCCAGGCGCTTTGTCAGCGCACGCCGGCTGGCACTGGCCACCGATGCCTGAGGCGCGGCCGCAAGCTACACAAAAATCCAGGCCACCCGCCGCGAAGTTGCCGACCTTGGGCAGCATATTGGGCAGCTCGATGGCCGCCATCTGGGTGACCGATGTGCCGGGCAGCAGCCGGCCCGATCCGATGTCGACGGCCGTGCCCGGCGCCGTGGTCGGAAAGCGGCCCGGAATCTGCCGGCTCTTGACGCCGCCGGCTTGCCCCCCCCTTGGACCCATGGATGCCATGCACGGCGCCCGCCGCCTGTCGCCTTGGTGAACGTTGGCCTTGGGGATGGTCCCCGCCCAGGCGCCGGCGCTGGCCGATAGAGTGTTTGTTCCCCTCCGCCCACTTGCCTGGTGCCATCGCCGGGCCCCGCCGCCATGGATGCCCCTGAACTGCTCACCGTCGACGCCTTCATCCGCCACTGGGCCGCCGATCGGCCCCACCGGCCGGCCATGGTGGGCGAGCGGCGCATCGACTTTGCCGAACTCGACACCAGCACCCGGCGTGTGGCGGCGGCGCTGCAGGCCGCTGGCCTCAAGAAGGGCGACCGCATCGCCTGGCTGGGCAAGAACGCGGTGCTGTACTTCACGCTGCTGTTCGGCGCGGCGCGCATCGGCGTGGTGATGGTGCCGGTGGGCTGGCGCCTGGCGCCACCCGAGCGGCACTACATCGTGCACGACACCGAGGCCAAACTGCTGATTGCCGGTGATGGTTTTGCCGACGACGCCCGCGCCATGGCGGCCGACCTGCCGCACGTGCAGCGCGTGCTGTCGGCCGACGAGGCCTGGGCCTGGATCGATGCCAGCCCGGCCGCCGACCTGACGCCCAGCGGTGCCGAAGACGCCATCCTGCAGCTCTACACCTCGGGCACCACCGGCCACCCCAAGGGCGTGGCGCTGTGCAACCGCAACCTGTTCGGCCTGCGCCGGGCGGCCCAGCAGGCCCAACTACCCTGGGCCTTCTGGAGCGACGACGAGGTGGTGATGGTGGCCATGCCTTGCGCCCACATCGGCGGCACGGGGCTGGGCTTCATGGCACTGGCCGGCGGGGTGTGCGGCTGCGTGATGGCCGAGTTCACACCCGACGCTGTATTCGACGCCATCGAGCAAGAGGGCATCACCCGCTTCTTCGCCGTGCCCGCGGCGCTGCAGATGCTGGTCAACCACCCGCGCTGCGCCCAAACCGATTTCGGCCGGCTGAAGTACATCTTCTACGGCGCCGCGCCGATCCCGCTGGAACTGCTGCGCCAGTGCATAAAGGTCTTCGGCTGCCAGTTCGCCCAGGCCTACGGCATGACCGAGACCACCGGCACCGTGGTGATGCTGCCACCCGAGGACCACGACCCCGACGACCCCCATCGCAGCCCGCGCATGCGCGCCGCCGGCAAGCCGGTGCCGGGGGTGGAGGTGAAGATCGTCGGCGGCGACGGCCAGCCGGTGGCCACTGGCGAGGTCGGCGAGATCGTCACCCGCTCGTCGAACAACATGCTGGGCTACTGGAAGCAGCCCGACGCCACCGCCCGCACCATGACCGCCGACGGCTGGATCCACACCGGCGACGCCGGCACCCTGGACGCCGACGGCTACGTCTACATCCGCGACCGGGTCAAGGACATGATCATCAGCGGCGGCGAGAACGTCTACCCGGCCGAGGTGGAGAGCGCCATCTACGGCCATCCCGACGTCGCCGACGTGGCGGTGATCGGGGTGCCCGACGCCACCTGGGGCGAGGCGGTGAAGGCCATCTGCGTGCCCCGGCCCGGCCACACGGTCGACCCGGCCAGCGTGATCGCCTGGGCGCGCGAGCGCATCGCCGGCTTCAAGGTGCCCAAGACCGTCGACGTGATCGCCGAACTGCCGCGCAACCCGACCGGCAAGATCCTGCGCCGCTCGCTGCGTGCGCCCTACTGGGCGGGGCGCGACCGGCAGGTGAACTGAGAGGTCGGCTGAAAGGGGGGGCTGAACGACGAATCGATGCCGGGGCGAAGTGGTGCCGAGGGTGTGGTGCTGCGGCCCCGGTGCTGCGGTTATGGTGCCGACCTCCCATCGAACCCGAACGAGAAACCAAGATGTCCCTGTGGACCTGCTTCACCGATGGCGGCTGCCAAGGCAACCCCGGGCCCTGCGCCTGGGGCGCGGTGGTCATCGCGCCCGATGGCGGTGCGCCGATCGAAGGCTCGGGCTTCCTCGGCCACGGCACCAACCAGATCGCCGAACTGCGGGCGGCGTTGCATGGCATCGAGATGACGCCGGTCGGCGCCGAGGTGCTGCTGGTGTCGGATTCGCAGTACACGCTGAAAGGGCTGACCGAATGGCGCCGCGGCTGGGAGGCCAAGGGCTTCCGAAATTCCAAGGGCGAGATCGTCGCCAATCTGGCGATCTGGAAGCTGCTGTATGCGGTCGCCGACCAGCGCCGGGTGCGCACGCAGTGGATCAAGGGCCACTCCGGCCATCAGCACAACGAGCGTTGCGACGTGCTGGCGGCCCAGGCCATCAGCCTGGGCACCGGTGCGGCCGTCCGCTCAATGCCGGCCCTTGCGCCTGCCAGGCGCCTGCAGCCGGCGGCTTCGGCGGCGGCCTCGACGCCCTCCGGATCGGTCATCGGACAGACCTGGACGCCGCTCTCGTTGCCCGAGCCTGAAGGCCAGACCGTGTTGTATGGACTGATCGAGACCCAGGGATCGGCGCCAAGGATCGCCCGTGCCGAAACCGGGTCGCGCATTGGCGCCGTGCACGGCCAGCCCTGGGCCACCCACTGGATGGCGATCCCCGCGTACCTGCCGACCTGAGCGCGGGCCGGCGGCTCGCGGTCCCGGTTCGATGCCGGCCTCAACCGACCGCCCACATCCGCCGGGCATCGCCTTAGTCGCCGCTTTGCGCCGCCGTGACCCGCATCGCCGCCGTGGCCACGGCCTGCGCCTGTTCGGCCGGCAGCAAGCCGAGATCGCGGTTCACGTTGTGGTGCGCCAACGCCCGCCGGGTCCGGATGCCACAGCGGCGACGGCCGACGCGGCAGCGCAGTCATCGGGCGAGGGCCGATTCAAGCTGTGCCTTGTTCATTGTCGACCGCCCCGCCAGGCCCTGGCGCCGGGCCTCCTGGCGCAACTGGGTCAGGGTTCTGCCGACCGGGACAGGGCCCGGGTCGGCGTGCTGGCGGTCGTACCGGCTGCCGGGCCCGCCGCCGGGCGGGGGCGCTGCGGCGGCCATGGCGTCAGCCTGCCGGGCCCGCGTCTGGTGGACGGCGCGCGCCGCGATGTCTTCGGCCAGCGACTCGGGCAGTCCCCGTTCGACCAAGCCGTCCTTCAGGTGCCAGTACTGACGCTCGTCCCGGGCGCTCCAGACAGGATGGGGCATGTTGGATCCTTGGGGTTTTGCAGGGCACCGGCGTGCGCCGTGGCGCCCGCTGTCGGTGGGACCGCCCCTGCCGCGCCAGCGCCTCAGGCGCTGCGTTGAATGACCGGGGACATGGTCGCCACCGGGACCCGCCGGGTCTGTTCTTCAACGCACAGACCCGGCCGACCCGCGACTGAACACTGGGCGAATGGCATCGGCCCGAACCCCCGGGGCCCTCCAAGGAGAACCTCATGTTGCAACCCCGCCTTCACAAGCCCTATCAACCGGTGCAGGACGTGCCCGATGAATTTGAGCCGGTGGACTTGCCGGTGGCCCCCGACAAGGGGCCGGTGCCTGCCGGGATACCGGAGGACCCCGAACATGACCGGGTGGTCGACCCCGAGGCCTGAGCTTGCGGTGGTAAAGCGCCCGGGCTCGCTGGCGGTCTGGCGGTCTGGCGGACCAGCGCTTGGGCGACCAGGCCGCGGCGCGGGTCGGTCAGCCCGGCGCTGCCGTGGGGCCTGCGTCAAGGTGCGGCGATGACGCCGCAGGCGCTGCGGGCCCCGGAATTTCCGGTGGGCTGCGTGCTGTAGTCGTCGGGCTGGGCATGCACGATGACGGCACGGCCCACCAGGCTGGCCTGGCCTTCGGCCAGGGTCACGCCGGTCAGCATGAACTTCTGGTCCGCCAGGCCCTTGGCATCGGCCTTCAGCGCCGGCATGTCTCCGGCATGGTGCGCCGAGCCCGGCGGGCCGTGCGGCTGGCCGTCCGGGTTGAAGTGGCCGCCCGCGCTGCTGCCGTCGGCGCTGGCGCAGCTGCCGGTTTCGTGGACATGGAAGCCGTGTTCTGCACCGGGTTTGAGCCCGCTGATCTTGGCGTGCACCATCAGGTGACCCTCCCTCTGGTGAAACATCACCAGACCGCGCACCTGGCTGCCTTCGGTGGGCGTCAGCGAAGCCATCGCCATCCGGCCGCCGCTCATGCCCATCTTGGCCATCGAACCGGCCTTGTCATGTGGGCCGGCGGCATCGTGGCTGGCGCATCCGGCCAGAAACAAGGTTAGAGAGGCGGCCGCGGCGCCCAGCGTGAAGGGAGAACAGGTTGTTGGCATCGGGTTGACTCCAGCTGGTCGCGGTGGGCGGAATCATCGGAATGTAGGGTGCTTCACAGGCCGGTGATGTGCTGCAGCCCACACAGCGGCGCCCACGCGCCAGCCAGCACCCACACGCCCCATCGCCCGTTCGCCCGTTGCCCGTTGCCCGTCGCCCGTTGCCCGTCGCCCGTCGCCCATCGCCCGTTGCCCGTCGCCCGTCGCCCATCGCCCGTCGCCGCATACTCGGGTATGAAAGTCGCATCGATCCCCGCGGCCAGTGACCCGCCTGCCACGCAAGTGCGGGTGGTCGGCCTGGGTGCGTCCGCCGGCGGGCCGGAGCCGCTGGAGCAGTTTCTGTCCAGCGCGCCCGGCGCCAGTGGCATGGCCTACCTCGTCGTTCAGCACCTCGACCCGACGCACAAGGCGCTGCTGGCCGAACTGCTGCAACGTGCCACGGCGATGCCGTGCACGAGGCCAGCGACTTGCAGCGCATCGAGCCCGACGCGGTCTCCGTCATCCCGCCCAACACCGAGATGACGGTGCTGGGAGGCACGTTGCACCTGGCACCACCCTCCCAGCCACGGGGGCTGCGGCTGCCGATCGACGTGCTGCTCATGTCGATGGCGGGTGAATTCGGACGCCGCGCGGTGGGTGTCGTGCTGTCGGGCATGGGCTCGGACGGCAGCCTGGGCCTGCAGGCCATCCACGCGCGGGGCGGCCTGACGCTGGCGCAAACGCCCGAATCCAACGCAGTTCGCCCCGATGCCCGCCGCGGCCATCGAGGCAGGCTGCGTCGACATCATCGCCCTGCCCGGCGAGATGCCGCTGCAGATCCTGCAGGCGGCGGCTGTGCGGCCGCCGACCAAGCCGCCCGAGCCCACGACGCCAGAAGAAAGCGCATCCCCCCTGCGGGCCCTGTTGACCTTGGTGCGTGATCGCACCCGGCACGACCTGGCCCACTACAAGCCCAGCACCCTGCTGCGCCGGATCGAGCGGCGCATGGCCGTCCACGGCCTGACGACGATGACGGCCTATGTTGATTTTTTGCGGCAGAACAGCCAGGAAATCGACCTGATGTTCAAGGAAATGCTGATCGGCGTGATCTCGGTCTTCCGTGATCCGGAGGTCTGGTAGCAACTCAAGGACTCGGTCTTGCCGCTGCTGCTGGCCCGGCAGACCGGCGAGAGCGCCCCGTTGCGGGCCTGGGTGGTGGGCTGCTCGACCGGCGAAGAGGCGTACACGCTGGCCATGGTGTTCATCGAGCTCGTCGAATCGCTGCCCGTGCCGCCCGCGCGCGACTTGCTGATCTTCGCCACCGACCTCAATGCCGAGGCGATTGCGGTGGCCCGCGCCGGTCGATACCCGGCCAGCATCGCGCGCCACCTGACGCCCGATCGGCTGGCGCGGTTTTTCACCGAACGGCCGGGCGGTTACCTGATCGACAAGCGGCTGCGCGACAAGGTGCTGTTCGCGCAGCACGACGTGATCCTCGACCCCCCTTTCACCCGCCTGGACTTGCTGGCTTGCCGCAACCTGCTGATCTACTTCTACGCCGCGTTGCAAAAGCGGCCGATACCGCTGTTCCACTACAGCCTTCGCCCGGGCGGCGCGCTGCTGCTCGGCAACTCCGAGACGGTCGGACGGGCATCCGCCCGCTTCCAGCCGCTGGATCCCGCCTCCCGCCTGTACTGGCGCCACGAGCGCGGTGGCGGCACCGACCCCGTGTACTTTCCAACTCGGCGGCGGCCACCGTCGCAGCCTGCCGCCCAGGAGACTGACCTGACCCACCCCCAAGACCGCCCGTCAACCTGCAGGCCCAAGCCGACCACTTGCTGCTGCAGACCTACTCACTGCCGGCCGTGCTGGTCAACGAGGCCGGTGATCTTCTCTACATCAACGGCCGCACCGGCGCCTACCTGGAGCCGGCTGCCGGCAAGGCCAACTGGAACATCCATGTGATGCTGCGCCAGGGCCTGCGTGCGCAGGTGGCCGTGGCCCTGCGCACGGCCCTGAAAGACGGCACGACGGTTGAATTGCGCGGCTTGCTGCTCGACGACCTCAGCCCCACCCGGGTCGACATCCTGGTTCAGGCGATCGCGCAGCCGGCGTCGCTCGCGGGCAAGGCGATGATCGTCTTTCGAGCGCTGGCCGCCGTGCCCGGCCGGCGTCTGCGGCGGTCGAAGGACGGTGCAGCGCAAGACACCGGGGTCGATGGCGAGGCCTTGCGCTCGCGCCAGGAAATGCGGTCGTTGCAGGAGGAGATTCACGCCTCCAAGGAGGAGCTGCAGGCCGCCATCGAGGAGTTGCAGTCGACCAACGAGGAGTTGCAGTCGGCCAACGAGGAATTGACGACGACCAAGGAAGAGGCGCAGTCGATGAACGAAGAGTTGCAGACGATCAACGGCGAGCTGCAGTGCAAGCTGGACGACCTGGCACTGGCCCAGAGCGACATGCAGAACCTGCTCAACAGCACGGACATCGCCACGCTGTTCCTCGACAAGGACCGGAACGTGCGGCGTTTCACCGAGCGGATGGCCCGCGTGATCCACCTGCGCGAGGGCGACATCGGCCGGCCGCTGGTCGAACTGGCCAGCACGCTGATCTACCCCGAGCTGCATGCCGACGTGAAGAAAACCCTGCGCACGCTGGCGTTCAGTGAGAAGCAGATCGCCACCACCGACGGGCAGTGGTTCTCGGTGCGCATCATGCCGTACCGCACCTTGGCGAATGTCATGCAAGGGGTGGTGATCACCTTCGCCGACATCACGGTGGCGAAAGAACTCGAATCCCGACTTCGCAAGGCATGGAGTCGGCAACAGGCAGGTTCCCTGTCGAAAGCGCAAAAATGCCCCACAGCTTGACCGAACCCGGCCGCGAGGCCCATCTCCGCAGCCGCGCTGCCCAGCGCCTGACTGGCGGCGCTCCATCGGCCCTGCCGCGTGCCACCGCCACCGATGCGCTGGCGGTCCTGCATGCGCTGGCCTTGTCGCCGCGCACGGCCACCGATGCGCTGGCCCTGCTGCACGAACTGCAGGTTCACCAGGTCGAACTGGAACTCCAGGCCGATGAGCTGCAGGCGTCGCGCATCGCCCTCGAAGCCTCGCTGCGCCAGCAGGCCGAACGCTACGACGCTTTGCCCGTGGCCTGCATCGACATGGATGCCCGACTGGTGCTGCACGAGATGAACCAGGCCGCCGCCCGGATGCTGGGAGTCAACCTGGCCGATGCCGACGGCAGGTCGGTTGAATCCTGTCTGGCCCCAGGGGGCGCAGGCGCCTTGCGCCAGATGGTGGCTGCCCTGGCCGCTGGCGCGCCGCAGGCGCGAGCCACCGTTCCATTGCGTGCGCAGGACGGCCCGCCGCCATGGGCCAGCGCCACCCTGGGTGCCGACGCGACAGGCCAGGGCTATCTGCTGGTGCTGCCAGCCGCCGACGACGGCCTGCAGCCGCACACCGAAAGCCCCTGAAACCGGGCCTCCCTCCGGGCCCGACGCGGGTACGGATTTTTGCTTTCCACGCGCTTGGCGTCGCCGGGGTGACCGGCCGCACCGGCAGCCGGCACCGGCACCCGTCACCAGCACAATCGGCGGCATGGATCACAGCTTTCTCTCGGCCTTCGTCTTGCTGCTGCTGGTGCTCGACCCGTTTGGCAGCCTGCCGATCTTCATCTCGGTGCTGCAGGGCGTGCCGCCGGAACGCCGGCGCCGGGTGGCGCTGCGCGAGGTGGTGATCGCCTTCTCGGTGCTGCTGGCCTTCATGCTGGGCGGCCAGGGCTTCCTCGGCCTGATGCGGCTGTCGGAGCGCTCGCTGGAGGTGGCCGGTGGCGTGATCCTGCTGATCATCGCGATCCGCATGATCTTCTCCGGCGGTGCCGAAGGCTACGCCAGCGACGAGGGCCGCGAGCCCTTCATCTTTCCGCTGGCCGTGCCGCTGCTGGCCGGGCCGTCGGCGATGGCCACGGTGCTGCTGCTGGCATCGCGTCAGCCCGAGCGGCTGCTGACCTGGGTGGGCGCGCTGACGCTGGCGATGGTGGTGTCGGGCACGGTGCTACTGGCGGCCAACCGCATCCGGCGCTGGCTGGGCGCGTCGATGGTGTCGGCGATCGAAAAGCTGATGGGCCTGGTGCTGACGGCGGTGGCGGTGGAGATGATCCTGGCCGGCCTCAAGCGCTATTTCTTCGAGAGTACCTGAGGGCAGGTCGATCGTCGGGGGGGCGTTTCCACCCGTGTCCCGACGCGAAACAATTCGGTCACAATTTTGCTTCCGATCTACTGGAAGCTCCTGCGAAAGGTCTGCCCGTCATGAAACTGATGCCTTTGTTGAACAAGAGCGCCCTGGCGGTCTGCCTGCTGCTGGGCCTGGTGGTGCAAGCCGGCGCCCGCACTGCTGCCGAGGTCAGGCAAGACGGCAAGATCATCATCGCCACCGAAGGTCAGTTCGCGCCCTTCAACTTTTTCCAGGGCGCCAAACTGACTGGCTTCGAGGTCGAGGTGGCCGAGGCCCTGGCCGCCAAGATGGGCCTGAAGGTGGAGTGGAAGGCGCTGTCCTTCGACGCATTGCTCACCGGTCTGCGGCAAGACCGCTGGGACATGGTGATCGCCTCGCACGGCATCACCGACGAGCGCGCCAAGGCGGTCACCTTCACCGACCCGCACTATTGCTCGGGCGGCGTGATCATCGCCAAGGACGGCGCGGTCAAGACCGCCGCCGACCTGACCGGCAAGGTCATCGCGGTGCAGACCGGCACCACCTACATGGAAAACGTCAAGAAGGTCTCGGCCGTCAAGGAGATCAAGAACTTCCCGCAGGACACCGACGCCCGCGCTGCGCTGGCCAGTGGCCGGGTGGATGCCTGGGTCACCGACCGCTTCGTCGCGCTCAACGCGTTGAGCGCCAACCCGGGTGCCGGCATGAAGATGGGCGACTTCCTGTTCGTCGAGCGCATCGCCTCGGCTGTGGCCAAGGGCAACACCAGCCTGGCCGCCGAGATCAACAAGGCGCTGGCGGCGATCCAGGCCGACGGCAGCTACGCGGCGATTTCGAACAAGTGGTTCAAAGAGGACATCCGCTGCAAGTGATGCGGCCTCGAGCGGCGGCATGGCGCCTCGCGCAACCGCTTCTCGTCCCCAGCCTCCCCGCGAGAACCTCTTGAACCGACTGCTTTCCGTGTGGCCCGCCGCCTGGTCGCGCCAGCAGCGCAGCAGCGCGACGATGATCACCGCGTCGATCGCCCTGCTGCTGATCCTGTGGCTGATCACGATCCCGCTGGCCATGGCGCCCGACCCGATCGGCAACAACGCGCAGTTGTTCGCCGACGGCACCCGGGTCACGGTGCAACTCACCCTGGTGTCGGGCCTGGCCGGCGTGGTGCTGGGCGTGGTGGCGGCGCTGGGCAAGGTCTCGCGGGTGGCGCCGCTGCGCTGGATCGCCGGCTTCTATATCTGGGTGATGCGCGGCACGCCGTTGCTGGTGCAGGTGTTGTTCGTCTACTTCGCGCTGCCCGAGATCAGCCCCTGGCTGCGGATGGACGAGTTTTCGGCCGCCACGCTGGCACTGGCGATGAACGTGGGCGCCTACAACGCCGAGGCCATCCGCGCCGGCCTGCTGGCCGTGCCCAAGGGCCAGGTGGAGGCGGCGCGCTCGCTGGGCTTGTCGCGCTGGCACACCTTCATCGACATCACCTTCCCGCAGGCCTTCAAGATTGCGCTGCCGCCGCTGGTCAACAACATCGTGGCGCTGCTGAAGGATTCGTCGCTGGCTTTCACCATCGGCGTGGTCGAGCTGACCAACGCCGGCTCGCAGGTCAAGAGCACCTCGTTCCAGGCGGTGCCGGTGTTCGTCGCCACGGCCGTCATCTACCTGCTGCTGACCACCGTCATGACGCAGATCTCCGACGCTGTGGAACGCCGCTACGACATCGAAGGGAAGTTGACATGACCCCCCGAAGCGCTTTCGGCGCCTCCCCCCAAGGGGGGCGCCGCCTGTGGCCCGGCGGAGCCGGTTCCACGGCGTCTACTGGGTCAAACCGGCTGTACCTGACCTGGGTTTTGGTCGCGGTAGGGGACTTGCGCGATGAGTAGCACCGCACCGCTGATCACCGTCGACAAGGTCAACAAGCACTTCGGCCCGAACCAGGTGCTGAAAGACCTGAGCACCCATTTCAACGCCGGCGAGGTGGCGGTGATCATCGGCGCCTCGGGCTCGGGCAAGAGCACGCTGCTGCGCATGCTGAACCGGCTGGAAAGCCACGATTCGGGCCACATCGTCGTCGATGGCATCGAGGTCAGCGACGATGCCCGGCAACTCGACCGGCTGCGCACCGAGGTCGGCATGGTGTTCCAGCAGTTCAACCTGTTCCCACACCTCACCGTGCTGGACAACGTGGCGCTGGCGCCGCGCCGCGTGCGGGGCTTGAGCCGTGCCGAGGCCGAGGCCCGCGCCCACGAACTGCTCGACCGGGTGGGCCTGGCCGCGCACGTCCATAAGCATCCGTTCCAGCTGTCGGGCGGCCAGCAGCAGCGCGTGGCCATCGCCCGCAGCCTGGCGATGCGGCCCAAGGTGCTGCTGTTCGACGAACCGACCTCGGCGCTCGATCCCGAAATGGTCAAGGAAGTGCTGGACGTGATGAAGCACCTGGCCGCCAGCGGCATGACCATGCTGGTGGTCACCCACGAGATGGGCTTTGCCCGCGAGGTGGCCGACCGCGTGCTGTTCATCGACCAGGGCCGGGTGGCCGCCGATGCGCCGCCCGCGCAATTTTTTGGCGCCCAGGACAACGAGCGCATCCGCGCCTTCCTGGGCCAGATCCTGCACTGACCGTGGCGGCCGCGCCGCTGTCACGGTTCCCGATTTTCGACATGGAGAAGACGATGAAGCTGCAACCCACGCTGATCGGCCTGGTGGCCGCCTTGCTGGTGGCGGGTACCGCGCCTGCGCTGGCCCAGACCGGTTCCGAGCTCGCCCAGCTGCGCGAGGAGATTCGCCAGCTGCGCGAGGAGGTCAACGCGCTGAAGAAGGCCCAGCCACCGGCGGCGGCGGCCGTGGCGGCCCCCAGGCCCGCCGACGCCAGCGGCTGGGGTGAGCGCATCGAGCAGCTCGAGATCAAGAGCCGGGACGCGGTGGTGCTGGGCGACATCGGCGGCGGCTTCCGGCTGCCGGGCTCGGAGACCACGATCCGCTTGTACGGTCATGCCGAGGCCCACGCGATCCACGACATCGGCCGCACCGCGCCCAGCGACAACTTCACCAACCTGACCTTCCAGCCGGTGGACAGCGAGGTGGCGGCCGACCCTCTGCTCGGCCAGAAGGGCAAGACCAAATTGACGGCGCAGACCTCGCGCTTCGGCTTCGAAACCTCCACGCCCACCGGCGCCGGCACCTTCAACACCAAGCTGGAAGCCGATTTCTACAGCTACAGCGGCGACAACCGCAACCGCCTGCGGCTGCGCCATGGCTACGGCGAATACGCCGGCTTCCTGGTCGGCCAGACCTGGTCGACCTTCATGGACCTGGACAACCTGCCCGAGACGGTCGATTTCAACGGCCCGATCGGCGCGCCGTTTTCGCGCCGCACGATGGTCCGCTACACCTATGGCGACACCAAAGCGGGCTACAAGCTCAGCGTCGCGATGGAAGACCCCGAAGACCAGTTCGGCGGCGGCAGTGCCAACGAGAAACTGCCGCAACTGGTCGCCCGCTACGACCAGACCTTCGACGGCGGCGCCTTCAACCTCCGCGGCCTGCTGCACGAGAAGCGGTCGGCCACCGACACCCGCTACGGCGGTGGGGTCGGCGTGGGCGGCAGCTACAAGTTGACCGACAAGGACTTGTTGATGGGCCAGTACACCTACGTCGAAGGCGACATCGACCAGCTCTACGGCAGCAACGGTTATTCGATCGACACCACCACCGGCGCGATCCGCTTCGACAAGAACCAGGGCCTGGTGCTGGGCTATGCCCGAAGCTTCTCCGGCCAGCTGCGCGGCACGGTGGCGCTGGGCCTGAACAAGGGCAAGACGGCGCAGGCGGTGGACAACAAGACGCTGCAGCAGCTGTTCATGAACCTGATCTATTCGCCGATCAAGAATGTCGAACTCGGCGGTGAGCTGATCCTGGGCGAGCGCAAGGCCTTTTCGGGTGAGACCGGCAAGATGCAGCGGGTCGACCTGATGGGCCGCTACGCGTTCTGAGCGCCCCGGCCCGTCGCTGCCCGCCGGCTCGAAGCATCATGGCGCCGCCAATTTTTCAAGAAGAAAGCTGATCACCATGACCCAGCCCCGCCTGTTCGGCATCTCCGGCTCGCGCGCCTTGCGGGCAATCTGGGGCATCGAGGAAGTCGGCATCGACTACGAGCATGTGCCGGTCAGCTACGGCGCCGACTCGAAGTCGGCCGCCCACCTGGCCGTCAACCCCAACGGCCGCATCCCGGCCCTGATCGACGGCGAGCTGCAGCTGTTCGAGTCGATGGCGATCAACCTCTACCTCGCCAAGCGCTACGGCGGCGCGCTCTACCCCGCCAACGCAGCCGACGAGGCCTTGACTTGGCAATGGAGCGTCTGGGCGATCAGCGA